>JBQMQE010000057.1:0-21521 GCA_052172655.1 Burkholderiales bacterium
CCCACGCCCTGTACCTGGCCGAAAATTTCCAGATGCCTGATCATCTATCCCGGTCCCACCGACATGCGTGACAATATATCGCAAAATAAAAAGCTCGGCGCGCGCTCCGGGCGCGCCCCGAGTTGGTTGTCGCGGGTAGCCGCTTGGGTACCGATCAAGCGTCGGCAGCGTACGCTATCACTTGTTTTGGCTGATCATGTATTCAACCGCGGCCTTTACCTCGTCTTCGTTCTTGGCCCCACCCTTGGGTGGCATGGGTTTCTTGCCTTTCATCACGACTGCGGTCAAGGTGCCAGCGCCCTGCGCGATCAGCGGCGCCCAGGCGGCCTTGTCGCCCATCTTCGGTTTCATCGCCGTATGGCAACCCTTGCAAGTCTTCTCGAATACCGCTTTACCGTCCGCGGCCACAACTTGTCCGCCGGCCATGAGTACCGCTACTGCTCCAGCCAAGATCATTACTCGTTTCATTTCGTCTTCCTTTCACGTTGATATTGCATTTCGAATCAATCGAACCAGCCTGCCAACCGAACCGGGGTGGATACGGCAAGCGATAGCGGGTGCTGCGGCTGCACTTCAGGAGTGGGTGTGCGTCGCCGCATCCGACCAGGGCGGAAACAGCCGGGTCAGTACATACAGCAGGCCGAGCGGCGCGGTGGTTAGAAAGATCGCCATGAGCGCGCCCTCCTTGCCCCATAACGGCAGGTGATAGCTCAACAATCCCTTGCCGGTTTTCGAGATTTCCTGCCCGCCGATGACCACGTTCCAGCGCATCATGAACACGGAAAACAGCACCAGGCAGGCGCACACCGTCACCCCCACAACCAATGCCTTGCCGGTGGTGCCGCGCCAGATCATGTACGACAGCCACAGGAACGGCGTGATCGCGCCGACGGCAAACTGCAGGATGAAATACGGCACCAAAAGCGGACCGGTCACGTACTGCATGATCATGTCCATGCCCTCGCGGTTCTTATAGACCATGTTGGCGAATTCCAGGCCTTCGAGTAGCAGTGCAACCATGATGAAGGCCCAGATTGTATAGGCGAGGCCTTTCAGGCAGGCCAGATCCACCGGTATCTTGCGCATCTTGCACGTCGCGACGTAGAGCACCGCCAGCAGCGAAACGCCGGAGATGATCGCCGAGAACAGGAAAATGACCGCCATCAGATCGGAGGACCACCATTCGCGCGCCTTGACCGAGCCGTACATGAACCCGACATAGCCGTGCAGGCCGTGGGCGCCCGGAATGCCGATGACGGCAAGTGCGAAAATCCACTTCTTGTCGTAGCGCAGGGCATGCTCGGAGACGTCATAGGAGCCCAGGGTCAGCAGGCGGTAGAACCTTCCCAGCAGATCCGTCCTCTTTTGCGCCTGCTCGACGATGTACGGGCGGTTTGCGAACCAGCCTTCCACCAGCAGCAGGGCAACGTAAAAACTCGCGAAAAAGCCGAACATGGCCATGGCCGAGGTCAGATGCGGCGTGATGGTGGCGTTGAATGCGCGTTCCGGATGCCCCAGGTGCAGCAGCAGTGGCGTGGGCACGAAGATCATGAAACTGAGCGAAGTCAGCAAGGCCATGTGCGCCACCGGTTTCAGCCGCTCGAAGCCAAACACCTGATACAGGCTGGACACCGTAAACGCGCCTGCGACCAGCCCGGTGATGTAGGGATAGACCGCGATCAGAATCGACCACTCGAATACCGTTTCGTTCGGATATACCCAGCCCGTGTAAGGGGCGAAATGAATAATCGATTCCACTAGTTCACCTCTTTGTCGATGCCAACATAGAAAACATTGGGCGCATTGCCCATTTCGGGCTTGAGCACCTGCACCCGGTTATTGCGTATGAACAGGCTGACCGGGCTCTGCTTGTCCTTCAAGTCGCCGAAAACGCGGGCGCCTACCGGGCACACCTCGACGCAGGCGGGCTGCAGTCCCTTGGTGATGCGGTGATAGCACCAGGTGCACTTGTCCGCCACGCCCTTTTCCTCGTTCAGGAAACGCGCGCCGTAGGGGCAGGCCTGCACGCAGTATCTGCAGCCGATGCAATAGGACTCGTCGACCAGCACCACGCCGTCTTCGGTGCGGTAGGTGGCGCCGGTGGGGCACACCTGCACGCACGACGGATGGGTGCAGTGATTGCACAGCTTGGGCACGAAGAACGCCTTTTCCACCTTCGCGTCCTTGTAACGGTTGGCAAAGCGGAACGTCCTTTCCGAACCGGAAGCCTCTATGTTTACCGGGTCCTGCTGGCTGTCGATGTGCACCTGCTCGTCGCCCTCGAGGTGGACATAGCGCTCCACCCAGGTGCGGAACTGGTGCGCGTTGGCGGGGACGTCGTTTTCCCGTTTGCACGCCTCGACGCAGCGCAGGCAGCCGATGCACTTCGTCGCATCCACGCCGAAGCCCCATTGGTGCTTGGTCCAGTCATAGTCCTTCGTCGGAAACGAAGCGCCGGCGGATGCGGGTTCGTTTTTTGCCGAAGCAGCCGGAATGATGCCCAAAGTCGCGGCACCCACCGCGGCGCCGGCGCAGGTTGCGGCGCCGCCGAGCTTGGCAAGGAATGCACGCCGCGCGGCCAGCGTAGGTTTGGAGTCTTTCGTCATGATTTCGCCTTCCCCTATTTGGTAGACTGACAACTCTGCGCGGCGTAGTAGGCAGCGAGGTTTGCGATGTCGGTGTCGCTCAGGCCTCTGGAAACGCCCGCCATCATCGGATCCTTGCGCAGCCCCGCCTTGAATGCCTTGAGCACGTTTACCAGATAACCGGGCTTTTGCGCGGCCAGTTTCGGCCAGGCGGGATTGGCGCCCCTGCCGCCCTCTCCGTGGCAGGCCGTGCAGTTTTTCGCCAAGGCCTCGCCTGCGGCGACATCGCCCACAGCCTTCCCGCCGGGCGTCGCTTTGCAACTCAAGCCGGTGTAATAAGCGGCGAGATTCTGGATGTCGGCATCCTTCAGCGCCTGCGCCATCGGCGTCATCATTGCGTCCGTCTGATCACCGGATTTGTACGCAGTCAGTATCCTCACCAGATAGGCTGCGTTCTGCCCGGCAAGATTCGGCCAGCTATCGTTCGGACTGATCCCATCGGCGCCGTGGCAGCTGTCACAGGCAGCAGCGCTCTGCTTGCCGGCTGCCGCGTCGCCGCTCAGCTTCGCGGCAGCGGCCGAGATCTTGGGCGAATGCGGGTTATGACAGACGGTGCATTGCTGGCCGCCCGAGTGCTGAGCGACCACGATTTGCGGCTGGGTACGCGGCCTTGCCGGCATGGCCTCGTGGCACTGGGTGCAAAGTTTCACCGTATCGGAGGGGATGGGCAGCTTGCCGTTCTGGGGATGGCCCAGCGCTGCACCATGGCACACTTCACAGATAACGCTCTTGTGGCTGCCGGCCGACCATTGTGCGCGGCGCTCCGTGTGGCAGCCATAGCAATAGCGCGGCGTCTGGTAGACCGGCTCCTTGGCGGCGATTTCCGCAACCGAGTTGGCGCGGTAGTGACCGAAACGATAGAACGAATCGACCGTGAGCAGCGGCGCGGCGATCGCCGAGACAACAAGAACAGCAACAATGATGAGGATCAATCGAACGATATGTTTGGGCATGGTTGCCTTTCAGGTCACCGGCTAAGACCGTCTAAGAAATAAGGGGATGGTTTGCGTTCCAGGAAAAATTTCTCGCGTTTCAATTCTTCATAGGTTCCGCCGAAGTAGCTGCTGTTCGGGTAAGCGTTGCGGGAAATTTCCTCGGCCACGCCGCGCGCTTTCCGGGCGCTGTTGGCGAATACGACTATTTGGATATTCGGGTCTAGATAGCGCAGGCGGCGGTCCTGTTTGGCCTTGCTTGCTTCGCCCGCAAGGATGCTCTGCGCGGTGGGTATGGTGCCGGCCGCGTACTCGGCGCGCGGACGCGCGTCCACGATCACGGCATTGCGCGCGCGAAAGATTTCGCGAAAGCCCTGCAGGTTCGTCTCCGCGGCATTGCCCAGGATGCGCCAAACCGGCAGACCAAGCTGATAGCGGCTGACTTTCGAATACCCCAGGCGCACCAGATCATCGGATTTGGACTTGGCCAGGTCGCAGAACGGGCCGTTGGAATACACCACGATGGCGGCGGTCCGGTCCGCATAGGTCTGGGTGAAGCGCCCGAGCTGCCGCTCGTCCAGATTGATGCTTCCGGGAATATGCGCGAGCGCATACTCGTTTTTCGGCCGCGCATCAAACACGAGGGCGCCGCCCGTGGACAGAATCGCGTTCATTTCGTCCGTCGATATTTCCGGCGCCGCCCGGCCTTGCTCTTCCAATATGGCCGCGTAGATGTTCGGCCTGGCGCCGGACGCAAACGCGGGCCGAATGGCGCCGGGCGAGTACGCGAGAATTGCGCCCAGCATGAATGTGAAAAGAGGTGTTTTCGAGCAGATGAAACATCGGGTTGACATGGCTCTGGTGCTTGTTCCTTGAGCACGATGATGCGCAATCGGGCGCCGGATCACAACGGACTCTTTGCGCGATTTCGGGCAGACCGGCGCGACCTTGGTCTGAGACCATAGGCGGTGGCGGCCGCACGTCGCGCCTGCTACGCTGTCAGCGGACCAAGGTTGACAAAATCAGTGGGGATTTCGATAGACGGCGAGCGCTCATCCGCGAAGGGATCTCCAAGGCGGGCGCCGGCTTGGCCGTGGGACGAGCTGACGCTTGCTACGGATTCTTAGGATAAACTTGCATCGCCATGAACGCGCTTTCCAGGCTCAGCCTCGTCCACCGGTTTCTGCTGATCGGCTTCCTCATCCTGTTGGGCGGAATGGTGCTGATCGGCACCTGGGTGGGCCGTCAGATCGAAGCCGGCGTTATCAGCGGCACCGGCATCGTCACCAATATGTATCTGGACGGCGCCATTTCCCCTCATGTGCAGTCCTTGGCCGGCGGCGAGCACCTGGACGATGCCGACCGGGTTGCACTCGACCGCATGCTCTCGGGCACGCACCTGGGCGAGCACGTCGTGGCGCTCAAGATCTGGGGGCGCAATGGCCGCATCATTTACGACAGCACCGATCCTTCTGCGGTGGGGACCGTGTATACGATGGAGCGACCGCTGGCATCGGCGTTTTCCGGCGAGGTGCGCTCGCGCATCGTGGAACAGACTGAACTGGAGAATGTATTCAGGGACACACGCTGGTCACGTCTGATTGAGACCTATAGTCCGCTACGCGCCGAAGGCGACCGGACGGTGCTCGCGGTCGCGGGATTTTTCCATACCGCCGAGGGCCTGGGGCAGAGCGTGCGCGTCGCGCAATTGCGCAGTTGGGGCGTGCACGGCGCAATAACCCTGGCAATGCTTGCGCTGCTCGCGACCCTGGTGAGGAAGGCAAATGACACCATCACGGCGACGCAGCGGGAACTGAGCGAGAAAGTTGCGCAGCTTACGGCGCTGCTGCTCCAGAACGAGCAGCTCCACGACAGGGTAAATCGCGCCGCCGCCCGCACCATGGCGCTGAATGAGCAGTTCCTGCGCAATATCGCCACGGACCTGCACGATGGGCCGGGCCAGGGGCTGGCGCTGGCGTCGATGCGCATCGAGGCGCTCGCCGACACCTGCGGGAACTGTGAACATTCCGTCGGCCGAGGCGGCAACGTGAGCGAGGACTTTCGCACGGTACACCTTGCGCTGCAGTCCGCGCTCACCGACCTGCGCGCTATCCTGCGCGGCCTGCAGTTGCCGGAAATAGAGCAGCTCTCGCTGGCCGAGACCCTGCAGCGCGCCGCCGCCGACCATCAGCGCAAAACCGGCGTCGCCGTGCCGATTACACTCAGGGACGCTCCTGAGTCGGCGCCGTTGCCGGTGAGAATCACGCTGTTCAGGGTGCTGCAGGAATCGCTGGCCAACGGCTTTCGCCACGGCGGCGGTCGCAATCAGCGCGTAGCGGTGACCGGCACCGCCGGCGAGGTGAGCGTCGAAGTGGCCGATGACGGCCCGGGTTTCGACCCCCAAGCGTTGAAGGTGGACGGCCATTTCGGACTCGACTGGATGCGCGAGCGGGTGGAACTGCTGGGCGGCGATTTCGAAGTGCGCAGCGCCCCGGGTCAGGGCGCGGTGGTGCGCGCGTCGTTGCCTCTGACACAACTGGAGTACAGCGATGGCTGACAGCATCAGCATTCTGGTCGCGGACGATCATCCGCTGTTCCGCGAAGGTGTGGTGCATTCCCTCGCCTCGGAGCCGGATTTCGACGTCGTTGGTCAGGCCTCATGCGGCGAGGATGCACTGCGCATGGCATGCGACCTGGTTCCGGACGTGGTGATGCTCGATATCACCATGCCCGGCTGGGGCGGCATAGTCACCGCCGACAAGATCAGAACTGCATGCCCAGCGACCAAGGTTCTGATGCTGACGGTCGCGGAGGATGAGGACAAATTGCTTGCGTCGTTCAAGGCCGGCGCCCGCGCCTATGTGCTCAAGGGCGTCTCGGCGCACGAACTGGCGCGCGTGGTCCGCTCGGTGGCTCAAGGCGAGGTCTACGTCACGCCTTCGCTTGCCGCGGGGATTCTGGTCACGCTCACGCGCAGTCCGGCGCCGCAGGATCCGCTGGAAGGGTTGACCGAGCGCGAGTCGGAAATTCTGCAGTTGGTGGTGCAGGGATTGACCAATCGCGAGATCGGCGACCGCCTGCACCTGTCGGAGAAAACCATCAAGCATTACATCACCAATATCCTGGAGAAGCTGCATGTGCGCAGCCGCATGGAAGCGGCGATGCTCGCGGTGCGCGGCGGCCGGCAAGACGCGGCAAAATAGACTGCTCGCCGCGCCTTGCGGCGTTGATCCTGTCTGCGAATATTCCCGGTTCATGTTAAAATTCTGCGCTGTGCTGATAGGCAAAAGCATAAGACGCATACCGTTAGGCTTACCCCCCGCATTCGAGCAGCAGATTCCAGCGATGATTGATTGCGCGGGCAGCGGATATTGCAGGTTTGTATGGTCGATCGAAGGAACGTTGATGAAGCGAAGCGCACGGATTCCGGTTTCCAATATGCTGGCGATGGGCATATTGATCGCAGGGCTTGTGGTAGCCGGCGCCGCGCCCGCCGCCACAGCCGATTCCGCTGGCAGCGGCGAGCTGCGCGCCGCGCTGGCGACTCCCCAGGACATTGCCGAGGGCAAGCGCGTAGCCGAAGCGTCCTGCGCAAGCTGCCACGGGCTAACCGGCATTGCCAGGAGCAAGGACAAGGACATGCCCAATATCGCAGGTCAGCGCCCGGGCTACCTTTACCAGGAACTGCGCGTATACCAGGTGGGCGGGCGCGGCAACACGCCGATGAACATCGCGGTCAAATTTCTGAGCGACGACGCACTGGTCAAAGTGGCGGCATACTACGCCAACGTCGAACCGGCGCCGCCCACGGTGAGCGGCAGCGCCAAGGCTGGAGCGGCCAAGGACCCGGTGAGTGCCGGCAAGGCCGCAGCAGCCGGTTGCTCCGGCTGTCATGGCGACGCCGGGATCAGCAGCACGGCTGGAATGCCGAACCTGGTCGGACTGGACCCGAAATATCTCGTCGCGTCGGTCAAGGCTTACAAAAGCGGTCAGCGCAAGCATGACATGATGAAGACCCTGGTTTCGGCGGTCACCGACGCGGAACTCGATAACATCGCGCTCTTCTATGCGCTGCAAAAGCCGGGCAAGGCGAAGACGCCCTCGCCGGGCAATAAGGAGGCGGGAAAGAGCGCCGCAGCGGCATGCGCCGGCTGCCATGGCGAAGGCGGCGTGAGCACGGGAACCGCACCCAGCCTCGCTGGCCAGGATGCGCAATATTTCATTGCTGCGATGAAAAGTTACAAGGACGGATCGCGCAGCGATGCGGCGATGAAGGCTCCGGCCGCATCCGTCGACGACGGCGCCATCAAGGCTCTGGCGGCCTACTACGCGAACCAAATGCCGCAGCAGCCCAAGGTGCGCAAGCCGCTCACCACCGAAGAGATGGCGCAGCGCTGCGATCGCTGCCATGGCGTCGGCGGCAACAGCACCGATCCGCGTGTGCCTGCGCTCGCGGCGCAACGTCCCGAATATCTGGAGCGGGTGATGCGCGCCTATCAGAAGGGCGAGCGCAAGAGCACGGCAATGACGGCGATGCTGGACGGCCTGAGCGAGGAAGATATTCGGGGTCTCGCGGCGCACTATGCGCGGCAGAAGGCGCGCTCGGTGATATACATGCCGCTGCCGTCCAAGTGAGGCCCCGGATTGAAGGCCACATTGCCGGCTAAGTCTTTTCAGGGTGACGCTAGTCGCTGCACCGATTTACAAGGAGGAGCCCCGCGGCTGGCGGAGGTAGTGGCAGCCGCGTGTTCCAAAAAAAGTCAAAGGAATCGATCATGAGCGAAACCCCGCTGCACCGGCTCTATAACCATTATTCGGAACTGCCATTCAGCTTGCGCATCCTGTATACGGGGGCGTTGTGCATACTCGGCATGGGTTACCTGTTCGGCATGTTGTACCTGGTGCACGTCTACTCCGGTCGCGACGGAAGGCCGGGTCTTTCTTATGAGGATCTCGTCATAGCCTATAGCGGCAGCGGGAAAGGATCGAAGCTCGAAGCGGCATTGCGCGGGCCGATGTCCACCATGTTGCCGGCCGAGGAAGCCAGCGCGCTGGTGAACTGGGCACAGAAAGGCGCGGATCGCCCGACCTATGAAACCTTCATCCGGCCGACCATAGACAAGCGCTGCATGTCCTGCCATGACGGCAGCAACCCGCACCTGATGAACCTGGGCGGCTACGACAATATGAAGAAAGTGACCGAGCAGGACACCGGAACCGATATCTTCACCCTGGTCCGCGTTTCCCACATCCACCTGTTCGGGATGACTTTCATTTTCTTCATCGTCGGCATCATCTTCAGCCATGCCTACGTGCGGCCGCTGTGGTTCAAGTACCTGGTCATGGGCCTGCCTCTGCTCAGCGAGGCGGTCGACATCAGTTCATGGTACCTGGTCAAGGTATACCATCCGTTCGCATGGGTGACCATGGCCGCCGGCGGCGTGATGGGCGTGAGCTTTGCCACGATGTGGTTCATCTCGATGTACCAGATGTGGATCGGGAGCACGCCGGCGCCGGTTCTGGAAAGAGTCGATGGAGGACCTCGAATCATCGGCTGAAATGAAGGGCGGCCCGGGCAGTCGCCAAACGGGCGCCAGCCAAAACAAGAAACAGCCCGGCAATGTCCGGGCTGTTTTTGCTTTCCGGCGGCGAGGCTTGCGCCAGTTGTTTCCGCCAGTTGTTCTTGGCCGCCCGGCGGCTATTTCGCCGGCTGGCTGGCGTACCAGGACGCGAGGCTGTGTATGATCGCGTTGCTGTAGGGGAAGCTCATCGTGTGCATGGTCGAGCTTTCGCGCTTGCCGTCGCGATAGGCCCTTAGAGCCATCACCAGATAATCCTTGTCCTGGCCCTTCATCTTTGGCGCCGCCATCGTCGCGCTGGCGTCCTGGTCGTGGCAACGATCGCATTTCGCCGCCAGCTCCTGCGTCGATGTCGGCACCTGGTCAGCGGCCTTCGGCTCCTTCGACGCGTAGTACGCGACGATATTGTCGATGTCCTTGTCGCTCAGACCGGCGACATAGCGCTGCATGCCCCAGTTCTTGCGCGTCGTCCGATACGATTTGATCGCCTTCGCCAGATATTGCGGATCCTGGCCGGCAAGGCTGGGCGTTGCGGCATCGACGCTCACGCCGTGAGAACCATGGCAGCCGCCGCACATCGCAGTCGCGGGCTCGCCGGCTGCCGGATCGCCTTGAGCCGGAGCGGTGCGCTTGACCGGGGTTTGAGAGGCGAAATACAGCGCCAGACTTTCCAACTCCGGGTTGTCCGTGTCACGCAGAGTTGATCGCATCGCGTCCTTTGCGCGATCGCCCTGGTGATATTCCTGGATCGCGTTGACGAGATAATGCGGCTGCTGGCCCGCAAGGCTGGGCGTGCCGGGAATCTTGCTGTTGCCGTCCTCGCCATGACACTGGGCGCAGGCCGCCGCCGCCGCCTTGCCCTGTTCGTAGGGTGACGAGTGTTTGATATCCGAAGTCGCTGCAGTGGCGATCGGCGGCAGGCTGGCGAAGTACGCGGCCACATTGCGCAGGTCCGCCTCGCTCATGTTCGAAGCCATGTTCTTCAGCGCCGCATGCGAACGCTTGCCGTCCTTGTACTCTTTCAGCGAGTTGTACAGATAGGGCGCCCGCTGCGCCGCCAGGTTTGGAATCGCCGGCGCGATGCCTTTGCCATCGAGACCGTGGCAGGCCTTGCAGTCGCGCTCCGCCATGACTTTGCCTGCCGCGACATCGGCCACCGGCTTCTGGTCGGTGGGCCCGGCCTTGTCCGTGCAGCCCAGCAGCGTCAGCGCCAGCGCGATAACGCACAAAATCGAAATTTTCATCGGTAGTCTCAAAGTTAAGTGGTTCGGCGCATGTTTGCGAGCGGCCGGACCAAGCACCGCCCGGCGCCATCCATCACGCCTATATTCTAGCCCGTTAGCGACCGAAAATATAGTCCGGTCCCTCCTCTACGCCGCGCCCGGTTTGTTTCGCCCGGGGCGCATTCGCATCGCCTGCATCAGCCCATCATGCTACCGATGAAACCGGTCAGCACCAGCACCAGCAGGATCAGGCCGAACGCGATCAGGCTGAATCCGAGTATCTTCGACCCCAGAGTCATCGGTCGCGAAGGTTCGTCCACCAGGTACTTCGACAGTTCCCCGGTTTCGACCAGACGGTTGTATTGCACCGTGTGCTCGTGCTTGAACTCCTCCAGCGACACCGAACCGGTGAACATCACCACATCCAGCGGGAACTTGTCCGGCCGGAAGTGATTGTTGAAGAAGTGCACGGTGAACAGGAACAAGGCTGCGAGCAGCGCCTCTTCGCCGTGGAAGATTGTCGCCACGTTGAACACCCAGCCGGGCAGGAACGAGGCGGTCACGTTCGGGAACCAGAGCATGACGCCGCTCATGCCGATGATCGTCACGCCCCAGAACGGCGCCCAGTAGTCGAACTTCTCCCAGTAGGTCCAGCGGTCGAACACGGGACGCGGCCCCAGGCCGAAGAACCACTTGAACATGGCGACGATGTCCCACAAATCCTGCCAGCGCGGAATCAGGGAGTTGGGGCCGAACCATTGGAACGTTCTCCAGCTCTTGCGCAGGCGCAGAACAACATAAATGATATGCCCGATAAATACGCTGGCGAAGATCACGGCCGCCGTTCGGTGTACGAGCGCCGCCACTTTCGGGCCGCCGAACGCGTTCATTACGACCGGCGCCCAGGCGCTGTCGGCGTAGAACACCGACATGCCGGTCAAGGTCAGAATCATCAGGCTCAGAGCGAAGATAAGGTGGCCAACGCGCCACAGCAGCGGAAAGCGGCGGAAATACCTGCCCTTCAGTTCCAGCGCATCGGTGCGCACATGCGGCCGCGTCTTGCGCGCCTGGCGGTCCTTGTACTCGCGGTAGAACCACAGCGCGGTATGCGTCCAGAAGAACGCAAATGTGCCGACGAGCAACTGGATCATGAATTTTGACGCGATCCAGATATAGGGATAGCGGCCGAAGTCATGGCTCGTGCCGTGCGGCTCGAATGTGGTGAACCCCTGCGTGGCCTCCTTGTGGCATTGCTGGCAGGTTTTCAGCCGGTTAGCCGGGTACACCGTCGACTCCGGATTGTCGACGCGCTGGATCCCGTGGTTGCCGTGGCAGTCGAAGCACTTGGCGGTATAGGCGTAGCCCAGCTTGTTGACCTGGCCGTGATAGGTTTCCGTATAGGATTTCAGGCTGTCCTTATGACAGTTGCCGCAGTTCTTGGTGATGATGAGCTTGGCCGAATCCTTCGCCGGATTTTCGACATCGTGCGTCGTGTGGCAGTCGGAACAGATGGCTGCGTTGGGGTTCTTGTTCTGCAGCACTTCTTTTCCGTGTACCGAGGTCTTGTAATACTCGAGCTGGCCTTCATGGCACTTGCCGCAGACATTCGGAATGTTCAGCCGCCACGCCTGGCGTTGCGGACTGCCGGTGGGATAGACATAGTGGGGGTCGTGGCAGTTGTAGCAGGTTGCGTTGGTGCGCGACTGGTCGTCCTTGTTCGGCCGCGCGTGGATCGACTTCATGAACCGGTCGATCTGCTGCACCACTACGCCCAGTCTCGCATTCTCCGGGGTCTGGGTCTTCTCTTCCTGCTTCGCCTTGTCCCACAGCGCCTCGTGGCAGGTGACGCAGCTTACCTTGTGGGTGACGCCGGTCTTGTGCGGAATTTCGACAATGTCCTTGTGGCATTCTGTGCAGAGTCGCTTTCCATGCACGCTGTTGCCGAACCTGTCCTGGATCACGTGCAGGTCGCGCATCTGCCCGTCCGCGCCCGGCATCGCAAAACCTTCGTTTCCATGGCAGCCCAGGCAGATCGCGTTCTCGGGGTTTCCGACCACCTTCTCGGATGCCACGCTACTGGCAGAGTCGGCAGCCCTGGCCTGGTCCTGCCAAATGACGGATGCTCCCGCCAGACAAATGACCGCCGCCATTACCCACGTTGCAAGTTTTGAAACACGCATGGCCTTCGATTCCCCAGTTAGATAAACGTTACCCTGTCCTGTCATGCACTGGACAAAGTCATTTCTTCCAATCTCGGCGATTGTTGCTGCGTAACGTTCAGGTCGGCGGCCGCGCTTTCAGCCCGCGCAACGCGGATCCGCAAAAAAAATGACATGCGCCGCGCGGCCGCCATGTCGACCGCGGCCATGCCCCTGCGTACGATCTGCCCCTTCCCTGCTTCTGTGTTTCCCGGCCGACAGCTCAGCGAGCGTCGACCCCATTTGTCCTGGCGATATTAAACGAACACCGCTGGCTCGATTTGACGTACATCAACCCCTGCGGCGATAGAGCGGGGCCGCGCCGCTGCGGATTCCGCGGATACGGCAGGCGTGTCTGCCAAAAAAGCTCGCCGCGGGAGGCGGAACCTCAGTTGCGGCAAGCAGGGCGCGTGCGCCCAGGCGGTGTGCCGACCAATCAGGTCACCCGGAAATTGCGGAACTGCCACGGGTCGGAAGCGTCGATGTCCTCCGGATACAGGCTGCCGCGACCGGCGAGCGGGGTCCAGTCGGTGTACACGCCGACCAGTTTACCGAGATAGGGCGTGGACATATCGAGCAGTGCCCGATAGTCGAGCTCGTCCGGCTCGACGATGCCGGCCTTGGGATGTTGCAGCGCCCAGACGATGGCTGCCACGTATGGGGCGTTCACCTGCAGGCTGGTGGCGTTGTTGTGCGGACACAGCTTGCGCGTTTCTTCGATGCCGAGCTGCGAGCCGTACCAATAGGCCCCTTTCTTGTGACCCATCAGCAGCACGCCCAGTTCATCGAAGCCCGCATCGATCTCGTCGCGCAGCAGACGCTGGCGCGGCGGAAAGCGCCAGCCGTTGCCGGCGAATTCCTGCAGCGACAGCACCGCGTCGTCGCAGGGGTGGTAGGCGTAGTGGCAGGTCGGCCGGTAAATCACCTTGCCGTTCTCGCGCACGCAGAGGTAGTCGGGAATGGAGATCGCCTCGCCGTGCGAGATCAACCAGCCGTGAAAGGATCCCTCGTGGGGCGCCCAGGAGCGCACGCGGGTGGCCACGCCCGGCCGGTCGAGATAGATCGCGGCGCCGCTGCCGAAACCGTATTCGCGCCCATCTTGCGGCCAGTTGCGTTCGTGCGTGCCCCAGCCGAGTTCAGCCGGCTGCAGCGATTCGCCGCAGAACGCCTCGCTCGACCAGGTATTGACGAATTCGCCGTTGCACTTGCGCACCCGGCTGGTCTGGTGGTCGCGCTCGGACACGTGGATCACCTTCACCTCCAATTGCGCAGCGAGTCGCCCCCAAGCCTCGCGGCTGCGCGGTTCGCCGGCGTCCACGCTCAGGTCGCCGGCGAGGTTGAGCAGCGCCTGCTTTACCAGATGCGACACCAGGCCCGGGTTGGCGCCATGCATCAGCACGCAGGTCGGCCCGGAGGCGAATTTGGCGCGCAGCGCCAGCGCGGCTTCGCGATAGGCGTAATTCGAGCGGCGGCTGGCGTGCACCGAGGCGTCGGTATGGCTGCCCGGCCAGGGCTCGATGCAGGCATCGATATAGAGCACGCCGTGCTGCTGGCACCACTCGATGAGGGCGACGCTGGATACGTCGAACGAGGCGTTGACCAGGAAATCCCCGGGGCCGAGCTCGCGCGCGAGGATGGCGGCGTAGTTGTCCCGCGTCAGAGGTTCGACGCGGAACCGGACGCCGTACTCGGCGGCGATGTCTTTGCCGAATTCGTTGGCGGTGACAATCGCGATCTGTTCCGGCCGCAGGTCGATGTGGCGCAGGATCAGCGGCAGCGAGCCTTGTCCGACAGCGCCAAAACCGATCATCAGCATCCTGCCCGAAAAAGAGGCGTATTTTTTTTGCATGATCAAGCTTGCGTTTTTTGTCTAGAAATGAGTACGACCGGGTGAGTACGACTGGGGTGTTGCGACAGCATCTTGTTTATATCTGAAAGCGAGCGTTACCGCAATACGCTACGCTATACGCGACGACATACGCTGCGACAGCGCGCAGCGCTGCGCTATTGCGGCTGCAACTGCTCGACTGGCATGCGCGCGTGGCCGCCGCGCAACGCGAAAATGGTCACGCCGCACAGCGCGACCAGCGGCAGCGTCGGACTGCTCACGCGGACTTCAGGCGCGGTCGCGGCCGCGCGAACTGATAGCGGTGAATATGCCTTGCATCAGCGCCGTCGGCGTGGGCGGGCAGCCGGGCACGGCGACATCGACCGCGATCACGTTGCTTACGCGGCCGCAACTGGCGTAGCTCTCGCCGAATATTCCGCCGCTGCAGCCGCAGTCGCCCACCGCCACCACCAGCTTGGGCGCGGGCATGGCATCGAAAGTACGCTTGAGCGCCACTTCCATGTTGCGCGATACCGGTCCGGTCACAAGCAGCAAATCGGCGTGGCGCGGACTGGCGACGAACTTGATGCCCAGTCCCTCGATGTTGTAATAGGGATTGTTGAGCATGTGGATCTCGAGCTCGCAGCCGTTGCAGGAGCCGGCGTCGACATGGCGAATGGCGAGCGACCCGGCGAACATGCCCAGGATTTCCTGCTGCAGCCGCTGGCTCACCAGGCGCAGCGTCTCGTCGCTCTGCGGCGGCGCTTCGGTCTTGATGCCGACGCGGACGATCTGTTTCAGCAGTTGGTACATGAGCGTTGGAGCGGATAGTTGAAAGGCCGTTTCGGAATTGCCGAAACGGCCCCTGAGTTAGGGGAACATGAGGCGAGATATCCCCTCATATTGCAATAAGCTTCCATTACAAATCACAACCTGAATACGACAGGCTGAACGATTTGTTGATCAAGGGAAAATCGGGAACGATGTTGTTGAACACTGCGAACGCCAGCGCCGGCCAGTTCTGCCAGGAAGGGTCGTGTGCGTGGCAGTTGCGGATGCAACCGTCCGCGCCCGATTCCAGCGCGACCACCGATTCGCCGCGCCAGCCCTCGATCCAGCCCAGTCCCGTCCTGCCGGCAGGGAGCGAGGCCAGTGGCAGCGCGATCTCGCCCGGTTCGATGCGCCCGACGATGACGCGGACCAGGCGCAGCGATTCGAAGATTTCGTCGAAGCGCATGATGACGCGCGCGGCGACATCGCCGTTCTTGTGGGTCTTCATGCGCACGCCGAGCACGTCGTAAGGCGCGGGCGCGGCTTGCGTGCGCGCATCCCAGAGCTGGCTGCTGGCACGCCCGGCCAGGCCGATCACGCCCAGTTTGTTCGCCGTATTCGGTGTCAGCCGGCCACAGGTGAGGAAGCGGTCCTGCAGTCCGGAGTGGTCGTCATAAATGTCCTTGAGCAGGCGCACTTCACGCTCCAAGGCGTCGCACTCGGCGCGAATCGCAGCCAGGCCGCCGCGCTCGAGGTCGATGGCCACGCCGCCGGGGACGATGCGGTCCATAGAATAGCGGTGGCCGAACAGCTTGTCGTTCAAACGCAGCACGTCCTCCTTCAGGCGCATGAATTGCGCCAGACCGAACGCCAAGCCGCCGTCGTTGCCCAGGCTGCCGAGGTCGCCCAGGTGGTTGGCGATGCGCTCGCGCTCCAGCATCAGCGCGCGCAGCATGCGCGCGCGCTCGGGCGGCGTTACCCCGGCGATGCTCTCGGCCGCCATGCAATAGGCCCAGGCGTAGGCCACGGTGCTGTCTCCGCTCACCCGCCCGGCGAGCTTCGCGCCTTCGGCGAGCGGCATGCCATGGAAGCGTTTGTCCACGCCCTTGTGCGTGTACCCCAGGTGCTCTTCCAGGCGCAGCACCTTCTCGCCGACGATGGAGAAACGGAAGTGTCCCGGCTCTATCGTTCCGGCATGCACCGGACCGACCGGAATTTCATGTACGCCGTCGCCGCTTACGCTGACGAAGGCGTAGTCATCTGCGCCTTGTTCGAACACCGTCGCGGTGGCTGCATCGCGCCGCAAAGGGTGATCTTTGTCCTGCCAGGCGGCATGCCGCAGCCAGGGCCGCCGGTCCGCGCTATCGGCATCGATTCCCAGCAGATCGCGCGCGGCACGCTGCATGCGCTGCGCCGGATAAAAGATCGGCGACAGATCGGGATATTGCGGTCGGTCCGCGGGCAGCGCGCTGCGCAGCCACAACATGCCTCCAGGATTGGCCAGCGCAAGGTGCAGCGTGTAACCCAGGCCAAGATCCTGTTCGTCCGTTCCCCACAGCGCAGCGAGGCGGCCGCCCTGGTCTTTCACCGCCTGGCAAATATCCGGCAATGCTTGCGCCGACGCATCGGCTCGCCATGCGGGCACCGCGCCGGGCAGTTCGGTCAGTTGCAGCGGCAAGCTGTCAAACGCCATGGTGGGTCAGTCCTCCGGATTTCATCCGATCAGCTTCGCCGCCTCGCGGTACCAGTCGACCAGGTAAGGCGGAATGTAAAAGCCGAGCACGAGCACGATGGCGAGGTGGGCAAATACGGGAATCAGCGCCGGCGCATGCGGCAGGCGCTTGGCCGTGGTCTCGCCGAATACCATCGGCTGCACTTTGCTGAACACGGCGGCAAAGGCCACGCCCAGGGCAATCAGCAGAAAGGGCGTGGCCCAGGGCTGCAGGCGCATGGCGGTGGTGAGGATGAGGAACTCGCTCGCGAACACGCCAAAGGGCGGCACGCCGAGGATGGCGATCGAGCCGAGCATCAGACCCCAGCCTATCGTAGGGCTAACTTTGATCAGGCCGCGGATGTCGTCCATGATTTGCGTTCCGGCCTTCTGCGCGGCATGGCCGACGGCGAAAAAGATCGCGCTCTTGGTCAGCGAATGCAGCGTCATGTGCAGCAGGCCGGCGAAATTGGCGACAGGCCCGCCCATGCCGAAGGCAAAGGTGACGAGGCCCATGTGCTCGACCGAGGAATAGGCGAACATGCGCTTGACGTCCTTTTGCTTGGAGAGGAAGAAAGCCGCGACCACCACCGACAGCAGGCCGAAGCCCATCATCAACTGGCTGGCGAAGGGCGCGCGCAAGGCGCCGTCCACCAGCACCTTGCAGCGCAGGAGCGCATACAGCGCGACGTTGAGCAACAGGCCCGAAAGGATCGCCGATACCGGCGTCGGGCCTTCCGCGTGGGCGTCGGGCAGCCAGTTGTGCAAGGGTACCAGCCCGACCTTGGTGCCATAGCCCACCAGCAGGAATACGAACGCGAGCGACATCACCATCGGCTCCAGGCTGCCCGCGACCGCCTCCAGGTGTGTCCACAGCAGCGCGCCGCCGCCCGCACCCAGCACCTTCTGCGAAGCGGAGTAGAGCAGGATGGTGCCGAACAGGGCCTGGGCGATGCCCACGCCGCAAAGGATGAAATATTTCCATGCCGCTTCCAGGCTCGCCGGCGTGCGGTACAGGCTCACCAGCAGCACGGTGGTGAGCGTGGCCGCCTCCAGCGCCACCCAGAGGATGCCGAGGTTGTTGGTGAGCAGCACCACCAGCATGGTGAAGATGAACAACTGGTACATGCTGTGGAACAGGCGCAGCCGGTTGTCGGAGAGCTTGCCGAGCGTGTGCTCGATGCGCATGTAGGGCCGCGAGAACAGCGACGTCGTCATGGAAACGAAGGCGGTGAGCGCGACCAGGAATACGTTGAGCGAGTCGACGAAAAACTGTTCGTTCGCGCTGACGAGCGGCCCGGCGGAGATGATCTGCGCGGTCAGCGCCGCCGCGGCGATGAAGGTGGCGATGCTGATGCCGATGTTCAGCTCCGCCGCCCAGTTCTTGTGCCCCCACAGCGCGAGCAGGATGCCGCCCGCGAGCGGCGTGCCGAGTACGAGGTAGAGTTGCCAGTTCATGCGGACCTGGCGGGGGCGATGTTGCTCATTCTTCTTTCAGTTTCTCGAGGTGCCTGATATCGAGGCTGTCGAAGCGCTCGCGGATCTGGAAAATGAACACGCCGAGGATGACCATGCCCACCATCACGTCCAGGGCGATGCCGAATTCCACCACCATGGGCATGCCGTAGGTGGCGCTGGTTGCGGCGAAGACCAGCCCGTTCTCCATGGCGAGAAAGCCGATCACCTGCGGCACCGCCTTGGAGCGCGTGATCATGGTGAGGAAGGCGAGCAGCACGCAGGCAAGCGCGATGCCGAGGGTGCTCTTGGCGATGGTGCCGGCGAGTTGCGAGATCGGCAGCGCCACGTTGAACGCCAGGATCACCAGCGCGATTCCGACCAGCATGGTGGTGGGAATGTTGATCAGCGTTTCCACGTCCCATTTGGCGCTGAGCTTGCGGATCAGGCGGTGCAGCACCCAGGGGAGAAGCAGCACCTTGAGCACGAAGGTCAGCGCGGCCGAGTAATACAGGTGATGTTGTCCGGTGCCGTAAGCCACGACCAGGGTCGACAGCGTCAGCGTCAGTCCCTGCAGCGCGAACAGATTAATGAGCGACAGGATGCGCCGCTGCGTCAGCATCGCGAACGAGAGCAGCAGCAGTATCGCGGCGAGCAGGTTGATGATCTGCGAAATCATGGGCAGGTTCATCTCAGCCCTCCAGCAACAGGTGGATCAGCATCGCCAGAACCGCCAGCAGAAAGGCGGTGCCGAGGTATTCGGGCGCGCGGAAAATGCGCATTTTTGCGTTCACCATTTCGATCACTGCCATGGCGAAACCGCCGACGGCGAGTTTGGCCACGAGCGCGGGCAGCGCCAGCAAGAGACCCACGGCGTCGCCGCCTTGGGCGATGCCGAAGGGGAAGAACAGGGCGATGCCGATGCAGGAATAGACGAACAGCTTCAATGCCGCGGACCACTCGATCAGCGCCAGGTGGCGCCCGGAATACTCAAGCACCATGGCCTCGTGGATCATGGTGAGTTCCAGGTGCGTGGACGGATTGTCCACCGGGATGCGCGCGTTCTCGGCGAGCGACACCATGGTGAAAGCGACCCCGGCGAAGGCGAGGCTGGGGTAGATGCCGAGCTTAATGTGCGCCAGGTGTTCGACGATGGTGGCGAGCGACGTGGAATGGGAAATCAAGGAGGCATTGAACAGCACCATCAGCAGCGCCGGTTCGGCGAGGAATCCCACCATCATCTCGCGCCGCGCGCCGAGCGTGCCGAAAGCGGTGCCGATGTCCATGGCGGCGAGCGAGATGAACACCCGCGCCAGGGCGAAAATGCCCACCAGCGCGATGGCGTCGGCGGCGGGCGAGAACGGCAAGTCGGTGCCGAGCGTGGGCACGATGGCCGCGGCGAGGCACATGCAGGCGAACAGCACGTAGGGCGTGGCGCGGAACAGCGGCGAGGCCGTGTGCGCGAGCACCGCTTCCTTGGCGAACAGCTTTCTCAGCGTGCGGTAAGGCTGCAGGATGCCGGGGCCGCTCTTGTTCTGCAGCCAGGCGCGGCACTGGTTGACCCAGCCCTGCAGCACCGGCGCGAGCAGCACCGCGAGCACGATCTCGGTGAGTTGGGCGACGAGTCCGGGCCAGGAGATCATCTGACGAACAACAGCAGTACGAGCAGCGTGACAAAGCTGTAGGTCAAATACACCGAAATGCGGCCGCGCTGCAGTAGGGTCACCACGCTGGTGAACATTTCGGTGACTTTGACGATGGGCAGGTAGAGCCAATACCAAAGATGGTCCTCGACGCTGACGCGATAGCGCGGCTTGGCGTCGAAAGGCGTGGGCAGATCGCGCTGCATGCGGAAGAAGGGCTCGAATACCTGGCGGATCGGCTGGCCGAAGCCCTCGGCGGTGTCCTGCATGCGGGCGGTCAGCAAAGGAAAGCCGCAGTCCCAGGGCGGCGCGCGGCGCGCCCCGCCGCGGTAGAACCGGCGCACGGCGAGCCAGGTCAGGAACCACACGACCAGGATCACGATCAGGAACAGGAACGGCGCGTAGCTGGCGCGGTCCGCGCTGATGGGCGTGAGGAACATCCAGCCGGTCGCGCTCGCCCCCAGCGTCTTGCCCAGCAACTGGCCGCTGACCGCATCGATAATGCCGATGACCGCCACCGGCGCCACCCCCAGGGCGATGCAGCCGGCCGCCAGCCAGACCAGGCCGACGCGCTCCCAGATGCCGGCGTCATGGGCAGTCGCCAGGCTAGTCTCGCGCGGCTGGCCGAGAAACACCACGCCATAGAACTTGACCATCACGTAGCCCGCCAAAGCCGCGGCTAGCGCGACGGCGGCCGCAGCGACCGGGATCAGCATGTTCAGATAGGGATGCGGCAGGCCGGGCGTGAACAGGAACGCCTGCAGCAGCAGCCATTCGGAGACGAAGCCGTTCAGCGGCGGCAGCCCGGCGATGGCGAGCGTGCCGATTAGCGCCAGCCAGGCGACCCAGGGCATGCGGTGTATCAGCCCGCCGAGCTTGCCCAGGGCGCGCTCGTGCGTAGCGTGCAGCACCGAACCGGTGGCGAGGAACAGCAGGCTCTTGAAGAAGGCGTGATTGATACTGTGGTACAGCGCCGCGGTGAGCGCGAGCGCGGCGAGCGCGCGCATGCCGAAAGCCTGGAATGTGACGGTAAGACCGATGCCCACCAGGATGAAGCCGATGTTCTCGATCGAGGAGTAGGCGAGCAGGCGCTTCATGTCGCTTTGCACGGCGGAAAACACCACGCCGTAGAGCGCAGTGGCCAGGCCCAGCCCCAGGATCACCACGCCCCACCACCACACCTGCAGGTGCAGCAGATCGAACAGCACGCGCAGCAGGCCATAGATCGCGGTCTTCAGCATCACCGCGGACATCAATGCCGACACCGGCGAGGGCGCGGCCGGGTGGGCTTCGGGCAGCCACACGTGCAGCGGCAGCATGCCGGCCTTGGCGCCGAAGCCGAACAGGGCGAGGGCAAACGCGACCGTGGCCCAGAACGGCGCAAGCTGCACCTCGCGCATGGTATCGAAGGTGTAGTCGCCGCTGCCGTGCAATAAGCCGAAGCACAGCAGAATGCCGATAGCGCCGACGTGGGCGATCAGCAGGTAGAGAAAGCCGGCGCGCCGGATCTCGGCCTTGCTGTGGTCGCTGGTGACC
>JBQMQE010000058.1:0-21423 GCA_052172655.1 Burkholderiales bacterium
CCAGCGGCGCGGCCTACGGCTATCACGCCGACAATCCGGCCTGGATCGGCGAGGACGCCCCGCTGCGCGGCAATCAGGAGTTCGCCTATTCCTGGCACAAGCGCCTGGTCGAGGAAATGCTCGCCGACTACCGCGTGCGAGCGCCGCAACTCAAGCAGGTGGTGTTCCGCATCGGCACCATACTCGGCGAGACGGTACGCAATCAAATCACTGATCTCTTCGACCAGCCGCGGCTGATCGCGATCCGCGGCTCGGTGAGCCCGTTCGTGTTCATCTGGGACCAGGACGTGGTCGGCTGCATGCGCGCAGCCGTGCATTCGGACAAGTCCGGCATTTACAACGTCGCCGGCGACGGTGCTCTCGGCATACATGAAATCGCCGCGCGCCTGGGCAAGCGCTGCGTGGTGCTGCCGGCGTGGCTGCTGCGCTCGGCGCTCGCCGTGCTCAAGCCCCTGGGCCTGACGCAGTACGGGCCGGAGCAGGTGAATTTCCTGCGCTATCGTCCGCTGCTCGCCAACCGCAGGCTGAAGGAAGTATTCGGCTACGTGCCGCAGAAGACTACGTCCGAGGTGTTCGAGTTCTACCTCGCTGCACGCTCGCGCCGGGGTGAGGCGTGACGCAGCGCGATTTTGCCGGCAAGGTGGTGGTGATCACCGGCGCCGCCGGCGGCCTGGGTCGGGCGCTGGCACGCGCGTTTGCCGCTGCCGGCGCGCGCATCGCGGCGCTCGACCGCGATGCGGCCGGGGCCGAGGCGCTGGCTGCGGAACTTCACGGCGCAGGCCGGCAGACGCTGGCGCTCGAGTGCGACGTCACCGACGCAGCCGCCTGCGAGCGCGCGCTTGCCGCGGTGGTCGAGGCCTGGGGTCGCATCGATGTGCTCGTCAACAACGCCGGCATCACGCATCGCAGCGCATTTCGGCGCACCGACGCGGCGGTGATCCGGCGCGTGATGGACGTGAATTTCTTCGGTTCGGTCCAGTGCACGCGCGCGGCGCTGGCCGCGCTGACCGAATCGCGCGGGCTCGTCATCGTCATCTCCAGCGTCGCCGGTTTCGCGCCGCTCGTCGCGCGCACCGGCTACGCCGCGTCGAAGCACGCGCTGCACGGTTTTTTCGACAGCCTGCGCACGGAGCTGGCCGATGACGGGGTAGGGGTGCTGATGGTGTGCCCGTCCTTCATCGCCACCGGCATCGACAGGAACGCGCTGGGCGGCGATGGCCGGCCGGCGCGGCACGCGCAGCAGGTCGTCGGCGTGCGCGCGCAGGCGGAAGATGTCGCCGCGGATATTCTGCGTGCCGCGCGCAAGGGCAAGCAGTTGCTGCTGCCCGGGCGCATGGCGAAAGTGTCCTGGTGGGTGAGCCGGCTTGCGCCCGGCTACTATGCGCGCGTCATGGCGCGGCGGCTGCGCGCGGAGATGGAGGGCGAGTAGGCGGGCTCAGGCGCAAGGCGGCAGGTCGGTATTGCTTGCAGCCGGACACGAGCATTTGCCTGTGGGGTTGTCGGTAGCACCGCTCGCCTACCGGAACATGTACCTCATCACGGTCTTGGCGAATGAGACCCCTTGTCCGACGACCGCCTCGCGCCATGCGCGCGCCACGGGTGCGAACACTTCCTTCAAGCGCAGCTTCGCAGGATGGGCGAGGGCGCCATCTCCGTAATGGTGCCATCGGTTCTCCTGCCTGAGCGCATACAGTACTTGGAGTGATGGATACGTCCCGAACTCCTGCGTGACGACGTGCATCCGCGCCGGTTTCGCGAGAGCGTCGAAGCAACGAGCATAGTCCCCGCGAACATGGTAGCCCACCCCTTCCTCCGCTGCGTCCGAAGAAAATTGCCGGCCCAACTCCGCACCCAGCGTCGGTCCGCTTGCCTGTGAACCACGCAAGAACAGTGATTCCTCGCCCGATCTGCCTAAGCCCGTATGCACATCTATCGCGAAGCCACGATCGATGGACTCTAGTCGACTCGCTAGCCAGGACTGGTAAAGGGCGGGTCCCAGCTCGAGTTGCATTCCGCCGAAGAACAAGCCCTGCGGAAACTCGTACTGACCCTCGGCTATGGCCTGCTTCATCGGTCCCAGGCCATATCTCAGCGTGAAATATGCCGCGCGAGCGTAGTAAAGATCAGCGCCTGGCGGGCTCCGAGGGTTCAGGAATGTCTCCAATCGTCGATATGCTTCCGATGTCGCCGGCCGCTCGGCTCCTGCAGCAAAAAAATTGCGATTCAGGTCAATATTGTTCTCATTGCAGCGACGAAGCCAGGCCATCCCGAACGGATTGAGCGCGTGTACGAATAAAACGGCACCATCCGCAGGAATTGAATTGCTTTGACCCATGAGCGCAAGCTGAATAGCCGATCCGGCGAATCCCTCGACGCCATGCAGGCCGCACGAGTGAATCACCACGCGCGCCGGGGATGACGTCCCAAGCCATGCAATGTCGATCGACAGGGGACGATCGTCAGGGGCCTTCAGCCCCAAATTCAGTTGACTTAAGTCGGCTCCGAGAGCATTTGCAGCGGCCGAAAACCGCAAACGCGCTGTCGAGTAATCTTCGGAGAAAAGTTCAAAATCGCCCGTTGACATTACTTGCTTACGCGGCGACCAGCTCAAACGCGATGGGGCGACAGCTTCCATGATCAACCAAGCCGACGCTCGCGCCAACCGGCGAGCACAAGGGCCGTGCGGCGGCTCTTGCGCGCGTCCGTGTCAAGCGTGTGGTTCGCGCGCACGTGACACCAAATACTCGGAGGCGCGAGAGAAATTCGCCAGTGCCAAGATCAGAATGCCGGCTGGCTGCGGACGTCAGATCAAGGCGAATGGGAAACCTTTCAGGAAGACCTTGCGGGTGTTCGCTTGCGCAGGGGAGCCCGCTCAAGGCAGTCGATCTCATTCAAGTCTGATTTCGCCATCGAAATTGACGTTTAACTTCAGCGCGGCGACCTCGATCGTCACTCTTGCCGGGAAGGATTCCGTACCTGCGATGGCGCCAGCCGCAATCGCTTTTGCGACTGCTTGCTCAATTTCGCGCTGCGAATTGACGCCCACCATCTTTAGGAACTTGCGGATGCTTAGATTGAATGTCTCTTCGTTCATTGATGTCTCCTGTTCTACGATGGAGGGAAGCTGTGCCTTCGGTTGGCGCTCAAAATTGGAAGCCGATCTCGCGCTCGCGGCAAAACCATTGTATTACCCGCGGCATTCCGCGGCCTAACTTCCGCAGCACCGGCGCGCGTGAGCCGGGTCTCAGCACAGCACAGCGCTGGCGGCGCGTCCGTGTGGGCTGCGCGCTAAACCCTCACTTGCGCTCCGCCTCCCGCTGTAGCGCTTGATTCATGGCGACGAACCGTTCCTTTGTCGATCCGTCCAGGGGCCGCCTAAACGGCGGCACCAGCACTTGCGGTTGAACGCCGCGTTAGGCCCCGCTCAACGGATTTGAATAAAACCAGCTCGTCGTCGTAAAGATCAAGATTCGCGACAAGATCGCTCGGCACAAAACCACGTTTTTCGAACAGCCAATGCGCGGGCAAATTGGAGCGACCAGCGCACACATATAGCTTCGGCTTCGTGCAGCGACGCTCTGCTTCGGAAAGCAACCTCGTGCCAATGCCGCTACGACGATTGCCCATTGCCACGACAAGTAGCGGTATGAACCCTTGGTTGTAGAAGCTGTAATTCAGGACGGCGAAGCCAAGAATGTCAGCGTCAGCGAAGGCAACCATGCATTCGCCATTGCGCACGGAGGAATCGATGAGTTGCGCTCGATCCGGGTGCGCACGCATCAGCGGGTCGATGAATCGGATTCCCGCAAAATCTGCGAGTTCTGCGGTACGAATTGCGGTGATGGTCGTCATCTGATTCATGTGGCCTTACGTCGTGCTAACCGGAGCGCGCTGCTTTTGCGCGCGTCCGCGTTGATCGCGCGGTCAAACCTTTCGCCACGACCTTGCGCAATTCATCGTTTATTCGCGTCTGATAGCCGCTGCCCTGGGCTTTGAAAAAAGCGAGGATGTCAGCGTCCAGGCGAACGGTAGTAAGCACTTTAGTCGGAGCCTTCTGCGGGCCGCGGCCGCGCTTGAGGACCGGCGGTCCAAGCATCTCTTCGGACCAGGGCGGGTTATCCGGGTCAACCCGCCTATTTGAAGTAGTCTTTGGCGATTTCAAAGTAATAGCGTGTTTCATGTTTCTCCGCCTTGCGCAAGGAAATGATGTGGGAACCAGTACGACGTTCGGCGTGCACCAACACAGCCACAGTGCCTTCCAATAAGCCGAAAGTGACCAAACGCTTCTCACCGTAAGCCTGACGGACATCTTCACGGGTGATCGTGAAGTTGTCCCAAATGGCCTCGCATCCGACGAAATCGAGCCCGTGATCCTTGATGTTCTTCCGGCGCTTAGATTCGTCCCAGGTCGTCACAAGCAAAGTGTAGTAACAAAATACGAGCTACGCAAGGGAAATATTCGAAAGGTTTAACGTTCGCGTTGAGCGGCGCGCCAGACATGTCAATCCGACGCTAGATTGGCACCCAGCATCGCAGCGGGATGGCTGGCTTACGTGTGCAGGTAGCAAACGATGTGTATCGTGCTGCGGCCGGACCTGCGCTGCGTACCGGACCGAGTTGGTCTCGACGCACAAGCGTTCGCGACGAGACAGAACGGGCGGCGGGCTGATTCAGGGTGGCGGAAATCCGGCGGCGAGGGCGGCCGGTGCAGTTGTGCAGCGCTTCGCCATTGCGTCCTGCGGCACTGGTCGCAGACAGCCGCTAACTCTTGTTCAGTTCGGTGACCTCGCCCTTGATCTGGGTCGATTTGCCGCGGAACAGCGCCACCAACTCGCCCTTCTGATTTTCGACGCGGATGTCGTACACGCCATTGCGGCCCTCCAGCCCCTGCTCGCGGCCGGTGGTAGTGAGCAGGTCGCCGAGGTAGGCCGGGCGCATGTATTCGATGACGCAGGTGACCGCCACCGCGTTCCGGTTGTGGCTGTTGCAGGCGTAGGCGAAGGTCGAGTCGGCAAGCGTGAAGATAAGCCCGCCATGGCAGGTGTTGTGGACATTCGTCATATCCGCGCGCACCGCCATCTGCATGCTTGCCGTACCGGGACCCACGCTGAGCAGCTCAATGCCCAGGGCAAGGGACGCGCGATCGCGCGGATGCATCGCCGCGGCGGCGGCCTCGGCCAGTTGTTGCGCTGTCTTGTGCATGGCAAATTTCAAAAATTGAGGTTTCAGAGCATACACCAACAGCAGTAAAATGAGCGCTTTCCGCCGGCTGCTCACACATGGTCAAAGTCTATTCCATCGACGGCCTCACCCCCGTCGTGCACCCCGATGCGTATGTGCATCCGAGCGCGGTGCTGATCGGCGACGTGCACGTCGGCGCCGGCGTGTACATCGGCCCCTCGGCCAGCCTGCGCGGCGATTTCGGGCGCCTAGTGATCGAGGCCGGCGCCAACATCCAGGACTGCTGCATCGTGCACGGCTTCCCCGAGTCGGACACGGTGATCGAGCAGGACGGCCATATCGGCCACGCAGCCGTCATTCATGGCGCGCGCGTCTGCCGCAATGCCCTGGTCGGCATGAATGCCGTAGTCAACGACAATGCCGTGGTGGGCGAGTCGGCGTTCGTTGCCGCCATGGCCTTCGTCAAGGCGGGGATGCAGGTGCCGCCGCGCACGCTGGTCGCCGGCATCCCCGCCAAGGTGATGCGCGAGCTGAGCGAGGACGAAATGGCGTGGAAGATGGACGCGACGCGCCTGTACCAGAATCTGGCCGTGCGCAGCCGCGCCAGCATGCGCGAGACGGTTGCGCTGACCGAGGCCGAGCCCGGGCGCAAGCGGCTGTCGCTGCCCGACGTGCTGCCGCTGTCGGCGTGGAAGCAGCGCAAGGCCGGCGCCTGAGGCGCAGCCCCGGCCGTGCAGCACGCAGCGCAATGAGCCATCCGTCCATAGCCGAAGTCAACGCCGGCTTTGCCGCGCGCCTGCGCGCGGGCGAGACCCTGCTCGGCGCCATCATCGCGCTGCCCTGCGCGGAGGTAGCCGAGATGTTTTCGCGCGCCGGCTTCGACTGGCTGTTCATCGACACCGAGCATGCGCCGCTCGATCCGCTCGCCGCGCAGGGCCTGCTGCAGGCGGCGCGCTGCCCCTGCCTGGTGCGCGTGCCCGCGGCTGAAGAGGCGCTGATCAAGAAGGCGCTGGACATAGGCGCGGCCGGCGTGGTCGTGCCGCAGGTGAACACCGCCGCCGAGGCCGAGCGCATCGTGCGCTACTGCAAATATCCGCCGCGCGGCAGCCGCGGCGTGGGCATCGTGCGCGCGCAGGGCTACGGCCTGGATTTCCAGGAATACGTGGCGCTCGCCAACGACAACGTCATCGTCATGCTGCAGATCGAGCATATAGACGCGGTGAACAACATCGAATCCATCGTGCGCGTGCCCGGAGTGGACGCGCTGATGATCGGACCCTACGATTTGTCCGGCACCATGGGCAAGCTCGGACAGGTAAATGATCCCGAGGTGGAGCAGGCGATCGAGACCGTGCGCCGCGCCTGCGCCGCGGCGGGCATGAAACTCGCCATTTTCGCCGCCACCGCCGAGGCTATGAAACCCTATATCCGCAAGGGCTACACGCTGCCGATCGCCGGCATGGACCTGATGCTGCTCGCAGCGGTGGCGAAGAACATCGTAAGCGAGCTGAAGAGGTAGCGCGGGGGCGCAAGCAGCACGATGCAGCGGTTTGCGCGGCGCAAGATTACTGTTCTTTTGCGAAAAGGTGAATTGAAATGTCCTACGAAATGATCCTGGTTGAAACCCGCGGCCGCGTCGGCCTGATCACGCTGAACCGCCCCAGGGCTTTGAACGCGCTCAACGACGCGCTGATGGACGAACTGGGCGACGCGCTGGCGAAATTCGACGCCGACGAAAACATCGGCTGCGTGGTGCTCACCGGCGGCGACAAGGCTTTCGCCGCCGGCGCCGACATCGGCGCGATGAAGGACTGGAGTTACATGGACGTATACAAGAGCGGGTACATCACGCGCAACTGGGAGCGTATCCGCTCGGTGAGAAAGCCGGTGATCGCGGCGGTCGCCGGCTATGCGCTCGGCGGCGGCTGCGAGCTGTCGATGATGTGCGATTTCATCATCGCCGCCGAGACGGCGAAATTCGGCCAGCCCGAGATCAAGCTCGGCGTCATTCCCGGCGCGGGCGGCACGCAGCGCCTGCCGCGCGCGGTGGGGAAGGCCAAGGCGATGGATCTGGTGCTTACCGCGCGCATGATGGACGCCGCCGAAGCCGAGCGCGCCGGCCTGGTGTCGCGCGTGGTGCCGGCGGACAAGCTGCTGGACGAGGCGCTCGCCGCCGCCAACCAGATTTGCGAATACTCGCTGCCGGTGGTGATGGCGGCCAAGGAATCGGTCAATCGCGCCTACGAGAGCACGCTCAACGAAGGCATCCTGTTCGAGCGGCGCGCATTCCATTCGCTGTTCGCCACCGAAGACCAGAAGGAAGGCATGGCGGCTTTCGTCGAGAAGCGCAAGCCGAAGTTCAGGCACAAGTGAGGCGGGTTGGCATTGCCGGGTCGGGGTCCGGTGTGTCTGTATAGGGACGCTGCTTGGGAATCAAGAAAATAACCGCCACTATCCCCGGCCTCGTCGCCTGGGCGTGCGCAGCGCATGTGGCGAGCATGCTGTGCTACGCGATCTACCCGACCTTGCTGCCGCAGTTGCAGCGGGAATGGGGCGCGAGCAACTCCGCCGCGGGGCTGATTTCCGGTATGTTCTTCGCCGGCTACATGGCGTCGGTACCGGTGCTGAGCGGACTCACCGACCGCGTCGATGCGCGCCGCGTGTATTTTTTTTCCAGCCTGCTGTGCGCCTCCGGCACTCTCGGTTTTGCGCTGTTCGCGCACGGTGTGTGGTCGGCTTCGCTGTTCCAGGCGCTCACCGGCGCCGGCATCGCCGGCACCTATATGCCGGGCCTGAAGGCGCTCACCGACAACCTCGGCGACCGGGCGCAGAGCCGCGCCGTGTCTTTCTATACGGCGGTGTTCGGCTTCGGCGCGGGCTTCTCCATCCTGCTCGCGGGCGCGATCGCCGCGACCCTGGGCTGGCGCTGGGCTTTTGCCCTGGCCGCGCTCGGCCCGCTCGCCGCCGGCCTGATGATCCTCGCCGGCCTGCCGCCGCGCCGCCCGCCTGCCGCTTCGCGCACCGCCTTGCTCGATCCGCGGCCGGTGCTGCGAAACCGCGCGGCGCGCGGCTATATCTTTGGCTATGCGGTGCACTGCTGGGAGCTGTTCGGCTCGCGCTCGTGGATGGTGGCGTTTTTCGTGTTCAGCCAGAGCCTGTCCGGCGGCGGCCCCTGGCCGTGGAGCCCGGTGCTGATCGTGGCCATCGCCAATCTGTTCGGGCCGGGCGCGAGCGTGCTCGGCAATGAGCTGGCGATGCGCTACGGGCGCCGTCGCGTGGTGCCGGTGGTCATGCTCTGCTCCGGACTGTTTACCTGCCTGTTCGGCCTGCTCTCGGGCATGCCCTGGTACGCGATCGCCGGACTCTCGTTCGTCATGCTCAGCCTGCACATGGGCGATTCGTCGGCGTTGACCTCGGGCATGGTGGCCAACTCCGATCCGAGCATGCGCGGTGCCAGCATGGCGCTGCATTCCATGCTCGGCTTCGGCGCCGGTTTCCTCGCGCCGCTCGCTTTCGGCGCGGTGCTGGATGCGGGCGGGGGCAACGCCAGCGCCGGCGCCTGGATGCTGGCCTATGCCAGCCTGGGCGTGCTGGGCGTGCTCGCGCCCTTGTTCCTGCGGCTGCGATGAACCCGGACGATAAGCCGGCCGTGCGCGAGTGGGCCGTGCTGCTGGTGCTCGCCGGCGTGCAGATCAGCCACATCCTGGATTTCATGATCCTGATGCCGCTGGGGCCGCAGTTCATGCGCATGTTCGCCATCGGCCCGACGAAATTCGGCTTCCTCGTGTCGGTCTACACCTTCAGCGCGGCCGCGGTCGGCTTCGCCGCCGATTTTTTCATCGACCGCTTCGACCGGCACGGTTTATGATGGCGCCTGCCACGCATTGACGTCCTGTATCCGAACGCATTTTCGAGGAGGATGGCCCGAATGGAGAAAATTTGGCTCAAGCACTATCCCGCCGGCGTGCCCGCCGAGATCGACCCGAACAAGTACCAGTCGATCCGCGACCTGTTCGAGGAAAGCGTGGCCAGCTTCGGCGAACGCCCGGCCTACTATTGCATGGGCCGCGAAATCAGCTTCGCCGATCTCGAGCGCATGTCGCAGGCGTTCGGCGCATGGCTGCAGGCGCAGGGCCTGCAGAAAGGCGATCGCGTGGCGCTGATGATGCCCAACGTGTTGCAGTACCCGGTGGCGCTGTTCGGCGTTCTGCGTGCGGGCCTGGTGGTGGTGAACGTCAATCCGCTGTATACGTCGCGCGAGCTCGAGCATCAGCTCAAGGATTCGGGCGCGAAGGCGATCGTGATCCTGGAGAATTTCGCGCATACGCTGGAGCAGGTGATCGCCAGGACACAGGTGAAGCAGGTGGTGGTCGCGGCGATGGGGGACCTGCTGGGCGGCGCCAAGGGCGCGCTGGTGAATTTCGTGGTGCGCAACGTGAAGAAAATGGTGCCGGCGTACGAATTGGCCAGCGCCGTGCGCTTTAACGACGTGCTGCGCGCGGCCGCGGGCATGACCCTGGCGCGGGTCGAGATCAAGCCCGATGATATCGCGTTCCTGCAGTACACCGGCGGCACCACCGGCGTGTCGAAGGGGGCGATGCTGCTGAACCGCAACATCACCGCCAACCTGACCCAGGTCGATGCCTGGCTCGACCCGTTCCTGAGCGAATACGACCGCAAGCACTACATCATTATCACGGCGCTGCCGCTGTACCATATCTTTTCACTGACGGTGAACTGCCTGATGATGCTCAAGATCGGCGGCAAGAACGTGCTGATCGTGAATCCGCGCGACATCCCGGGATTCGTCAAGGAACTCGCCAAGCACAAGTACACCACCATCACCGGGGTCAACACCCTGTTCAATGCCTTGATGCACCATCCGGATTTCGAAAAACTGGACTTCAGCGCGCTGCGCATTTCCAACGGCGGCGGCATGGCGGTGCAAAAGGCGGTGGCGGAAAAATGGAAAAAAATAACCGGCGTCACGCTGACCGAAGGCTACGGCCTCACCGAAACTTCGCCCGTCGCCACCACCAATCCGCCCGACTTGAAGGAGTTCAACGGCTCGATCGGGCTGCCGGTGCCTTCCACCGAAATCTCGATCCGCGACGACGCCGGCAACGAGCTGCCGCTGGGCGAGGCGGGCGAGATCTGCATCCGCGGGCCGCAGGTCATGGCCGGCTACTGGCAACGGCCGGAGGAGACGGCAAAAGTCATGACCGCCGACGGATTTTTCCGCAGCGGCGACATCGGCATCATGGACGAGAAAGGGCATACGCGCATCGTCGATCGCAAGAAGGACATGATCCTGGTGTCCGGTTTCAACGTCTACCCGAACGAAATCGAAGGCGTGGTGATGATGCTGCCGGGCGTGGTGGAGTGCGCCGCCGTCGGCGTGCCCGACGAGCATTCGACCGAGGCGGTGAAGCTGTTCGTGGTGAGAAAGGATCCGGATCTGTCGGAGAAGGAATTGCGCGCGCACTGCCATCAAAACATGACAGGCTACAAATGTCCCAAGTACATCGAGTTCAGGACCGAGCTGCCCAAAACCAACGTCGGTAAAATCCTGCGGCGGGCGCTGCGCGACGAGAAGGCTGCCTGATATAAGAACCGGGCCGTTGCCCGGTTACGCCCTGCCTGCTTGAACCGGCGGAGTCAAGCCGAATTCCAGCGTAGCGGTCCGGCCGCCGCGGATGCGGCAGCGCGGCTTTTGGGGATTTCCAGTGCAGACGAACCAGTTCAAGGGCGTGCTGATCATGCTGATTACGGTGCTCATCTGGGGCGGGATGTTCCCCGTGGCGAAAGGCGCGCTGCAGACTCTGGATGCATTCTGGATGTCCTCCATCCGCTATGGCGTTGCGGCACTCCTGTTCGTCGCCATTCTTTACTGGCGCGAGGGTGCTGCGGCGCTGCGCTATCGCGGCAAATTCCTGCAGGCTTCGTTCTACGGCGTCATGGGTTTCAGCGGTTTTTCCATCCTGGTGTTCGTCGGCCTCAGCCGCTCGCGCCCGGAACATGCCGCGATCATCATGGCGCTGCAGACGCCGATCGCCGCGTTCGTGCACTGGGCGCTGAAGGGCGCGCGGCCGGCGAATTTCACCCTGGGCTGCGTCACGCTCGCCATCCTCGGCGTGTTCCTGGTCATAACCAAAGGCGATCTTGTGCATGCTTTGTCCGGCGGTACGTTCGTCGGCGACGTGCTGATTTTTTGCGGCGCGATGAGCTGGATCGCCTACACCATAGGCGCGGTCAGCTTCCCCGGCTGGTCGGCGCTGCGCTTCACCACGCTCACCTGCCTGCCCGGGACGGTGGGCATATTCGTCATCACCGGGATCGCGACCCTGAGCGGATACGCGAGCATTCCCGCGCTCGCCACGGTCGCCGCCGTCGCTTGGGAACTGGTCTACCTGGCGCTGCTTGCGGTGGTGTTGGCGGTGCTGTTCTGGAATATGGCCATCGGCTATCTCGGCGCGCTCAACGCCATGCTGCTCGGCAACCTGGTGCCGGTGGTGACCTTTGCCATCCGCATCCTGCAGGGACACCGCTTCGAGACGATCGAGCTCGCCGGCGCAGGACTGGTGATGACGGCGCTGATCGCCAACAATCTTTACCTCAGGGGCAGAATCGCCGTGGCGGCGAGCTGATTATCGGGTCAATGTTCGGTCGGGATGGGCGCAAACGAGAATAGGCTTGCATAAGCGGGTCTTATCGGAGCTTGGCATTGCCATATCCGAAATAGGATGATGCATGCGGCGGGGGAATTTGGTATAACCAACCAACGAGTTTGTTAGGGAGTGCTTAATTTGCTCTATGCCTTGCATGAAATGAGTCACGCGGCGCTTGCGCCCTGGGAGATGTGGGCGAGCATGAACGCCAGCATGTTCAGCCACCCGTTCAGCCCGCTTTCCTACTCCCCGCTCAGCCGCAAGATTGCAGCCGGCAACGAGCTCTTCGTCCGCGTCACCCAGCGTTACCAGAAACCCGAATTCGGCATCAGCGAGACCCGCGTCGGCGGCAAGGCGGTCGCGGTCAGCGAAACCGTCGCCCTGGACAAGCCTTTCTGCCAATTGTTGCACTTCGAGCGCGAGCTCGTTTCGACCAAAAGGCGCGCGGATCCAAAAGTCCTGCTGGTGGCGCCGCTGTCCGGGCACCACGCCACGCTGTTGCGGGACACGGTGCGCACCTTCTTGCCCGATCACGATGTCTATGTAACCGACTGGGTGAACGCGCGCATGGTATCGCTGTTCCACGGGCCGTTTCATCTGGACGATTACGTCGATTATGTGCGCGAGTTCATCGCCTTCCTCGGGCCCGAGGTGCACGTCATCTCGGTGTGCCAGCCGACGGTGCCGGTGCTGGCCGCGATCGCGCTCATGGCCGAAGCGGACGCGCCGGTCAAGCCGCGCACCATGATCATGATGGGCGGGCCGATCGACGCCCGGCGCAGCCCGACCGCGGTCAACAACCTCGCCACGCAAAAGCCGCTGTCATGGTTCAAGGGCAACGTCATCCACCGGGTGCCGGCGAAATACCCGGGTGCAATGCGCCAGGTCTATCCCGGTTTCCTGCAGCACGCCGGATTCGTCGCGATGAACCCCGCGCGCCACGCCGACGCGCACAGCGATTTCTACAACCATCTGGTCGCAGGCGACGGCGAGTCGGCCGAGGCGCACCGGCGCTTCTACGACGAGTACAACGCGGTGCTGGATATGCCGGCCGAGTACTACCTGGACACCATCAAGACCGTGTTCCAGGAATTCTCCCTGCCCAAGGGGCGCATGTTCGTGCGCGAGCAACTGGTGCGGCCGCAGGCGATCAGCAAGACCGCATTGCTTACGATCGAGGGCGAGCTGGACGATATTTCAGGAAATGGGCAGACCGAGGCGGCGCACGCGCTGTGCACCTCGATCCCGGCGAAGAAGCGCGAGCACTATCTCGCGCCCAATGTGGGGCATTACGGCATATTCAGCGGCCGGCGCTTCCGCGAGACGTTGTATCCGCGCATCCGCGCTTTCATCCGGCGTCACGCCTAGACAAATCTCTCAAAAGCTCGCCGGCTATTTGCTGCGCGCGCCGATGGATATCCAGCAGCAGAACACTTGAAGCCTGGCTGCCGCAGCCGTTGATCTACAGCACCCACACAGGCTCAGGCCAGACGGTCAGCGCAACGCCAATGAGTTCGCGCACGGCGAGCAGGCGGACGGCAGCTTTGGCCTGTTGGAAGTCGTCGTTGCGCAGGTAGCGGGCGAGGACGTAGATATCGACCGCGATCATCGGATCTTCGTCGCTTCATCCTGCGTCTTGAGCATGGCGCCGATGCGCCGCTTTACCTCGGCATCCGAAAGCTTCTTGCGCTGCGGCTTCGCCAGCATGCCCAAGCCGTGCGCTACCTTGGTTGGTTTGATCCGGCGGGGGTGCGGGTTTGAGGAGTGGCGGTCAGTGTCGAACGGGGACAATTCACTTTTGATCCAGGTCATTACTCCCCGCGCGCAATCGCCTCTCGGCTCAGTGTTTTGCATTCCGCGTGAGAAAGGATTCGTCTCAGTCCCCTTCCTGTTGTTCGGCATGGGATCTGTTGACCGCGCATGCCTTGAAGAACGTGTAGCAAAAAACGCCGTCCGCTTCCGCAGTCCGGTACAGGTCGGCTATGCCCCGATCGAAGTCGGCTTCACTCATGAGGCCCGATTCGAGCGAGGATTTGCGGATGCCCTCGATCATCGCGGTAAACGTCTTCTTGGTGAATCCCTCGACCAGTTCGGGCTTGCTCGAGTCGACGTAGACCATACGCGGTGAAACGCGGATCTCGCGAAATCCGGCTTCCGTCAGCAAGGGGTAAAGCGCCCGTCCTATCAGCGCGTTTCCCTTTGCTCTCGCCTGCAACTCCACCTGGCAACGAACAGCCCTGCGCGCATAGTCGCTGTCCGGATAGAAATAGGTGGAGCCGTGGTCGCCTTCGATCACCGTGATGGTTCCGCCGGGCTTCAACACGCATTTCAGTGCTCTCAGCGCCTCAACCGGTTGGGCCAGGTGCTCCAACACGAAGCAGACGAAGACATGATCGAACGACTCGGGCGGAAACGGCAAATGGAAGATATCCGCCCGCCGCAGCGTCACATTATTGATGCCTGCCGCCTGCACCGCCTCTCTCGCTTCGACGAGCGATGCTTCGGACCGGTCTATGGAGGTGATCAGCGCCTTCGGACTATTCGCCGCCAGGGCAACTGTTTGCGCGCCGACACCGCACCCGGCCTCCAAAACGCTGCTGCCTTCCGGGTAGGTCGTATCCGAATGCAATAACTCCACGAGCGTGGATGCCTGGTCCTGCAGCCGCCGATGCTCGCGTGAATCGTAACCATGCACGTACGCGCTGGTCATTGAATCTCCGGTGATTATGCAGAACGTATTGTTCTGCGGCGGGCCGAGATGGCCGTTGCGCTGACGCGGCGCCGGCGGCCCGTCCGCAGCAACTAAGGGTTCAGCATCCGCTTCACGCTCTGCGGGAGTGACGCGTTACGTACTCGCGCAACACGCGGTCCATTCGCGACTGCCAGCCTTCGCCGGTGGACTTGAAGTACGCCAAGACTTCCGGGCTATAGCGCACTGATACGAGTTGCTTCGTGCTCGCGGACTTGGGCCGCCCGCGCAACGCGCGCATCGGGATCATGGATTTCAACTGCTTCGGTGTAAGCGGTTGTGCGTCGGGATCGGCCTTGGCCGCTGCGGTGATGACCTTGTCCTCTTGCGCAGAAGGCATTGCGACGGCACCCCGTTTAGATACTGTTGACATAGTGTTTTACCTCGCGACGATTGGCTCGGCGCAGGCTTACGATCCGTCGCACCTCACCACGATCTACAAAGGCCACGTAGTAGAGGATCTTGGTCTTCGGCGCGAGCGCTATCACGCGCAACTCAGCGTACTCGAAGCGATCGTCGATCCAAACCAGCGCGGCGTCCCAATTGAGATCGGCTGCCAGAGCCAGGGAGACACCGTGCTTCGCTTGATTTGAGGCGTCTTTGGCTGGATCGAACTCAATCCGCATGCATTATTGTAGCTACAGTAATGATGATTGTCAAACCGGGCAAGGCGATGACATCCTGGGAGGCCGAACGTGCACGCCCACCGGCGCGCGCCCACGATACTTGAATATCACGCGACGCTCGTCGCGCGTCCGAGTGGGGCGTGAGGTTAGTCGTCATATCCCCACCCTCCGAGATAGCTTGGAATCACTGAAAGCCCGCGGATTCGTTCCCTTTCGTCCCCTGTCATGTCGCGCGACACAAGTGGAAAAAGATTCAGGAGAAGATCCTTCATGTTCTTCAGTACCTCATCTGAGTATGTCACCCCGCCATGCAATTGATTAAGCGTGACCATCACCCAGCGAACATAAGATAAAGGAATTATCAAGTCAGGTATGTCTTCCCATCCGTCAGTGATGCCCTCACGGTAGTATTGCTGATTCAACGCGCGGTCACACTGACCTTTGCAGCACCAATAGAGATGCTCAGTCCGCTCCTTTAGACTTTTCTCGTCGCGCGACCTCGTTGACCATATGACCACAATTCCATGCGGCTTGGGGTGGAGCAAGCTTTTCCCGCAATAAACGCAAGTTAGTGTTGGCGCTTCGTTGAAAAGATTCGCTGGAGTGGGATACTCCTTCTTCCACGCCGCGACGGAAATGGGGAAAAAGCGCTTGGCCAGCTTGGTTCCTGCGGACGAGGACAGTAGTAGCCGTTCGATCTTTTCCGGATCAAACACCTGCACCTCAAAAGGTACTGATGCCGCATTAAGTTTGGCGGCCAGACCGGCGCTCGGGACAGTGGAATAAAACGCAAGAAAGCAGCCGCACCCATGCGTCCGGACGCGGTCATGAATATCTGGTTCGTCGTCTGCCGAAACCGCTTTGCCGGAATGCGCCTTGTGCTTGCAACTTACGAGCCATTTGACTCGCGTTTCGCCCGCCACGCCAGTTCTTAGCTCTTCTACGATCAGGTCACGACCCGCATCGGTGCCGCGATCTGGTCCAACGAGCACGGTAAACCCCATAAACTCGAGAAACTCGCGTGCGAATAATTCGAATTGGTCTCGCGATGCACCACTGGCTGCTGTGGGAATTTCTTTGAAGTCAAAAACGGGCATGTGTTCGACCTATGACGACTAACGCAATACCAAGTACCGAAATGCCGAATAACATGACGTTCCGGTCGCGGCGTCCGTCAGACGTCGCACGATATCAATACCCTGATACAGCGACTATGCGCACGGTTCCTTGTTATTCCGCTTAGACAACGATGTGATTGCCATAAGATGAGCCAAGATACGGTTTTTTGGAGACATTGTCCATTCGGCCTAAGACCGCCTCGGCTACGTTGGGGAAAACGCTCGACGGTCCGGTTTTCGCCAGTTGGAGTCTGATGTGCGCTGAACCAATCGGACAGCTTGCGTCAGTTCAGGCCGCGATCACCGCACATCGGGCCATTTCCGGCCGCGTACCTGACGCAGGGCTTTTACCGGGACGGCGTGTAGCTGACGACCTGCTGCTCGATCGCGCCGAACAGGGAATTGCCCTCGGCGTCGAACATCTCGATGCGCACGCGGTCGCCGAACTTGAGGAAAGGCGTCGCGGGGTCGCCGCCGGCGATGGTCTCGAGCGCGCGCTTTTCGGCGATGCAGGCCGAGCCCACGATGGAATCGGCGTTGGACACGGTGCCCGAGCCGACGATGCTGCCGGCCGCAAGCGGCCGGGTGCGGGCCGCGTATGCGATCAGCCGCGGGAATTCGAACGTCATGTCGACGCCGGCGTTGGGACGGCCGAGCACTTCGCCGTTGACCTCGACCAGCAGCGGCAGATTCAGCTTGCCGCCGTCCCAGGCGGGACCGAGTTCGTCCGGCGTCAGTGCCACCGGAGAAAACGCGGAACAGGGTTTGCTCTGGAAAAAACCGAAACCCTTGGCGATCTCCGCGGCCGCGAGGCTGCGCAGGGACACGTCGTTTACCAGCAGCAGCAGGCGGATGTGCTCGCCCGCCTTTTTTGCCGGCGTGCCCATAGGCACGTCGCCGGTGATCACCGCGATCTCGGCTTCGAGGTCCAGCCCCCAGTCTTCGGCCTCGAGCAGGATATCGTCGCAGGGACCGAGGAAGGCGTCGGATCCGCCCTGGTACATGAGCGGATCGCTGCGGCAACCCTTGGGCATTTCCGCGCCGCGCGCCTTGCGCAAGCGTTCGGAGTGACTGAGGTAGGCCGATCCGTCGGCCCATTGGTAAGCGCGCGGCAGGGGCGAAGCGCATTGCTTCGGATCGAAATCGAAAGCGCGGCTGCCCGGGGCGCGGTTGAGCGCGTCGTAGCGGTCGGTGAGCTGCGGCGAAATGTAGTCCCAGTCGTCAAGCGCGGCCTGCAGCGTCGGCGCGATGTCGTCGGCCTTGATCGCGTGCTTGAGGTCGCGCGACACCACGATCAGCGTGCCGTCGCGGGCTTCATCCTTGAGGGTGGCGAGTTTCATGTTGAGCTTGGTTTTTTCCTGTGCAGCCGCATTCTAACCGTTTGTGCCGCGCGGCGGCTCAGGCTGCGGGTTGCGGAACACGTCTGCGCCGTTACTACACCCGTTGAAATGGGGGAAAGTGCTGCATCAAATCTGTCTAGCCATTCCTGCCATTCAGGAACCAGGTGTGCATCCCGCCCATACCCTTGACCTCGATTGCGCCGCGCTGCTCGAGCATGAACGGTTCACCTAAGAGCCGCCGGGTAGAGTCCGTTACCTGGATTCGCCCGGACAGCCCGTGCGATTCCATCCGGCTCGCGCTGCTCACGACTTCGCCCCACAGGTCATAGTGAAATTTGCGCTTGCCGATGACGCCGGCCACTGCTGCGCCGGTGCTGATGCCGATGCGGACCTGCAGTTTGCAGGGGCCGTGCTCATTGAAGCGGTCCATTGCGTCGATCATGTCCAAGGCCATGTGCGCCGCGCGCACCGCGTGATCCGCGACGGGGACAGGCAGTCCCGCGGCAGCCATGTAGGCGTCACCAATAGTCTTGATCTTCTCCAGGCCGCGGCTGTCGGCGATGCTGTCGAAGCGGGAGAAGATATCATTGAGTACGTCCACCAGAACCCGGGCGCTCACGCCCTCGGAAAACTTCGTGAACCCCACGATGCCCGCGAACAACACCGTTACTTGCGCGAAGCGCTCCGGGATGACTTCGATAAAGCCATCGGCCGCGACTTCGGGACGCCCTTTAAAGCGTTCCGCAATGGCATGAGGCAGCACGTTGTGCAGCAGCCGTTCCGACACCTTCTGCTCCGTCGCTACGCGATCGTGGAGTTTCTTCGTTTCCAGATGCAGCAGGTGCACTTCGAGCATGTTGTGAACCCGGATCAATACCTCCGCGAGATCGAACGGTTTGTTGACGAAATCCCTCGCCCCGGCTTGCAGTGCGCGCGGCCTGTGATCCGGTTGGGCGGTAAGCACCAGGACGGGAAGATCGCCCTCCGTTTCGATTTCCTTGAGGCCTTTCATCACCTGGAATCCGTCCATGCCGGGCATCTGTAGATCGAGCAGGATCAAGTCGTAGCGGTTGTTGCGGTGAAGTTCGCAGACCTTGTTCGGATCCGTCGTAGAGTCGATGGAAACATACCCGGCGCCGCGCAGCATTCGCTCGAGCAGAAGGACATAGGCTTTCTGGTCGTCAACGACCAGGATTCTGGCGTTCAGAATGTCGGCTGAGTGGACCAATGACCTTCGTCCCTATTCATTTGCCCTGACCGGCCCCTTGTCCCGCAAATTCCAGCGCCACATCCAGCGCTTCCATGAACTCATTGACCTTGATCGGCTTGGTTATATAGCGGAAGAACCCCGCCTTCAGGCCCCTCTGGACGTCAAGTGGCATTGCATTGGCACTGACGGCAATGACAGGGATGTGCGCCGTGGCCGGGTCTGAGCGCAGGATTTTCAGGGCTTCGAAGCCGTTGATGCCGGGCAGGTTGATGTCCATCAGGATCACATCCGGCTGGGATACACGCGCGATGTCGATGCCGAGAGTGCCGTTCACGCCGGTCAGCAGGTGCATGTCGGGGTGGCGCGCGATGATTTGCTCGACCAGTTTCAGGTTGGCCGGATTGTCCTCCACATAGAGCAGGGTGTGTAGCCGCGCTCCGCGAGGCTCAGGCAGTTGGGCCAATGCCACTGCTTCGCCTCCTTCCATCGCAAGGCGCGGCTCCGCAACCGCGATGAGTTCGAACCAGAACACGCTTCCCACCCCGACGGTGCTTTCCACGCCGATTACGCCCCCCATCAGTTCGACCAGCCGCTTGGCCACCACCAGGCCGATGCCTGTGCCTTCCTCCGCGCCAGCCTCCTGCCCGAGACGATTGAACGGCTGGAATAGCTGCGCCAACTGTTCCGCAGGCAAGCCCGCGCCGGTGTCCCTGATGTTCACGCGAATGCGCCCCGGCGTGCTCCCGGTGCAATTCACTTCGACCGTTCCCTGCTTGATGTTGTACTTGATCGCGTTGGAAAGCAGGTTGATGAGAACCTGCTTCACCCGGGTCCGGTCAGCCAGGACAAAATAGGATCCGTCGAACTGGGGAAAGCTCGTGTGGATGCCACGTTGTTGCGCCTGCGGTTCGATCATGGCCTCGCATTCGAGCATGACTTCGGCCAGCGACACCGGCTCCTCCGACAGCGGCACCTGCCGCGACTCGATCTTCGCGAGATCGAGGATCTCGTTGATCAGTGTCAGCAGATGCCATCCCGCCTGAAGAATCTGGGCTATGCTTTCCTTCTGGGAGGGCGTTGGCGGCGGGGAACCGGACTCCATCAGTTGGGCGAAACCGAGGACGGCATTGAGCGGGCTGCGCAGCTCGTGGCTCATGCTGGAAAGGAAATCCGATTTGGCGACGTTGGCTTTTTCCGCCACGGATCTGGCGCTCTCCAGCTCGAGGTTCTTATCGTGCAGAAAGTCGGACATGGTCTTCAGCGCCAGATGGTTCTTCACGCGCGCCAAGACGATGGGCGGGCTGATCGGCTTGGTAATATAGTCGGCCGCGCCGAGTTCCAGCCCTTTCCTTTCGTCTTCCATGTCAGCTTTGGCAGTGAGGAAGATCACCGGGATGTTCATCGTCTTGGGGTCACGCTTGAGTCGCTGGCACACCTCGTAGCCGTCCATGCCGGGCATCATGATATCGAGCAGGATCAGGTCCGGTGGCGAGTCAGACAGCGCGATCTTCATCGCCTTCTCGCCAGCGTTGGCAATTCTCACCTTGTAAGCGTCCTTGAGCAGGCTGTTCATCAGGGCCAAGTTGTCCGGCGTATCGTCGACCACCAAAATCGTGGCTTTTTCGGTGCTATCGAGTCCGTCCATTGGGATTTCGTTCAGGCAGACGTTGCGGTGGCGGCACGCAGCGCTGCGAGCGCCGCCTCGAAGTCGAATGATCGGATACCGTCGTCAATCTCGCGATAGCGCCTGGGGAAGGCCGCGTTAAGCAGGTCCGCGTTCGCATCCAGCACGTCACATGCCTCGGCGTTGTCCTCGGCCAGCAGGGCCTCCAGTTTGTCGCAGACCGCCTTGAGTTTTTCCCGGTCGACCGTGACAGCCGTCTTGCCCTGCTCCTCCGGCAGCTTCTGCTTCAGTTGCACGATCAGGTTTTCCAGCGGCTTTTTCAGCTCGTCGAGCCGATCATCGACTGCCTTGCGCGGCTGGCGCTCCCTGATCGCGGCTTCGAGCTTTCCCGCCAGCTTCTGCACAGCGGTGGCGCCGATGTTGCCGGAAACGCTTTTTAGCGTGTGGGCGAGCCGCTCCGCGGTGTCCCAGTCCTTGCCCTCCAGCGCTTTGACGGTTTGCGCCGTTGCGGATTCCTGTCCGGCGATGAACTTGCGCAGCATCGAGAGGTAGAGCCGCTTCTTGCCGAGCGCGCGGCGCAGGCCGGTGCTCATGTCCAGCCCGTCGATACCGGAGGGCAGGTCGGTTTCCGCTGCCGCTTGCGGTTTCACCTCTGATGCTGCTGTCGGGTGCTTCGGCTTGATCCATTTCAGCAGCGCCGCCCACAAGTCTTCGGGTTCGATCGGTTTGGAAACATGATCGTTCATGCCCGCCGCCATGCAGCGGTCGCGATCGCTCTGCATGGCGTTTGCTGTCATCGCCACCACCGGAAGATCCTTGAAGCGCTCCTCCTTGCGGATCTCCTGGGTGGCGGTCACGCCGTCCATCACCGGCATCTGCATGTCCATCAGCACGATGTCGTAATCGG
>JBQMQE010000059.1:0-21156 GCA_052172655.1 Burkholderiales bacterium
GGCCAAATTGCTATCGAGCGCCGCCTCCCGCGCCGAGACCGCCGAGTTCGCGAACTGCGGAATGACGATTGCGGCAAGTATCGCCAGAATGATCACGACGATCAGCAATTCGACCAGGGTGAACCCCCGCTGGAGCAAATTCGGTTTGACGTTAGGCATTGTTGCGTCTCCTGAAAGACAGGGTTGCGGAAATTAGGGTCGATTCGGCTCGACCTCTCTGTGGGTTAACGGTCGCCCGGACCAGAACTTTAGGCTTATTAATGCACCGCCCGGGAGAGCTGGAAAATCGGCAGGATCAGCGAAATCATGATCAGGCCGACCACCACCCCCATGATGAGGAGCATGATCGGCTCGATCATCCTGGAGACGGTGGCGATTTTGCGCGCAAGTTCGCGTTCGTAGAATTCGGCGATCCGGCCCATGACCAGGGCCAGCTTGCCGGTTTCCTCTCCGGTGCTGAGCATCTGCCTGACGAGCAGCGGGATGAACGACTCCTCGCGGAAGGCGGCGGCAATGCCGCCGCCCTGGGTGACGCGGTCCTCGACCCGCAGCAGGAAATCGCGGAACGAGCGGTTGTCGATGGTCTCGCGGCTCGCCTGCAGCGTGTCGAGCACGCTCACGCCGTTGCCGAGCGAGGCGCTCATCACGCGCATGATGCGGATCATGTACACCTGCACGAACAGCTCGCGCAGCAGCGGCAGCCGCAGCTTCTGCCGGTCGAACGCCGCCTTGCCGCCTTCGCTGCGCAGCCAGCGCGCGAGCAGCACGGCCAGCGCGGCCACGCCCGCGCCTATCGGTATCCAGTGGTGGCGCAATGTGTCCGAGATCGCCATGAACACCAGGGTCGACAGCGGCAACTGATCGTGGATCGATTCGAACATTTCAGCGAACTTGGGGAACACCGCTACCAGCACGAATACCACCACGGCAACCGAGAACGCCATCAGAAACGCCGGGTACGCCATCGCGCTGGTCAGCGTCGCGCGCAGCTTGGCCTGCTTCTCTTCCATCTCCAGGATCTGCGCCAGCACCTGCGCGATGAAGCCGCCGGCCTCGGCGGCGCGAATCAGGTTGACATAGGCGCCGGGAAACACTTCGGGATGGCGGGAAAGGGCGTAGGACAGGGATTTCCCGCCGACCACCTCCTCCAGGATCGCGGTGATGGTGCGCGCCAGTTCCGGGTTGGGCGTCTGCTGCCCCAGGGTGTCCAGCGCAACGTGCAGCGCCATGCCGGTCTCCAGCAGCAGCGCCAGGCGCTCGGTGAACAGCATGCGCTCCTGCGCGCTGATGCCCTGCCCGGCTTGCAACTTTGCGAGCAGCGCCTGCAGTGGCGCCGGTCCCGGCGCCGCCGCTGCGTGAGACTGAAGTTCGATTGCCATGTGTTTGCGCTATGAATCGATGATGTGAATGGGTGCTGCGGCTGGTTGCCGGGGCGCTAGTGCGAGTGGATCGCCCGCGAGATTTCCTCGGGCGTGGTTTTCCCGGCGAGTACGCTGTCCATGCCGTCGTCGTACAGTCCGCGATGGCCGGTGGCCTGCATGCGGACGCGCAAATCCTCGCTGCTCGCCTTGGCGACGATGCACCGCTGCAACGGCTCGTCGATCTCGATCAGTTCGTGGATCGCCAGGCGCCCCTTGTAGCCGGAGTCGTAGCAGGCGGGGCAGCCGCGACCGCGTTCGAGCCGGTAGGAGCCCTCCGCGGGCCAGCCGCAGGCCGCCGCCACTTCCGGCGGCGCGAGGTAGCTCACCTTGCACGCCTCGCACACGCGGCGCACCAGGCGCTGCGCCATCACCCCGATCAGCGCCGAGGACAGCAGGTAAGGTTCCACACCCATTTCGATCATGCGCGACACGGCGCCCAGCGCGTCGTTGGTGTGCAGGGTCGAGAGCACCAGGTGGCCGGTGAGCGCCGCCTGCACCGCGATCTCGGCCGTCTGCCGGTCGCGGATTTCGCCGACCATGATGATATCCGGGTCCTGCCGCAGCACGTGCTTGAGCACCTTGGGGAACGACAGCCCGATGAGCTCGTTCACCTGGTTCTGGTTGATGATGTCGAGCTGGAACTCGACCGGGTCTTCGATGGTGACGATGTTCTTCTCGATGCTCTTCAGATGGCTGATCGCGGCATACAGGGTGGTGGTCTTGCCGCTGCCGGTGGGGCCGGTAACCAGGATCAGCCCGTGCGAGCGCGCCAGCAGCCGCTTGAAACGCACCAGATTCGCCTCGCTCAACGCGAGTTTTTCGACGTCGAGAACCGACTGGCTTTTGTCGAGCACGCGCAGCACCACCTTCTCCCCGAACAGCCCGGGGAGCGAACTGAAGCGCAGGTCGACGGTGCGGCCCTGCGTGACCACCTGAATGCGGCCGTCTTGCGGCAGCCGCCGCTCGGCGATGTCGAGATTGGCCATGACTTTCAGTCTGGACACGATCGCCGGATACAGTTCCGGCGGCGGCGCCATCACCTCGTAGAGCACGCCGTCGATGCGAAAACGCACGCGCGCGCGGGAGCGCGAAATTTCCACGTGAATGTCGCTGGCGCGGTCGCGCACGGCGCGCTGGATCACCGCGTTGACCATGTTGATCACCGGGCTGGTGCCGGCCAGCTCGTCGATCTGGACGTAGTTGTCCGGAATGTGCGATTCGACCAGTTCCAGGTCCTTGTCCTGCGTGCTGATGAAGGCGCCGGCGTGGACCGAAACGTCGTAGGCTTCGGCAATGTGCGCAACGATCTCCTCGCGCCGGGCCAGCACCAGCCTGATGCGGCTGCCGGTGTGCGCCGCGACTTCGTCGAAGGCGGGAATGGCCTGGGGATCGTGCGTCGCCAGGGTCAGCACTTTGTGCACGCAGAACAGCGGCAACACCTCGAGCCGGCGCGCGACATCCTTGTCGAGCAGCGCCGCCGCGGCCGCGTCGTACAAGCCGGGGCGCAAGGCGAGGTGCGGCACGTCGAATTGCGCGCTCAGCGCCTCGATCAGATCGCCTTCGCGGACGAAACCCTTGTCGACCAGGATGCGTCCCAGTTTGCGCGCGAGCGGGCCCTGCAAGCGGATCGCTTCCTCGAGCTGCTCGGATTTGAGCAGGCCGCGGGCGATGAGGATGTCGCCGAGGCGTTTTTTGCCGGCGCCGGGCGCGCTTGCGGGCTGCGCCGGCGCTTTCGCGCCGGCGGGCGGGGCGCCAACGTCCACGGAATTGTCGAATCCGGTGGCGCGAAAAATGTCCCGCAGCAGGCCGTTCGGGTTGAGCAGCTTGAGGCCGCCGCCGAGCGCGCCTAGCTTGGCGTGCGCCTCGAGCATGACTTCGAGCGCCCGGCCGTTGACCAGCGGCACCGTGGCGAGGTCGAGCACCAGGCGCACATTGTGCGCGGCGATGCATGAAGTGAACGCCGCTTGCAGTTCGGCGTTCGCCTCGTCGTCGGTGAGCGCCCGGGCGGGCGCCAGGTAGCTCATGGCGCCGACGCGGGTCTGGACGATGGCCTCAGTCATGTTGCGCCTTGCACTCGACGCCGGGCTGATGCAGCCACGCAGGCCCGGCCGCGCACACCTGCAGGAACGCGCGCACCACGTCTTCATCGAGTTGGGTGCCGCTCACCCGCTGGATTTCCGCGAGCGCTTCCTCGTGGCCGCGACCGGCGCGATAGGCGCGTGAACTGGTAATCGAGTCGTAGGTGTCGGCGACGGCGATGATGCGCGCCTGCAGCGGAATCGCCTTGCCGGCGAGGCCATGCGGATAGCCACTGCCGTCGACGCGCTCGTGATGGTGGCGCACCGCCGGGATCACGTCGGCGAGCCGCTCGATATGGCGCAGGATCTCGCAGCCGCGTTCCGGATGCACCATGAGAAAGGTGAGTTCGTCGCCAGTGAGCGCGTCGGGCTTGCACAAAATGGCGTCGGGGATGCCGATCTTGCCCACGTCGTGCAGCAGCGCGCTCCACGCCAGGCCGGCCAGTTCGGCCTGCGCCATGCCGAGCCTGGCGCCGATGTCGTATGAGATATCGCGCACGCGCTCGGAGTGACCGCGCGTGTAGGAGTCTTTCGCCTCCACCGATTCGATCAGCGCCGCGGCCATTTGTTCGGTGAACGCCTTCATTTCCTCCATCGAGCGCCACAAGTACATGAGGTTGCTGAATTGGTTCGCCGTCACTTCCGCCAGTTTGCGGTCGCTCGCGCTGAAATCCGGCTTGTCGTCGTGGTTGACCAGCACCAGCATGGCGTTCACCGAACGGCCGTCGAACATCGGGCATGCCAGCACCTTGTACGGCATGTTGGTGAAGATGTAGCGGCGCCGAAGGTCGGTCGCGTCGTTGATGACGACGCTTTCGCGGCCTGCCTGAATGAAGCGAAACAGGTCGCCGCGCATCTCCACCAGCACCAGGTCGAGGTTGAATATCGGCTTGCTCAGGTTCGTGGCCGATTCGCTGAACTTCTCGTTCGAGGTGATGAACGCGGCAATGTCGACACCCAGGTGCCGCGCGCACAACTCGAGCAGGCCGTGGAAGGCGCTCCAGTCGCGGGCGACGTTGTGGATCTGGGCGTCGATGTTGTACACGAGGTGCAATTCCTCGTAGCGCTCCGCCAGTTCGGCGGCGAGAACGTCCATCTCCTGGCGCAAAGCGTGTTCGTCGCTCACGGCGCCGGCGAGTTCCTGCAGCGTCGCGGTGGCGCCGTCGGCGCCGGCTGTGGCCGATTGCGCTCCCGCGTGCGCACCGAGGAGCAGCAGCCAGCCCAGGGCCCCCGGCTGCGTTGCGCCCGGCGCGCTGCCTGTGGCCATGACGGGTACGCAGACCATGGCCTGGTCATCGTCGAGGACCTGGTGCTTGAAGCCGGCGCCGTTGCAGTCCCAGACGAAGCCGTCGCGGTTGAGCCTGGCAACGGCTTGCGCGGCGCCGCGATCCGGCGTGGCGTCGCTCTCCCAGATCAGTTGCCCCTGGGCGTCGCACGCGCCCAGGCAGCGATCGGCGCCGAGCAGGTGCGCAAAGCGCCGGTGGTGGCGCCCGAAATCGACTTCGCGCAGCGCGTTGTCGGACATGGCTCAGGCCGCGGCTGCGGCCGCGGCGGCGGGCGCGAAATACTGGTCCAGGCGCGCGGCGAGACTGCGCGGACTGAGCGGCTTTTCCAGGAACTCGGTATTCGGAAACCGGATCACCCACTCGCGGTTTTCGCGGGCCACCATCGCGGTCATCACCAGGATGAGGAAATTGCGCTGCGGCATTTCCGCGCGTATCTGCTCGCACAGATCGCGTCCGCTGAGGCCGGGCATCTGGATGTCGGTGATCAGCACGTCGGGCGCAAAGCGCCTGAGCGTGTCCATGGCCTCGCGCGAATCGCAAATCGATTCGACCTCGTAGCCGCGCTGGCGCAGGGAGAGCTTGAGCACGCGCAGGACGTGCGCTTCGTCGTCGACGATGAGAATGCGCTTCATATCCTGACTGATTCTTCGGCCAGGGCGTGGCTTTTCTTGAACAGCATGGTGAACTCGCTGCCCTGCCCCAGCTCGGAGCTCACCGCAAGGCTGCCCTGGTGCAACTCGGCGATCTGCTTGGCCAGGTACAGTCCGAGGCCGTGCCCGCTGGCCGTGGTGTCGGCGTTGGGCGAGCGGTAGAACTTTTCGAATACCCGGGCGAGGTCCCCGCCGTCGATGCCGATGCCGGTATCGCGCACGCGGATCGCCACCTCGGTGTCGGTCTCGTCGGCGCTCAGCGTGACGCTGCCGCCGGGCTTGTTGTACTTGACGGCGTTGCCGATCAGATTGTTGATGGCGATGCGAAACAGGTTCTTGTCGAGCAGCACCGGGCTCAATTCCTGCGGCAGCTTCAACTGGATCTCGACCTTCTTCTCGGTAGCGTTGCGCGCAGCGCTGGCAACCGCTTCCTCCAGCAGATCGCGCAGCCTCACGCGCTGCCGGTCGAGCGAAATGCTGCCCTGTTCGAGTTTGGAGACGTTGAGCAGGTTGTTGATCAGATCGGCCATGCGATCGACTTCGTCGCTGATGACGTTGACCGCTTCGATGCGCAGATCGCGCGAGTCGCCGGCGTTCTCGAGCAGCATCTCGCTGTACATTTTGAGCACGTTGAGCGGCGACTTCAATTCATGCGACACGTGGGAGACGAATTCCGCGCCGGCTTGCCGGCCCAGAGACTCCGCGCTAACGTCGCGGAACACCAACAGCCGGCCGAGGGTGTTGCCCGGATTGCGCGGACAGAACAGCGGATACGCGCTGGCCGCGATCGTGCGCCCGGCGTCGGCGGCGGGGCTGAACTCCAGCGTGTCTCCGCGCAGGGCACGGGCGCCGGTGCTTTGAGCCAGGAACGCCGCGACTTCGGGCAGCGGCACCGCGGCGCGCACGTCCTGTCCGAGGATTGCTTGCGCGTCGATGCCGAGCAGGATTTTGAGCTTGGCGTTGGCGAAGGTCACCACGCCGTCGTCGTCGAGCACCATCAGCGCTTCGGGCAGCGCATGCAGCACGGATTCGGCTTTTTCATGCTGATAGGAAAGCATGTGGCCGCTCGTTTGCGCGGTGAAGCGCTGCGCCTCGACTTCATGGATGCGCGCGTGCGCCATCTCGATGAAGCGGACGAAGCGCCCGAGCAACTCGCGCAGGCTATCCTGGTACAGGGGCTCGTCGCCTTCGGCGGGGCCGGCGCCGGATAAGCGGCGCAGGCGTTCGCCGATGTCGCGCAGCGGCCGCATCTCGCGCTTGAGCAGAAAGTGGAACAGCGCCGCGAACAGAATAACCGGCAGGGCAAGCATCGCGGCGAAGGAAAGTTGCTCCCAGCCGATGGCCGCAGGGGAGACATCGAAAAAGCCCAGGCGTACATAGCCGGCGATTTCGCCGTTGACGAGCATCGGCCCATAGAACTCGCGGATCGCGCGGCCATCGCCGGGGGATATCAGCCGGCGCTCGCCGAACCAGGAGCTGGTGTCGAGCGCCAGCGTTGCAGCCGGGACCAGGGTGCCCGGCGTGCTCGCCTCGCTCAGCGTGGCGCCGCGGGTGTCGACGATCACGCCATAGCCCAAATCCGTGTTGCGGTTCATCTGCAGCATCGTCTGCAGCAACTGGGACCGCCCCGACTGGGGCAGCAATTGCTCATGCGGCAGGCTGGACAGGATGCGAACCAGACCCACCCCCTGGTTCCTGGTGTTTGCGCGTTGCACTGTCGCCTGACGATCGAACCAAAGTCCGACCACCACCGCCATGACGAGCAGCGCGGCGCCGACCAAAAGCAATCCAAAACGGTCTGATTTCATTATGGTTTCCGCAGGCGCATCGATCCCGCCACAACGCCGGCAGCGTCAAATGGGCAGTCACGGCCGCCTCACTTCCGGTGGTAACGTAAGCACTTAACGGCATGGACCGGCGAAACTTGATGCCACGGGCGCGGATCCGCGGCGCGGCCGCAGAAGCGGCTCGCCGCCGTTTCTGGTAGTGAAACTTCCGAGCCTGCGCTTCAGTACATTGGCGCGCCTGGCCCCTGGCGCCTGGCGACGGTGCCTCGCCGATTAATTGCTGCCGGACGCTGCGCCGCCCGGCCTATGTGGACAGCGTGCGGCCCAGCCGGCTCTCGACCGCCTGGATCTTGCTTTTCAGGCGCCCGCTCGTGCCCGCGCGGTAGTCGATCTTTATCGAGGTGGAAATCCGGTCGCAGTCCTGGCTCATCCTTTGATAACAGGCCGTGACCAGCGCCATCACCTGGTCCCACTCGCCCTCGACGATGGTTCCCATCGGCGTCAACTGATAAGGCAATCCGCTGTTGTCGATGATATCGAGCGAGCGCGCCACGTATGGGCTCAGGCTTACGCCCTTGTCCAGCGGCGACATGGAGAATTCGAGCAGTACCATTTGAGACTCCTCTATCAACACAGGGAACCGGCTTCCAGCTTAGCGGATCCTTTCCCTTTCCGTGGGTAGAATGTCCCGCCCTGGATGCGAATGTCAACAGCCGGTTAATCGATGCGCTCGCGCCTGAAGCCGTCGCGGCTCGGCTTGCATCGCGCGGCTCGCCGCCGCAGGCTTCCAGGTGTCGGCGAGTACGTCGAGCAGGGCGCGGATCACCGGATCGTTCTCGCGCCCGACTTGGTAGATGAACCACAGGTCGGTGTCGAGGCGCAGGTCGCGCCACAGGCACACTTCGCCTGCGGCTGCCTTCTCCAGCGCCAGCTCTTCGCGGATCAGCGACAGGCCCACGCCCGAAGCGACCAGATTCGCGATGACGAACTCCTGGTCGGCCTCCACCACCTTGGTCGGCTCGATGCGGTGCTTGTCGAACAGCGCGCGCACCAGTTGGTGGTGGGTGCTGATCGGCGGCGTGATGATCCAGGGCAGCTTGGCTATCGCGGCCGGGTCGGCGTCGAGCACGCGCTTCTCCCACGCGGCCGGCGCGGCAACGCGATAGCTGATGCCGCGCAGCCGCAGGCCGGCTACGCCCGGATGCGCGAGTGCGCCGAAATAGAAGCCCGCATCGAGTTCGCCGTCGCGCACCTTGGCGAACGCGGCGCCGGAGATCTCATGATGCAACTCGACCTGCAGCAGGGGATGGCGCCTGACGGTGGCGCCGAGGAATTCGCCGATGCGGATGAAATCCGGATCCGACAGCGTGCCCACGCTCACCTTGCCCGCCACTTCGCCTTTCAGCGCGGTCGCGTCGCCGCGCAACACCTGGGCCGCGGCGAGGACCTTGTGCGCTTCGGGGAGCAGCCGCTGGCCGGCGAAGGTGAGCTCCATACCGCTGGGCGTGCGCTCGAACAGCACCAGGTCGAGCTCATCTTCGAGCGCCTTGATCTGCGCGCTCACCGCCGGCTGGCTGACGTGCAGCTTCTCCGCGGCACGGGTCAGGTGACCGGCCTCCGCGACGGCAACAAAGCTGCGCAATTGGTAAAGTTCCATGCGAAAAGTCGGCTTCCAAACACTGTATACACCCCCATTCTAGGTCAGATTTGATGCATTGCACCATGTATTTAGGCTAAGTATAAGCCGGGCCGATCAAGTCGATCCGAACTAGCGATTGGATTATTGCCGCCTGAGCCCGTATATTGAGCCCTACAGCGATTTTACGTTGCTGGTTCAAATAGATATTGAAGGACTTGAAGATGAGACTCTACGCTATGGTGTATCCGGGTGACAGCGCCCTGCAAACTGGAACTGCGCCTGACAATAATGCGGTGACGGCTAGCAACCAGGCCGCATTCCGGGCATCTTTTGTGCGAAGCAATATCGGCGCGGAAAGCGCATCGGAGCTAAGAATCGATGTCGCCGGGATCGAGGAGCGGGCACGCGCCGCGCGCAGCGCCTGGATCGGCAGCAAGCTGAAATCCTACTACGAGGCGCTGGTGCGCAAGTTCGAGCGCGCCGGCGTGGCCGAGAGGGAAAATTACCTGGCGGCGGCGCAATGCCTGGCCGAGCTGGACGAGCGCATCCGGCGCGAAGAGCGCATGCAGTCGCACTAGCGCTGGCCGCGGCTCAGGCCGCGGCGAGCGCGCGTCCGATCACCATGCGCTGGATGTCGCTCGCACCTTCGTAGATCTGGCACACGCGCGCGTCGCGGTAAATGCGCTCCACCGGAAAGTCGGCGAGATAGCCGTAGCCGCCGTGGATCTGGATCGCGTCCGAGCAGACTTTCTCCACCGCCTCCGAGGCGAACAGCTTCGCCATCGAAGCTTCTTTCAGGCAGGGGCAGCCCGCGTCGCGCAAGGTGGCTGCGTGCCAAACCAATTGCCGCGCCGCCTCGATCTGCGTGGCCATGTCGGCGAGGCGGAAATTCACCGCCTGGTGCTCGATGATCGGCTTGCCGAAGGTGCTGCGCTCGTGCGCGTACTTGAGCGCCGCCTCGAACGCGGCGCGCGCCATGCCCACCGACTGCGCCGCGATCGAGATGCGCCCGCCTTCCAGATTGGATAGCGCAATGCGGTAGCCCGCGCCCTCGGCGTCGAGGAGATTGGACACCGGCACGCGGCAGTTTTCGAGCGCGATCTGCGCCGTGTCGGAGGCGTGCTGGCCGAGCTTGTCCTCGATGCGGGTGACGACGTAGCCGGGCGTGCCGGTCGGCACGATGATGGCGCTGATGCCTTTCTTGCCGGCCGCCTTGTCGGTCACGGCGAATACCACGGCGACATCGGCGTTCTTGCCGCTGGTGATGAACTGCTTCACGCCGTTGAGGACATAATGGTCCCCCTGGCGCTCGGCACGCGTGGTGATCGCGCTTGCATCGGAACCCGTATGCGGTTCGGTCAGGCAGAAGCATCCCAGCAGACTGCCCTGCGCCAGCGGCTTGAGGAACGCGTTCTTTTGCGCGTCGCTCGCATAGCCGTTGAGAATATTGCACACCAGGGTCTGCACGCTGGCAATGGTCGAAGTTGCGCCGTCGCCGGCGGCGATTTCCTCCAAGGTCAGCGCGAGCGAGACATAGTCCAGCCCGGCGCCGCCCCATTGTTCGGGAATGGTGACGCCGAACAGGCCCATCGCCGCCATCTCGTTCAGCGCATCTCGCGGAAAGGTGCAATCGCGATCCCAACGCGCGGCATTGGGGGCAAGGCGCTCGGCGGCGAAAGCGCGCACCGAATCGCGGATCATGCTCTGTTCCTGGCTGAGGATCATGGAAGATATTCCCCGCGCTTGAGTTTGCTCAAACCAGCTCGATCGCCATCGCCGTCGCCTCGCCGCCGCCTATGCACAGGCTGGCGACGCCGCGCTTGCCGCCGGTCTGGCGCAAGGCGCCGATCAGTGTCACCAGGAGGCGCGCGCCGGATGCGCCGATCGGATGGCCCAGGGCGCAGGCGCCGCCGTGGATGTTGACCTTCTCGTGCGGCAGGCCGTGCTCTTTCATCGCCGCCATGGTCACCACGGCGAAGGCCTCGTTGATTTCATACAGGTCCACCTGCCCTGAGCTCCAGCCGGTCTTCTCGAACAGCTTCTTGATCGCGCCCACCGGGGCGGTGGTGAACCAGCCGGGTTCCTGCGCATGGGTGCTGTGGCCGACGACGATGGCCAGCGGCGCGAGACCGAGTTTCTCCGCCATCGAGCGGCGCATCATCACCAGCGCCGCGCCGCCGTCCGAAATCGAGCTCGAGTTGGCCGCGGTGATGGTGCCGTCCTTCTTGAACGCGGGCTTGAGCGCGGGAATCTTGTCGAAATTGGCCTTGAACGGCGACTCGTCCATCTCCATGAAGCGCTCGTCCTTGCCCGCCTTCACGTTCAGGGGCGTGATTTCCCAGGCGAATGATCCGTTCTTGTTCGCGCCTTGAGCGCGCTCGAGCGAAGCCACCGCGAATTTGTCCTGCTCGGCGCGGGTGAAGCCGTATTTGGCGGCGCAATCCTCGGCAAAGCTGCCCATCAGCCGGCCTTTGTCGTAGGCGTCTTCGAGTCCGTCGTAGAACATGTGGTCGAGGATCTGGCCGTGGCCCAGGCGGTAGCCGCCGCGCGCTTTCGCAAGCAGATAGGGCGCGTTGGTCATGGACTCCATGCCGCCCGCGACCATGATGTCGTTGGTTCCCGCGGCGAGCAGGTCGTGCGCCAGCATCGCCGCCTTCATCCCCGAGCCGCACATCTTGTTGATGGTGGTGCAGCCGGCAGCGAGCGGCAGGCCGGCGCCGAGCGAAGCCTGGCGCGCGGGCGCCTGGCCCTGGCCCGCGGGCAGCACGCAGCCCATGATGACTTCGTCCACCTGCTCGGGTTTGATCTTGGCGCGCTCCACCGCGGCGCGGATGGCAGCCGCGCCCAGCTCGGCGGCGGCGAATTGCTTCAATTCTCCCTGGAACGCGCCCATGGGCGTGCGTGCGGCAGAGGTAATGACGATTGGATCGTTCATGGCTTTCCTTTCAGGTATCAATTGCGACTATCTCAAGTAGCGTAGGCGTCGGTGTTTGCCCTGCCGCGTAGTACGGCATCACTTGGTTTCGCCGAACAGCTCGCGTCCGATCAGCATTCTACGGATTTCCGAAGTGCCCGCGCCGATCTCGTACAGCTTCGCGTCGCGCCACAGTCGGCCGGTCGGGGTCTCGTTGATATAGCCCATGCCGCCCAGGGCCTGGATCGCCTCGCCCGCCATCCAGGTGGCTTTCTCGGCCGCATAGAGTATGGCGCCGGCGGCGTCCTTGCGCGCGCCGGTTCCCTTGAGGTTTCCCCGGTCCAGCGCCTTGCCCACGGCGTAGACGTAGGCGCGGCAGGCGTTCATGGTGGTGTACATGTCGGCGAGCTTGCCCTGCATCAACTGGAATTCGCCGATCGGCTGGCCGAACTGCTTGCGTTCGTGCACGTAGGGGATGACGATGTCCATGCAGGCAGCCATGATCCCCAGCGGCCCGCCGGAGAGCACCGCGCGCTCGTAGTCCAGGCCGCTCATCAGCACGTTTGCGCCACGACCCATGCCGCCCAGGATGTTGTCTTCCGGCACTTCGCAGTCGCGGAACACCAGTTCGCAGGTGTTGGAGCCGCGCATGCCGAGCTTGTCCAGCTTCTGTGCGGTGGAAAAGCCCGGGAATCCTTTTTCGATGAGAAAGGCGGTGATGCCGCGCGGCCCCGCCGCAGCGTCGGTCTTGGCATATACCACCAGCACGTCGGCATCCGGGCCGTTGGTGATCCACATTTTGTTGCCGTTGAGGACGAATTTCCCACCCTTGTGCTCGGCCTTCAGGCGCATGCTCACGACGTCCGAACCCGCGCCGGGCTCGGACATGGCGAGCGCGCCTACATGTACTCCGGAGATCAGCTTGGGCAGGTATTGCTTGCGCTGCGCCTCGGTGCCGTTTCTGTGGATCTGATTCACGCACAGGTTGGAGTGGGCGCCGTAGGAAAGCCCGACCGAAGCGGAGGCGCGGCTGATTTCCTCCATCGCGACAATGTGGGCGAGATAACCCATTGCCGTGCCGCCGTATTCTTCGCCGACCGTGACGCCGAGCAGGCCGAGCGCGCCCAGCTTGCGCCACAGGTCCGCGGGGAATTCGTTGGCGCGGTCGATTTCGGCCGCGCGCGGTTCAATCTCGCTCGCTGCGAAAGCGCGCACGCTGTCGCGCAGCATGTCGGTCTCTTCGCCCAGATCGAAGGGCAGGGAAGGAAAGTCGATCATGGTTTCACCCGTTTAGTCTGATATGCGCAGTTTGCGCCCCGATTTACGGCCGCCGGCGAGAATTTTGCGGCTCTGCGCTTCGAATACCGCGATCTCGCCCAGCATCTCGTCTATGTCGGCGCGCTGCCGTTCGAGTTGCTCGCGCCGCTCGGCGAGCGCGGCGAGGAATTGCGCCAACTGCGGCTTCTCGTCCCGGGCGGTATCGTATAAATCGAACATCGCGGCCACCTCGGACAGGGAAAGGCCGAGGCGCTTGCCGCGCAATATCAGCTTCAGGCGCACATAATCGCGCTTGCCATAAATGCGCCGGCTGCCCGAGCGCTGCGGCGCGAGCAGCCGCTGATCCTCATAGAAGCGGATCGCCCGCGGCGTGACATCGAATTCGCGCGCCAAGTCGCCGATGCTGTATGTTTCTTCGCGATCGTGGAGGGCGGTGCTCATATTGCGCAGCAACATAGATGGCGGGAATCGCAGATATTTGCGAGAATTGCGTCTCTTGCGGTCTGCCAGGACTGACCGTAGCCGTATTCTAGCCGAAGTGCGCCTAACAGAATTGCCCTTAGGCGTCTGATATAGGGGAGCATGAGGGCAGAGGAAGGGGAGGGACCCTTCGGCTCCCGCCCGGATCCCCTCATTCTGAAACAGGTTCTAAGGAGTCGCCGCATGAAGAAGGAGCAAGCCAAACCCGCCGCCGATTCGGCCCAGGTGTTTGCCCAGGTGGCCGAGCGATCCAGCCGCATCATGGCGGATTTTATCAAGCGCCAGAGTGAAACGCAGAACCCGGCCGTCACCGACGAGTTCGGCATCGCCAAGGCGTTCATGGACCTGTCGGCGCTGATGTTCGCCAAGCCGCAGCACTTGGCGGAAGCACAGATGAACATGTTCTGGGATTACACGCGCTTGTGGCAAAGCAGTTGGATGCAGATGCTGGGGCAGAAGGCCGAGCCGGTCGCCGTGCCGCGCAAGGGCGACAACCGTTTTCGCCACGAAGACTGGGAAAACCATTTCCTGTTCGACTACGTCAAGCAATCGTATCTGATCGCCGCGCGCCACATCCACCAGGCTGTGTCGCAGGTGGAGGACCTGCCCGCCGATGAGCGCAAGAAAGTGGATTTTTTCACGCGCCAGTACATCGACGCGCTGTCGCCGTCGAATTTTGCGCTGACCAATCCGGAAGTCGTGCGCGAAACCCTGGCCTCGGGCGGGCAGAACCTGCTGCGCGGCCTGAACAACCTGCTCGGCGACATCGAGCGCGGCGACGGCCAACTGCAGATCAGCATGACCGACCCCAAGGCGTTCCAGATGGGCGAGAACATCGCCACCACGCCGGGCAAGGTGGTGTACCAGAACGAGTTGATGCAACTGATCCAGTATCAGCCGGGCACGAAGAAAGTGTACAAGCGCCCGTTGCTGATCATTCCGCCATGGATCAACAAGTACTACATCCTCGACCTGCGCGAGTCGAACTCCTTCATCAAATGGGCGGTGGACCAGGGGCACACGGTGTTCGTGATTTCCTGGGTCAACCCGGGCAAGGAATACGCGGGAAAGACCTTCGAAGACTATCTGCACCAGGGTCCGAACGACGCGCTCGATGCGATCGAAAAGGCCACCGGCGAAAAGCAGGTGAATGTGATCGGCTATTGCCTCGGCGGGACCCTGCTCGGCGCGGCGCTCGGTGTGATGGCGGCGAAAAAGGACAAGCGCGCCGCCAGCGCGACTTTCTTCGTGTCGTTGCTCGATTTCTCCATCCCCGGCGAACTGGGCGTGTTCATCGACGAGAAGCAGGTGGAGAACCTGGAGCGGCGCATGAACGAACGCGGCTATCTCGAAGGCTCGGAGATGGCGGGCACCTTCAACATGCTGCGCTCGAACGACCTGATCTGGTCGTTCGTGGTCAACAATTACCTGATGGGCAAGGACCCGTTCCCGTTCGACCTGCTCTACTGGAACTCGGATTCGACGCGCATGCCGGCGAAAATGCACAGCTTCTACCTGCGCAACATGTACCTCGGCAACAAGCTGAAGGACGCGGGCGGCATCAGCCTGGACGGCGTGCCGATCGATATCAGCAAAATCAAAATCCCGGCGTATTTCATTTCCACCGCCGAAGACCACATCGCGCCGTGGAAATCGGTGTACAAGGGTGCGCGCGTTCTTTCCGGAAAAGTGCGCTTCGTGCTCGGCGGCTCGGGCCACATCGCCGGTATCGTCAACCCGCCGGCGGCGCACAAGTACTGCTACTGGACCAACCCGGAGTTGCCGGAGGATGCGGATGCGTGGCTGGGGACGGCCGCGCGCCATGAAGGTTCGTGGTGGGCCGACTGGCAGACCTGGATGGACGCGAACAACGGCGGCGTCAAGGTCGCGGCGCGCGTGCCCGGCGACGGCAAGCTCAAGGTGATCGAGGACGCGCCCGGCACCTATGTCAGCCTGCGTCTGGGCGCGGAGAAAGCAAAGTCGAAAAAAGTATCAACAAAATAGGCGCATGACTAACGGAACATGCCGAATATCGACTTTGCTGCGCTTCCTGCCAGGTCAGCTACTGTCTGAGCCGGCGCAGATAATCCATCCCCGCGATGGCGCGGCTGCCGTACCAGGACGTCATCTCGGCGTCGATCAGCGCCACGGACTTTCCGCGCATGGCGGGCAGTGCGCGCAGCTCGGCGACATGGCGCTCGCGAAAGCGGTAAGGCTCGCTCGATAGCAGTACCAGTTCCGCGTCCTGCAGCAGGGTACGGTTCAGCTCCACTTGCGGATAGCGTGCTGTCGCGCTGCCAGGCACGGTATCCCAGCCCGCCAGTGCGAGCGTACGCGCTATGTAGGTGTCGCGCGAAACCGTCATCCACGGATCTTTCCAAATGAGGTAGAGCACGCGCTGCCGCGGCCAGGCGCGCGCGGCCTGCGCCAGCGCGTCGTGCGCCTGCTGGAATCGCGCGCACAGGTCTTCGGCTGCCTGCTCGCGCCCGAAAATACCGCCGATCAGCCGGAACAGCGACAGATTGTCCAGCGGCCCCAGCGGATGCGTTACGACGAGGTGCGGCACGAACTGCGCCAGCGCCGCGGCAGTCGTCTTCTCGTTCTCGTCGATATTGAGCAGCACATGCGTCGGCGCCAGCGCGCGCACCTTGACCAGGTCCACATCCTTGGTGCCGCCCACCTTGGGCACGGCCCTCAGGGTTGCGCGCGGATGCACGCAAAAGCCCGTGCGGCCGACAAGCTGCCCGGCGAGGCCCAGGTCGCAGATCAGCTCGGTGATCGAAGGCACCAGCGAAACGATGCGCGCCGAGCCGTCCGCGCGTTGATGCAGCGTGCCGGCGGCGTCGCGCCACATGCCTGTTCTATGCGGACGGAGCGCGCGGCTTGCGTGGCGCGCGCGCGAACAATCGGTCGTACACGCGGTTCGGCATACGGCGCAGGAAGAAGAACACCAGGCGCATCTGCCAGGGGATAATGGCAAGGCGTTTTTTCGCCTCGATGGCCCGCGCGATGCGCCGCGCCGCCTCGGGCGCCTGCAGCAGGAAAGGCATGGCGTTGCGGTTCACCGCGGTCAGCGGCGTGGCAACGAAGCCCGGGCAGATGGTGACCACGTCCACGCCGCTGCCATGCAGTTCTACGCGCAATGCCTCCAGCCAGGTGATCGCCGCGGATTTGGAGGCGCTGTAGGCGCCGGCGCCGGGCAGGCCGCGAAAGCCGGCGACGCTGGCGATACCGACCAGCACGCCGCTGCCGCGTTCGCGCATCGGCGCGACGAACGGTTGCAGCGTTGCCGCCAGGCCGAGCACATTGGTCTGCATGATTCTCGACAGCACGGCGAGATCCGCGGCCAGCTCGGATCGGGTGCCGGCGCTGACGCCGGCATTGGCGATGACGATATCGGGTACGCCGTGGCGCGTGATGAAATCCTGCGCCGCCGCCGCGAGCGCGGCGCTGTCGGCCACGTCGAGCGCATAGACGCAGACCTGGGTGGAGAGGGAGTCGGCAACTGTCTGCAGTTGCTGCGCGCGCCGCGCGGCCAGACCCAGCGCGGCGCCGCGCTCGGCGTAATGCCGCGCCAGGGCGGCGCCGATGCCGCTGGAGGCGCCGGTGATGAATACCTTCTGCGGCACCGGCGCCGTTATTTCCCGCGTTCCTTGCGCGCCAGCTCGACCAACTGGTCGACCACCCGCATCAGCTCGCGCGTGCTGCCGGTCATGCGTGCCGAAGTCAGGAACTTGCCGTCGACCACGATGCTGGGCACGCCCTTGATGTCGTAGTTCCGTGTCATGTCGCGCGCCGCAACCAGCTTCGCCTGGATTTCCGGCGAGCGATAGGTATCGATGAATTTCTGCTTGTCGAGGCCGTTGTGGGACACCCAGCCTGCCATCACCGCCTCCTCGTTCAGCTTGACGCCGTTGAAGTGGAAATTGTCGTATACCGGCCAGTGCAGGCGCGTCAACTGGCCCATGGCTTCCAGCGTATAGAACAATTTGGCGAAATTATCCCAGTTGTCCGAGGACAGCGCCGGCACGCGGCGCAGCGCGATGGAACCGGGCGCGTTGTAAAACCAGCGTGACAGCGTAGGCTCGAGCTCGTAGCAGACCGGACAGCCGTAGTAGAAGAACTCGATAACCTCTATCTTGTCGCCGCTCGTCACCGCTCGCGGCGGATCGAGTCGAATGTAGTCGCGGCCGAGTTGCGCCAGCGCCTGCACGCCTGTCGCTGCCAGCGCAAGCAGGAGCGCAACCAGGATTTTTCTAAGGAGGATCATCGCGCTTTCCCTGGGTCAAGCTGGAAACCCGAATAATATGCCGATCCCGCGAACATTGCCAAAGCGCTGGTGCCGGCGCGCGCTGACGCTCGTCAAACGCGTTTTACGCGCCCCTATTTCTTCGCAGCGGCCTTGCCGCCTTTATTGCGCGTTTGCTCGACCAGGTAATCGGTGATGGCGAGCAGATGCTCGAGTGACTTTATATTCTCGGTGATGACGACGTACTTGCCGTCAACCGCCATCGAAGGTACGCCGTCTATTTTGTACGCCCGAGTGAGCTGATCGGCACGCTTCAATTTGCCTTCGACAGAAAAGGAGCGATAGGCGGCGGCGAATTTTTTCGTGTCCACGCCGTGCTTGCCCAACCATTCGGTCAGCGCCGCCTCGTCCGCCACCCTGAGCCTCGCACCGGTGTGGATCGCGTCGAACAGCGCCTTGTGCAGGCGCTCCTCCGCGCCGACTGCCTCGAGCGCATAGAAGGCGCGCGCGCCCTGCGCATACTCGTCGTTGAACATGGCCGGGATGCGGCGGAAATGCACGTCCTTGGGCAGTTTTTTCACCCAGGGCTCGAGCACGGGCTCGAAATTATAGCAATGCGGGCAGCCGTACCAGAAGAACTCGATCACTTCAATTTTGCCGGGGACGTCGGTAGGCTGCGCCGTGGCAAGCTGCCGATACTCGACGCCCGCAACGGGCTGGGCCTGCGCCAGGCCTGCTGCGAAAAATACCATTATTGCCACTGCCAGCCGTTTCAACATTCGATCCTCCCGAAAAATCGTCCCGCGCTCAATGCGAGCCGGGATCCTTGATTTTGACCAGTGTAGCCTCGATTCCGTTCTGTGCCAGCGTCTGGCGCATGCGGTTTATTTCTTCCAATTTGGTGTACGGCCCGATGCGCACCCGGTACCAGGTGCCTTTTTCGGGCAGATCGATCGGTTCCACGTCCGCTTCCACCCCAATTAGCGCAAGCCGGGCTTTCAGGTTGTCGGCATCGGCCGGGTTTTGAAACGAGCCGACCTGCAGCAGGTAATTTTCCGCTGGTGCACCGGATTTGGCTGCTTGCTTGATCTGCTTCTCGGTCACCGGTTCCTCGGCGCCGGGCAGGATCTTGTAGAACTCGAAGCGCGGTTTTTCCACCTGTTGCGTGGTCTTTTCGTCTGGCTTGGCGATCGTGTTGCCCGGCTCCGCCACTGCTTTCTCCGGCGGCTTGGCTTTGGTCAGGAACGGGATCGGAGTCTTGCTCATATACCATGCCACCCCGACGGCGAGGCACAGGCCGAGGATCAGGCCGATGAAGACCCCGAGCAGGGTGCCGCCCCTGCTTTGCTTCTTCGCCATCGATCTCGGTTTGTAGTTTTTGGTCATTTAGTATTCGTTTCAAAATGAGGGGATCAAGGTGGTGAAGGAAGAACTCCAGCCTTGGCCCCCCGTGCTTCTCTAAATCAGGGACCGTTGCGGACATTGTGAAACCGCTCGTTACATCTTCTCGGGAGCGCTGACGCCAAGCAGCGCAAGACCGTTTTGCAGCACCTGGCGCACGGCGAGGATCAGGGCAAGGCGCGCCAGCTTGATTCTCTCGTCGGCGACGAGTACGCGCTCGGCATTATAGTAGCTGTGGAACTCGCCTGCCAGTTCGCGCAGGTAGAAGGCCACCTGGTGCGGCGCGAATCCGTGCGCCGCCTCGGCCAGCACTTCCGGGAATTCCCCCAGGCGCTGCGCCAGCGCGAGCTCGCGCGCGTGGGCCAGCGGCGCGAGCTCGGCGGCGGCGAGCGATGGCGCAGTTGCGCCGGATTGCGCCAGCACCGAGCAGATGCGCGCGTGGGCATACTGCACGTAATAGACGGGATTGTCCTCGGTCTGCGACTTCGCCAGGTCGATGTCGAACACGAATTCAGTGTCGGCTTTGCGCGAAACCAGGAAAAAGCGGACCGCGTCGCGCCCCACCTCGTCGATCAGATCGCGCAGGGTGACGTAGCTGCCGGCGCGTTTGGACAGCTTTACCTCCTCGCCGCCCTTCATCACTGTCACCATCTTGTGCAGCACATAGTCGGGATAGTTGCGCGGGATGCCGGCCTGCGTCACCGCGTTGAGCGCCTGCAGTCCGGCGCGCACCCGCGCCACCGTGCCGTGATGGTCCGATCCCTGGATGTTGACCGCGTGCGCGAAACCGCGCCGCCACTTGGTCACATGGTAGGCGACGTCGGGCACGAAATAGGTGTGGCTGCCGTCGGACTTGCGCATCACGCGGTCCTTGTCGTCGCCGAAATCCGTGGTCTTGAGCCACAGCGCGCCGTCCTGCTCGTAGGTCTTGCCCGAGGCGGCGAGCGCGCTGACCGTCGCCTCGACCTTGCCCTCGGTGTAGAGCGAGGACTCGAGGTAGTAATTGTCGAATCTCACGCCGAATGTTTTGAGGTCCTCGTCCTGCTCGCGCCGCAGCGCGGCTACTGCAAATCCGCGCACCGCCGCGACATCGCCGGGATCGCCGTTCTGCGCGAGATAGCCCGCGGCGATCTCGCGTATGTATTCGCCGTGGTAGCCGGCTTCGGGGAAGCTTGCTGCTTCTGCGCGCAGCTCGCGCGCGCGCGCCTGCACCGACAGTGCCAGGTTGTCTATCTGCACGCCGGCGTCGTTGTAATAGAACTCGCGCGTCACCTTCCAGCCCTGCGCTTCGAGCAGGGCCGAGATCGCATCGCCCAGCGCCGCCTGGCGGCCGTGGCCTACGTGCAGCGGCCCGGTCGGATTGGCCGAAACGAATTCCACCAGGAAAGGCCGCCCGCGCCCGGCGTCGGCGCGGCCATAGCGCGCACCGGCGGCAAGCACCATGCGCACCGCGTCGAGCTTGGCTGCCGCTTTCAGGCGCAGATTGATGAAGCCGGGTCCGGCAAGTTCCGCGCTGTCCAGCCAGGGTGAGGCGGGCAGCCCGGCGATCAGCGCCTGCGCCAGCTCGCGCGGATTGCGCTGGAGCTGTTTCGCCAGTTGCATCGCGACATTGCATGCCCAATCGCCGTGCGCGGCCTGCTTCGGACGCTCGAGCGCGATGATGGACGGCGCAGATTGCGGCGCCACGCGTGCCAGCGACTGCGTCAACAGATCGGTCAGATGCGATTTTATTTCAGCGGACAAGGAGGAGGGGATTGCGGCGAAAAAGTGGTGCATTATACCTTGGGAAGAACCGATTAAGTCCGTGATGCGATCGGAGCATTCCTTGAAGGTGTACACGGCCGTCGCATGTCACGAGAGGGTTTGCGCGCTCGCAAACCGCGTTTTTTTGTACGGACAAGACCAATTACGGCGCGGGGGTTTTATACAAGATCGCCGATCGCGTGCGGATGCGCTTTTCATCCGCGCGCGAT
>JBQMQE010000060.1:0-17991 GCA_052172655.1 Burkholderiales bacterium
CCTGCCCGGCGGACTTGAATTCGGCCACCGCAGCGGCCTTGTCCCCGGGAAGCACTTGGGCCCTGTAGTTGGCTACGCCGGCTGCGTCGGCAATCGCCTTCGCCGTCGCCGCATTGTCGCCGGTCAGCATCACCACATCGATTCCCATCCCCCGCAGCTTTCCGACCGCTTCCCTGGAGCTTGCGCGCAGCTCGTCGGCAATTGCGAGATAGCCAAGGACGCGCCCAGCGCCGCCGACCGCGATCACGGTCTTGCCCTGATCCTCGATCGGCCTGATCGCCGCGGCGTCGATAGCCAGGCCCGCTTCCGCGAGAAACGCCGGCGCGCCCAGCAGTAGCGTCTGTTCTGCGCCAAGCGCGGGCACGTCGAGCACCGCCTGCACGCCCTTGCCGGTCTCGGAGCGGAAATCGTGGATCGGCGTCAACGTCAACGCGAGCTGTTTCGCATGTTCGAGCACCGCGTGCGCCAGCGGATGCGCCGAGCCCGACTCCAGGCTCGCCGCCGCCGCAACCAGGTCGCGCTCGGAGAATCCCGCTGCAGGAATCACATCCGTCACCACCGGCTTGCCCTCGGTCAGCGTGCCGGTCTTGTCGACGATCAGCGTGCGGATCTTCTCCGCCCGCTCCAGCGCCACCGCGTTCTTGACCAGCACCCCGACCTGGGCGCCGCGACCGGTGCCGACCATGATGGCGGTCGGCGTCGCCAGACCGAGCGCGCAGGGGCAGGCAATGACCAGAACCGCGACCGCATTCACCAGCGCCGGCGCAAGCTCCCCGCCGATACCCCACCACAGCGCAAAGGTCGCCGCGCTGATCGCGACCACCACCGGAACGAACACACCCGCGACCTGGTCGGCCAGACGCTGGATCGGCGCCTTCGTGCCCTGGGCTTCGCGCACCAGGCGGATGATGCCGGCGAGCATGGTCGCCGCGCCCACGCCCTCGGCCTCGCAGCGCAGCAGCCCCTGCTGATTGAGCGTGCCGGCAAACACCTTGTCGCCCGGCTGCTTGCCGACCGGCAGGCTCTCGCCGGTGAGCATGCTCTCGTCGACGCCGGATTCCCCGGTCGCCACCAAACCATCGACGGGTATGCTCTCGCCGGAACGGACCACGAATATGTCGCCCTTCTGCATGCTCGCGACCGGCACTTCGACCAGCGCGCCGTCGCGCTCCACGCGCGCGGTCTTGGGCTGCAGGCGGATCAGCGCCTCGATCGCCGCCGAAGTGCCGAGCTTGGCCCGCGCTTCGAGCAGCTTGCCCATCAGGACCAGCGTGATGATGACCGCGCTCGCCTCGAAGTAGACGTGCTGATCGTACAGACCGAACAGCGTCACGATGGCGGAGAGACCGTAGGCCATGCTCGTGCCCAGCGCGATCAGCACGTCCATGTTGGCGCCGCCGCCGCGCAAGGCCTTGTAGCCGCCGACGTAGAAACGCCGGCCGATCCAGAACTGCACCGGCGTGGCAAGCGCAAGCTGGAACCAGCGCGGCAGCCACTCGTGGCCCGCACTGTCGAAAGTCGCGAACATCTGCAGCACCAGCGGCAGGCTGAGCGCGATGGAAACCCACAGCAACCGCAGATCGGCACGGTAGGCGTCAGCCCGGCGCGCCTTTTCCTCCTCGGCACTGGCCTCGACGCGCTCGCTCGCATCGTATCCGGCTTTTCGGATGGCGGCGCTCAGTTGCTCCACGCTTGCCAGCCCCGGCACGTAGCGCACCCGGGCGGTTTCGCTGGCGAAATTGACTTCGGCGCGCACGCCCTCCAGCTTGTTCAGCACCTTTTCGATGCGCACGGCGCAGGCCGCGCAGGTCATGCCGTAGAGCGTGAGCTCGGCCAACCGGTCCGGAACCGAGTACCCGGTCTTGCGGATCGTCTCGATCACGCCGGCAGCCGAGGTCGCGCCGGGCTGGACGGTCACCAGCGCCGACTCCGCCGCAAAATTCACGCTTGCCGCCACCCCGGGCAGCTTGTTCAGGCTCTTTTCGATGCGCGCCGCGCAGGCGGCGCAGGTCATGCCCGCCAGCGGCAGGTCGAGGCGAAAGGCGGATGACGATTCCATAGGTGTGACTGTCCAACGCAGAAATTTGAATATGGATATTATACCCCATCTGGGTATTTGTCAAATACCTCGACAGGGTATAATTGCGCAGCCTGCGATGGGTCCAGCTTTTCGGCGCAGCAATGCCAATGCGAGCAAAGGAGAAGCGAACATGCAACACACAATAAAGCGGCCAGGTGCCGGCGACGCGCGCGCAACCCTGGTGTCGCGCCTGCTGATGGCGGTTCTGGCGCTCATGCTGCTTCCGGCATTCGCTGCCGGCCCGGCTAGCGGCGCGCCGATTCGGAACCCGCATCTGGCGAGTATGCAGATCGAGATCTGGCCCGAATTCGACCGCCCGGCAGCGCTGGTGATACTCAGGGGCGCACTCGCCGCGGATGCCAAGTTGCCGGCCAGCGTGACGCTGCGCATTGCCGCCTCCACCGGCGGCCCGTCGGCAATGGCGTACTCCGCGGCGGCAGGCGGCAATCTGTTGAACCTGGAGTACGAGCGCACGGATGCAAACGATTTCATCACGCTGCGCTTCAAGGTTCCGCAGCGCTTCTTCCACGTCGAGTTCTACGACCCGCTCGCAACCGGCGTGCCCGAGCGCAATTACACCTATGTCTGGCCGGGCGACCTGGGCGTTACCCGCTTGAGCGTAGTCGTGCAGGAACCGGCGGCGGCGAGCGGCTTTTCGGTGCAGCCGAATCTTGACGCCAGCGCCACCGGCCAGGACGGGCTGCGCTACCGCTCGGCAGAGCTGGGTGCGCGCGAGGCCGGAAAGCCGCTGCCGATCAAAGTGAGTTACAAGAAGACGGACCCGCGCACTTCCGCGGAGATACTGCAACCGAAAACCCCCGAGCTGGCGCCTGCGCCTGCGCCTGCGCCAGCCGCAAGCTCCAGTAACGACGTGACCAAGGGGGTCCTGGTCTTCATCCTCGCCGTGTCGCTGCTTATCGGCATCGGTATGGCTTTCTTGTGGTGGCGGGAGCGTGCAAAGACCTCCGGCGCCCAGGCAAGCGGCGCCGGCGCGTGCACCAAGTGCGGTACCCCAAGGGCCGCAGACGACCGCTTTTGCTCGAACTGCGGCGCGCGCTTGAAATAGCCCGGCTTCAGGCAACACGTCCTGGGGCGGCCGGACCGCCGCCCCAGGTGTCTACTCTAGCGGAGCCGTCCGCCGGTCCGCTGCCGTATCCCCGGTGCTAGCCCGCACCGGCGGCCGCGCCAAACGAGCCAGCCTCAATCCGCGGCGATCAGCAAGAGCGCGAGCAGGGCACCAATGCCGGCAGGAATGCCGTAACGCTCCAACTTGGACACTGCGTCGCCCGCGATCACCTCGACCGGCACCGAAGTCAGTTCGAGCACCTTGTTGGTGACCGAATTCTCGACCAGCCGGGTGAGCGAGTTCTTGCGCGCGGTGCTCATCAGGATCAGGTCGCAGCGCAGCCGACGCGCCGCCTCGGCAATGGATTTCGCCCGGTCTCCCACCTCGGTGTGCGCCGAGTACGGGATGCCGAAGCCGTCGAGCATCTGCTTGATCGGACCGAGCGCCCTTTCGGCCTCGTCGCGGTGATAGTCGTGCAGGCTCTTCCTGCTGACAAAGCGCGCGACATCCCTGGTGAACGGCGACTGCACGTTCAGCAGGTGAATCTCCATCGCCGTATTGTTCATGAATTCCTTGATGACATGCTGCACCGCGAACTGGCAATTGCGGGAGCCGTCGACCGGGACGAGTACCTTTAGCATGCTGTTTCCTCCTGCGAATCGTTGCGACATCGATGCGAAACCTGCGCCCTGCTGCGCAATGCCGGCGACGGGGACGCCAAGTACGGCGGCCTGCGCTGCTTCCATCGTCCTTCCCGTGCGTTTGCGGAAGTAGACCTTGAGCAGTTCCATCGCAACCGGCGAGGCAAAGAAGAATGGCAGCATGAGCAGCCAGTCATCCGTATTGAGCGGCACGGTGTCGAAAAACGGCCGCAGGAACGGCACGTACACCACCAGCAGGACCAGCATGAACGACACCCCGACCGCCCACACCATCCAGCGGTTGGAAAACACGCCGATGGAGAAAATGCTGTGGTACTCGGAGCGGGCGGTAAATGCGCGGATCAGCTCCGAGCTGCACAGGGTGACGAAAGCGATGGTCTGGGCCGCCACCAGTTGATCGGGATAGCGTTGCAGCGCCAGGTAGAAGACTGCAAGAATGGCCAGCGCGTCGACCGCGCCGACCACGCCGATGCCGATCGCCATGTCCCGGTTGATGACGGGTTCCTTCGGGGAACGGGGCGGGTGCTGCATGATGTCGGGATCGCCCTTCTCCAGCCCCAGGGCGAGCGCGGGGGCGCCGTCGCTGACCAGATTCAGCCAAAGAAGCTGAACCGGCCTCAACGGTAGCGGCAGGCCCAGCAGCATGGACGCGAATATGATGAGAATTTCTCCGATGTTGCAGGCGAGCAGGAAGTAGACAAACTTGCGGATGTTGGAATAGATGATCCGTCCCTGCTCGATGGCCGCGACGATGCTGGCGAAATTATCGTCGGTGAGGACCATGTCCGCCGTCTGCTTGGCCACATCCGTGCCGGTGACGCCCATGGCGACGCCGATGTTCGCCCGCTTCAGCGCCGGCGCGTCGTTGACGCCATCACCGGTCATCGCCACGACGTGGCCGCGCGCCTTCAGGGCATCGACGATCCGCGTCTTGTGCTGCGGTGAAACCCGGCAGCACACTTCGAGCTTGTCGGTCCTCGCCTCAAGTTCCTTGTCACTGAGCTTTTCAATTTCTGCACCGGTCAGCACCAGCCCGCCCGGGGTCAGGAGGCCGATGTCCCGGGCGATGGCCTCGGCGGTGTCCTTGTAATCGCCGGTCACCATGATGCTCTTCAAGCCGGCGCCGCGGGCCACCTTCAACGCCTCGACCACCTCGGGCCGCGGCGGGTCGATCATGCCGAGCAGCCCGACGAACACGAGATCCTTCTCCACCGTTTCCGGGGTTACGCTTGCCGGGATTTCCTGCAACGGCCGATAGGCCACTGCGAGCACCCGCAGCGCATTGCCCGCCATGTCGCGGTTCTGCTCGAGTATCGCCAGTCGCCGCTCTCCCGTCAGGCCGACGGCCCGGCCGGATTCCAGCGTTCGGCTGCAAAGATCTAGGATGACATCGGGCGCGCCCTTGACGAAGGCGATGAACGGCGCAGAGCCGAGGCCGGAGACCAAAGTTTGCAACCCGGCCTGGGCATGCGCGCCAGCTACGCTGTGTATGGTGGTCATCCGTTTTCTGTCGGAATCGAACGGAATCTCCTGCACGCGGGGCAGAATCTTTTCCAGCTCGCCGCGCCGATAGCCGCTCTTCGCGGCGGCAACGACCATGGCAGCTTCCGTGGGATCGCCGATGATCTGCCACGCGAGCTTGCCGCCTTCGTCGCTTTTTTCCTCCAGCCTCGCGTCGTTGCAGACCAGCGCACCGTGGAGCAGCAGCGTCGCGTCCGCATCGGTGCGCGGATCGAAGGGCTCTGTGCCCACGAAAAACTGTCCGTTCGGGTTATACCCTTCTCCCGTGATGCGCAAGCGCTTGCCCCCTGCCCATCCCTGCACCACGGTCATCTGATTCTGCGTCAGGGTGCCCGTCTTGTCGGAGCAGACCACGGTGGCGCAGCCCAGCGTCTCCACCGCGGGAAGCTTGCGGATCAGGGCGTGGTGCTTGATCATCCGCTGCATCCCCAGGGCGAGGCAGATGGTCACGATCGCCGGCAGGCCTTCGGGAACGGCGGCAATGGCGAGGCTCACCGCGGTCATGAACAAATTGACGATGTCCTTTTTCTCGACCTCCAGATAATTCAGGAAGCCGCTGTTCAGGGCATCCATGAGGTGCGTGTCGCGGAACAGGCCGTAAATGAACACCAGCGCGCAGATGGCGAGCACCGCCGTTCCAAGAACTTTCCCCAGATGCTCGAGCTTTTTCTGCAGCGGCGTGTCCTCGGTCTCGAACGACTGGATCATCTCGGCGATGAGGCCGATTTGCGTGTTCATGCCGGTGCCGGTCACGAGCCCCTTGCCGCGCCCATAGGTGATCAGGGTGCCCATGAAGGCGGTGTTGCTGCGCTCGCCCAGGGGTGTTTCCCGGTCGAGCACCACCCTGACATTTTTCTCCACCGGCACCGATTCGCCTGTCAGCGACGCTTCCTCGATCTTGAGATTGACGCTCTCGACCAGGCGCAGATCGGCGGGAACATAGTTTCCGGCCTCCAGCAGGACGATATCGCCGCCGACGATCTCCCGGCCCGGGATCGTCATCTGCTGCCCGTCACGCAGGACTTGGGCGTTGGGGGCGGACATCTTCTGCAGCGCTGCGAGGGCCTGTTCCGCTTTCGATTCCTGAATCACGCCGACAACGGCGTTCAGCACGACAATGAACATGATCGCCACGGAATCGACGTACTCCCCCAGCGCCAGCGAGACGATCGCCGCGATGATCAGAATGATCACCAGGTAATTGTTGAATTGATCCCGGAGGAGCGCCCAGAATCCCGGGCGGGGGCGCTCCGTCAGCTCATTGGCGCCGAACTTCGCAAGACGGTCCAGCGCCTCCTGTCGGGTCAGCCCTAGTAGCAGATGCGTCTGAAAGCCGCTGACAAGGTCGTCGATCGGCTTGGCGTGGGATTCTCTGTCTTGCATACCAGCCTCCATTGGATTTCCGGCATCCGCGCAATACATTCGACGCGTGGGCCACCATTCGTTCAATTGAGTATGGATCGAGGCGCCGCCGAAGGAAATTTGAAGTTTGTGATGCTTGGCATTACGAAAACGAAGCCAGGCAAACGTTTCGCAATGACTGGGATTACGCTTCGTAATGGACTGCCGGCGCGAGGGAATCTTGATAGGCGGGATATCTTCTGCTATAAACAGGTTGTGTGTCCCGGCGGGAGCCGGGGCGCCCCTCCAAAGGGGAGTAGCTTCGGCAGCCGCTAGGCTGCTACGGCGCGGTCGTCAATACGGGCTTTTAGCCCCGGTCGCGCCGGCATTGCTCGAAGCAATGCGAGCGAGACCTTTGCCAGCTTGGCGAAGGTCCTTTCCGGACAGCGGTCTTCGCCAGCGAGGTGAAGGCCGCTGTGCATTTGAGCATGGCGGTATTGGCAGTCTTTCAGGAGAAATCGCCATGCCGCAGTCGAATATTCACCGTTACCTCAGGCACGGAACGCTCCCGCAACTGTGCATGTTCGAAGCGAGCGCCAGGTTGGGCAGCTTCACCCGCGCCGCGCAAGAGCTACATATGGCCCAACCCACAGCCTCGGTGCAGATCAAGAAACTCACCGAGACCGTCGGTCTGCCCCTATTTGAGCAGATTGGCAAGCGCATCTATCTGACCGAAGCCGGCAGCAGGCTGCAGGCGAGCTGCAAGGAAGTGTTTCGCACGTTGTCGGACCTTGAGGATACGCTGGCCGGCATGCGCGGCCTCGACTCCGGGCGCCTGCGCCTCGCCGTCAGCACCGCGGCGAAGTATTTCGCGCCGCGGATGCTGGCGGAATTCGTCCGCCGCCACCCCGCCATAGAAGTGTCATTGCAGATCCACAACCGTCAGGCCTTGATTGACCGCCTCGCCGCCAATCAGGACGATCTTTATATTTTCGCCGATCCACCCGGGTCGGAGGAAGTCGTCACGCAAGCGATTCTGCCCAATCCCATGGTCGTTTTTGCGCGCGCCGATCATCCCTTGGCGCAGGAGAAGAAGATTTCATTCGCCCGCCTGGCGCAAGAGCCGTTCCTGATGCGCGAACCCGGATCAGGCACGCGCTTGGCGGCGGAGGCGGTTTTTGATCGGCACCAGCTGAAGCCACGGGTAAACATGGAGCTTAGTTCGAACGAGGCGATCAAGCAGGCGATTCTTACCGGTTTCGGCGTGTCGATTCTGTCGCGCTACAGCTTCGGCCTCGATACCGAGCAAGCGCAACTGACCTGCCTGGACGTGGAAGGGTTTCCGCTCGAGCGCCACTGGCACTTCGTCTATCCGATAGGCAAACAGCTGTCAGCCATTGCGCAAGGATTCATGGACTTGGTGCGCATCGAAGGGAGGCGACTGGCGCTCGACCATCTCGCGCAGAGACTGCGCCCTAAACCCGCCAGCGCGCTTGGCCTCAAACCCAAGGCGATTGAGAAGGCCGTAGTCGGCCTCAGGCCGGCGGCCTAAGTCCGACACGCTTTTCTTCCGCAACCGGGGCGGCGCCTGCGCCGTCTGGGCATTCAGCCGGCCTTCCCCTGCATGAGCACCGGTTTGAGATCACGAGCCAGGAACTGCGTCAGCCCGGCCCGGTTCAAATGATCGGTGTCGAAATAGAAGCTCGGTTCGTCTAGCGCTTGAGTGAAGTCATGAAAACGCACATCAGCCGCTGCCAGCAGGCGCAACATCGCCTGGTCGAACGCCGCCTCGTCGGGAAGCTGGCTGCGGTACTGCGACGGTGTCGGCATCTTGATGACGACCACGTTGGCGCCTGACCGCTTTGCAGTCGCGATGAGCGCCGAGAACGCCTCCAGATAGCGGCTCAGGGCTGTCCCTGCCGTCTTGTCCGGGTACAGGTAAGCGACGCGTTTCTTTACGGCGCTCGCGGAAGGACGATAGACGCGCTCGAATTGCGCCTCCCCCTCCCAGACGTCGCGTTCGAAGCGTTCCCGGTTGTTGATCTTGGAGAAGCCGGTGACATAGTCGAGAAGCGCACGCGGATCCACGCCTTCATCCCGGGCGTAGTCCCCCAAGCGCATGGCAATAGCCGGTTCCAAGGGCGTGCGCCTGAGCAGCTTGGCATCGGCGAAGCGCTCCTCGTTCCAGCTGCGCGAATAGAACGCGAACGAATCGGCCACGTACAGCACGTTTTTCGTGCGGTGCGCGCGCAGGAAATGCTCGAGCACGAAACGGTTGTAGAGCGGCCCCGTCCCGGGCGAGGCGAGATTCAGGATTCTCAGTCCGGTCTCGCCCTGCATGTACATGTTGAAGTCGGCGAAATCCATGGGCATGGCGTGCGACGCGCCAAGGATCAGCCAGTCGAACGTGCTTTCCTGCGCAACGGCGATCTTGAACAGGGGATTGCTGCGCCCGGTCTGAACCATGAGCTGCTCGGCGGCGTAATAGAGCGCCGCGTAGAGCGCGAGCCCGATCGCGAGGAAGAGGAGTGCGGATTTGGCTAGGCGCTTCATGCGTCAGAACTGCATGTAGATGAATTCGCGCGCCTGCCAGCGGCCGAGGATCAGCAGGGCAAAGATGGCGAGATAGTAGACGGCCCAGCGCAACACTACCGGCGCGGCCGTCAGCCTCTGGAAAATCGAGCGGCGTTCATCGACGATCTCGACGCCGATCAGGAATGCGATCAGCGCGAAGGCGGTGTAATGCTCCGCGGTGAACGGAAACCTCGACAGCAGGGACGGGATCTCGACCAGGTTCAAGGCGATCTTTTTGAGGATCAACCAGGCATCGCCGAGGGAGCGCGCGCGGAAGAACACCCAGGTAATCGCGATCAGGTGAAAGGTCAGCAGCACGCGCAGCGCGAGCAGCGGCAGGCTCCGACTCAGGCGCGGCAGCCGCTCGCCGACACGGGACCAGAGGGGGCGCGTGGCCAGGCCGGCCCATTGGTAGGCGCCGTTCAGCGCGCCCCAGACGAGGAAGGTCCAGCCCACGCCGTAACCGAGTCCGGCGTGCCACAGACCACTCACGATGAAAACGAGCATCAGGTTCAGGTACTGGCGCACCGGCCCGGCGCGGCCGCCGCCGAGCGGAATGTAGAGGTAATCGCGGAACCAGCGCCCGAGCGAGATGTGCCAGCGCTCGCCCCAGAATTCGGCCGTGCTCCGCGCCAGATACGGCCGGCGGAAATTTTCCATCAATTGCAGGCCGAACAGCAGCGAGACACCGATCGCGATGTCGGTGTAGCCGGAGAAGTCGCAGTAGATCTGAAAGGCGAAGAAGTACACGCTGACCAAGAGGTCGATCGGGGAGGCGAAGGCGGCGATGCCGAAGACCTTGTCGACCATGGGCGCGAGATTGTCGGCTATCACCACTTTCTTTACCAGGCCCCAGCCGATCAGTTGCAAGCCGAGCACCAGCCGCTCGGGATCCGCGCGCAGCCCCGCCGACACTTGCGGCAGAAAGTTCGTTGCCCGGTCGATCGGGCCGGCGAGTATTTTCGGAAACCAGGCAACGTAGAGCGCGACGTGGCCGGCGCCCTGGTTTCCGGACAGGCGCCGAGCGAAGATGTCGATGAGATAGCTCGCCGCCGAGAAGGCGTAGAAGGAATAGCCCACCGGCGTCGTCACGCCCAGCCGCGGCAGCACGATGGCGGACTCCGGGCCCAGCGCCTCGGCCGCAAGCCGTTCCAGCTCTCCGGCGGTGAGGTCGTAGAACTTGAATGCGACGAGCGAGCCGATTATGGCGACCAAGCCGACAGCCAGCAATGCGCGCCGCGCGGACTCGCGCGCCGCGCGCTCGAGTGCCCAGCCGCAGCCCCACACGAGGAGCGTCACCGCGCCCAGGTACACCAGGTTGAAGGGCCGCAACACGCCGTAGAAGACGTAGCTCGCGAGCAGCAGCCACGCCCAGCGGTGCGCAGGCGGGAAAAGCGCGAACAGCAGCAGCGCAAGCGGGAGAAAGGCGAAGAATTCGAGCGAGGTGAACAGCATCTGTCACACCTCCGGCGTCAAGACCGGTTTGCGCCGTTAATAGGTCGCGCCGCCGGCGCGCAGCTCCTCCGGCACCAGGTCGATCGAGATCGCCGCGTTGAGCACGAGGTAGCTGGCGAGCGCCTCGCGCTGCTCGCGCGTGAGCTTGATCTCGATGTGGCTGGGCTTGTTCATCGTGCCCAGCCAGGCATTCTTGCTCCGGTCCTGCGTGATCACCACCGTGATGATATGGCAGCTCTGGCAGTACTCGAGCGCCAAGTCGCGCCCGTCCAGCGGCAGCAACTTCTCCCAATTCGCCCGGGCGGGATCGGCGGGAATCTTGGCCGCTGGCAGCGGCAGGTTGAACGACATGTAGTCGGCGAGCGTGAGCAGCTCCTTCTCCTTCAAGCCTTGCAGACCGGTGATCGCCTTGCCGTGGCTGCGCAGGTAACTCAGCCATTCTTCACGCGTGTGCTTGCCGCCGAGCAGGGCGCGCACCTCGTCCGCGGGCGGGCGGGCACCGAGAACTTTGGCCAGGAGTGTTCTGCCTCCTGCGGGAATGAAGGCAAACACGTCTGCGGCCTGCGCCGTCGTGCTTGCGAGAAGCAATGTGGCAGCCAGGAGCGCGGCGGCGCATGCATAAGTACGGATGAAGTTCATGGCGATTTCTCCGATCAGAAGCGCAGATCCTCCGGCACGCTGTCGATTTTCATCGGCATGTTCAGTGCCGAGTAGCGCGCGAACTCCTCGCGTTCTTGTTCGCTTATCTTCAATTCGCGATGGAACGGCGACAGGAACACGTTTCGCCAGCCCTGCACATCGCGGTCCTGCGTCAAATAGCCCGCGAACAGCGAATGGCAGTTTTGGCATCCGCTCCACGCCAAGTCGCGTCCATCCGGCGGCAGCACTGAGGCCAGATCGTCGCGCGTCAGCGCGGCTTCGGACAAGGGCATATTGACTGCGAGATAGGCGCTGAGCGTCGCGAGTTCGCGTTCGGTCATGGTCTGCTTGCGCGCAGCGACAAAAGTGCGCCATTCCGGCTCGGTGCGGCGCGCTTGCGCAATGCCGCGAAGTTCCGCCGGTTTGGCAGGGGCGCCGAGCAGGTCGAGCAGCAGCACCCTGCCGCCCTTGGGCATGAACGCGTTGTCCTGCCCCGCAGCCTGCGCGAAGGCGAACACGGCAACGGCGAGAGCGGCCAGGAACAACCGGCCCCAGTGCGTCGCCGCCATGGTCATGGCCCGCTCTTCGCGGCAGCCCTGTTGCCGAAGGAAAACACCGGCACGCGCAGTTCGGCGCGTGCCTTTTCCGCCGGGAAACCTTCGCCGCGGAGCAAGTCGAGCCCGACCACCGTGGTGTCGTCATAAAACTGCTCGGCGCATGCTCCGCAAACGATCGCGGGAATACCCTCCACCACCACGAGCCGGTCGTCCTGCCAGAACGCGGAGCGCACCTCGCCTACGCGCAGGTTGGCGCTGCCGCAGTTCGTGCAGGTCCCGGACGGCTGCCGATCGGGCTCCATCAGCCCACCAGCTTCTTCGCCGCAGCGGCTATGTGCTCGGCGTTGGGCCGCATCCAGAGGAACATCTCCGGCGAGGCCGGCGGCGGCGCGTCGGGGAAGGCCACGCGCTTGAAGCGCGCGCCAGTCACATTCTCCGCACAACGCGCAATCACTTCCGCACCCGGGCAAAGCGTGTAGTAGGACTGGTCTACGGTCAGCAGGTGCTTGGTCTTCTGCACCGATTTCACCAGCGTCTCGGTGTCCATCTGCTTGAGGACGCGCAGATCAATGGTCTCGACCTTCATGCCTTGCTTTTGCAGGGCCTCGGTCGCCTTCAGCACCTCGGGCATGCCGCCTCCTGAACCGACGATGGTGATGTCGCTACCGGTGGTGCGCACCGCGGCCTTGTCGAGCGGCGTCTCGTACTGGTTATCCGGCACCTCCTCCATCGAGGACCGCAGGCCGTCCGCCCACAGGTAGACGACGGGATTGGGATCGCGGATCGCCGAAACCATCATGCCCTTCGCATCCTTCGGGTTGGACGGTATGACGGTCTTCAAGCCGGGGATATGCGCATAATAGCTGTCGATCTCGTAATCGGAGTGCTGGCCGGCGAAGCCCGGGCTCTGTCCGGTCATCTCCAGAATGAACACGACAGGCATTGACGCCTTCCCGCCGGTCATGTGGCGCAGCTTGCCGGCGTGGTTCTGCAGCATCTGGAACACCATGCCGTTGCCCTGATAGGGGATGTAGGTCACGGCCTTCGACCCGGCAAGACCGGCTCCCAGGACGCATCCCGCCATCCACATTTCGTCGATGCCGGTGTTCACCACGCGTTTGCGTCCGAACTCCTTTTCGAGATTGATCACCGGCATCCCCGGCGTCGATGCAACCGGGGGAGTCAGCTCGAAGATCCAGATCATGTCCTTGTCTTGGCGCATCTCGTACTGCACTGCCTCGAGGACTGCGTACATGAAGCTTTTGCGTGCCATGTTCTTCTCCTCAACCAAATTGCCGGGCGAGTACTACGCCCTCGACGAATACATTCTTGAGACCGTCCTCGGGCTTGCAGAACGGCTGCTGGTCCGCCCACGCGGAGGCTTCGATCGCTTCCTGCTTCGCGGCGGCTTCGATCTCATCCGCCCTTGCGCGCGTCAGCACGCCCCAGTTGACGAGGGTGTTGCGGCAGATGTCCACCGGATCGCGCTGCATCCAGTCGCGCACCTCGCGCTCCGGACGGAACGAGGAGATCGCCAGGGGATCGTAACCGAACGCACCGAGCTGACCTGCCTTCGCTCCGGGCGCGCCCCAGTGGTTGTAGTAACGGTAGGTCTTCGCCTCGATCAGGGTGGGCCCTTCGCCGGCGCGCGCGCGGTCGACCGCGGTTTTGGCCGCGTTGTAGACCTGGAACACGTCCTGTCCGTCCACGACCACGCCGGGGATGCCGTAGGGGCGGGCTGCCTGGGCGATGTCCTTCATCGGGCAGGAGTAGGAATAGTGCGCGTACTGGTGATACAAGTTGTTCTCCAGCACGTAAATGAACGGCAGCTTCAGCAGCGCCGCGTTGTTGAGGGCGCCATGGAAGGCCGGCGTGGCGTAGGTGCCGTCACCGCCAAAATTTACCGACACCTGCTTGCTGCCGCGGGCGCGGAAGGCGAAAGCCGAGCCTGTCGCGATCACCGGGCCGGGGCCGATCATGCCGTCGGCGCCGATGAAGCCGCAGGACGGGTCGGAGATGTGCATCTCACCGGCGTAACCGCCGTTGAGGCCGGTGGCGCGGAAATCGTACTCGGCCGCCATTTTCTTCATGTCCACGCCCTTGGCGATGGCGTGGCCGCTCGGGCGGTGCGTGCTGTACACGAGATCGAGCTGATCGAACGGGCCTTTGTTGTTCAGTGCCGCACAAACTCCGACGGCGACCGCCTCCTGACCAGGATAGAAATGGTTGTAGCCCCGAAATTTGGGGTCGGTGATCATCTTGTCGACCAGGGTCCGCTCGTACCAGCGGATACGGACAATGGTGTTGAACATCTCGGTCAGCTTGTCGTTGGGGAGATCCTTCGCCCAGTAGCCGATCTCTCCGTTGGCCCAGGCGACGTTGCTAAACAGCGAGACCGCGGCACCCGCGCCGGCCACGCCTTTCAGAAATGTGCGCCGGCCCGGCGATGCAATCTGGTCGCTTTCTGGCGCTTCCCGTGAAACCTCACTGTGCTCAAGTTCAGACATGGTCGCTTCCTCCATTCATCTGCATACGGACAACGCAAAATGCATACTGTGCCAACGGCGCAAGCGGCCATTGATATTCGTCACAAAAGCGTCGCCTCGCGCCCTGGCTGTCCAGACTTTTTTTGAACCATGTTTGACAGAAATCACAACGGCGCTCGTACCGCAGTCGGCACCGCCTCATAAACAACTTGCGAAAATGCTTTAGAATTCGACCCATGAGCGGGAGTAGCTCAGTTGGTAGAGCGCCGGCTTCCCAAGCCTGAGGTCGCGAGTTCGAGACTCGTCTCCCGCTCCATCCCGATTTGGCGTACATGGACGCGCAGGCAAAGCGCGCCCCTTGCGCAATTGGCGCGCCTGGCCAACAATGCTCCTCCGACATCACGCTGACCCGCACTGGCAAGAAGCTCTACATGCCCGAATCCTTTGACGGAAAACTGGTCGTCGCCATTTCCTCGCGCGCGCTGTTCGACCTGGAGGCGAGCAACCGCGTGTTCGACGAACAGGGCGTGGCGGCCTATCACGCCTACCAGCGCGAGCACGAAGACGAAATCCTCCAGCCGGGCATCGCCTTCGGCCTGGTGAACAAGCTCCTGGCGCTCAACCGGCACGAGCCGCCGCGGGTGGAAGTTATTTTGCTGTCGCGCAACACCGCCGACACCGGCCTGCGGATCATGAACTCGATCGAGCATTATCGGCTCGACATTTCGCGCGCGGCCTTCACCGGCGGCGAGAGCACTTATCCCTATGTGCCTGCCTTCGACGCACATCTGTTCCTCTCGGCCAATCCGGACGACGTGCGCCAGGCGCTGGCAGCGGGACATGCCGCGGCCACCATTCTGCCTTCCAACATCGGGCAGAACCCGGCGCTGGAGGGTGAACTGCGCATCGCTTTCGACGGCGACGCGGTACTGTTCTCCGACGAAGCCGAGAGGGTGTACAAGCGCGACGGGCTGGCGGCTTTCGACAGGAGCGAAACCGATGCCGCCAGGGAACCGCTGTCGGGCGGGCCGTTCAAGAGTTTTCTCGCTGCGCTGCACCGCATCCAGTCCGAATACCCGCCGGAGCGCTCGCCCATACGCACCGCGCTGGTGACCGCGCGCGGCGCGCCGGCGCACGAGCGCGTGATCCGCACCCTGCGCGCGTGGAATATCCGCATCGACGAAGCGCTGTTCCTCGGCGGCCTGGACAAGGGGCGTTTCTTGAAGGCGTTCGGCGCCGATATATTTTTCGACGACCAGAGGGGCCATTGCGAATCGGCTTCAATGCATGTGGCAACCGGGCATGTTCCGTTCGGTGTCGCCAATCAAAAATAGACCATCGTTTTCCGCGCGCCTGCTCGCCTGGCACAAGCGCCACGGCCGCCACGATCTGCCCTGGCAGGGTACGCGCGACGCCTACCGCATCTGGGTCGCGGAAATCATGCTGCAGCAGACCCAGGTCGCCGCGGTGATTCCCTATTACCTGCGCTTTCTCGAACGCTTCCCCGACATCGCCGCGCTCGCCGGCGCGCCGCAGGACGAAGTGCTGCGGCTGTGGAGCGGCCTGGGCTATTACTCGCGCGCGCGCAACCTGCAGCATGCGGCGCAACTGGTGGCCGAGCGCCACGGCGGCGTGTTTCCGCGCGCGCTCGACAAGATCGAGGCGCTGCCCGGCATCGGGCGCTCGACTGCGGCGGCGATCGCCGCCTTCGCCTACGGCACGCGCGCGCCCATTCTGGATGGCAACGTGAAGCGCGTGCTGGCGCGGCATTTCGCCATTGCCGGATTTCCGGGGGACAAGCGCATCGAGAACCGCCTGTGGCAATTGGCTGAAGAGCAACTGCCGCCGCGCGCGATCGGTCGCTACACCCAGGCGATGATGGATCTGGGGGCGACGCTGTGCACGCGGGCCAAGCCTCGCTGCACCGGCTGCCCGCTCGCACAGAGCTGCCGGGCGCTCGCACTGGGGCGTGTCAGGGATTTTCCGGCGCCGCGCCCTTTGAGGCCCGTGCCCACGCGCACCACCCACATGCTGCTGCTGCTCCGGGCCGGCGAGCTGCTGCTGGAAAAGCGCCCGCCCTCGGGCATCTGGGGCGGACTGTGGAGCCTGCCCGAACTCGCCGACGCAGCGGGGGTGCGCGCGCACTGCCGCGCGAACTATGGCTGCAGCATCGCCGCGCCGCAGGCGCTGGCGCCGCTCGCGCACGGCTTTACCCACCTCAAGCTGCAGATCCAGCCGCTCCTGTGCCGGGTCGAGAAGCTCGCCCCAGCCGCGCGCGAAGCAGGCCAAGTCTGGCTGAGCCTGGAGGAGGCGCACGGCGCGGCGATACCCGTGCCGGTGCGCAAGCTGATCGAGCGGCTGCTCACAGGCAAGGTAGAGGATGAGGGGGAGGTATCCCTCTCATTTTGAAATAAGATCTTAGATGCCGTCGTAAAGCCAGGCGACGCCGTCGTAGGCCTGCTCCGGCGTGCGCCCGGAAAGCAATTGCCGGCGCAGGTCGCGCACGGCATCGGCGGCGTGGTATATGTCGCCGTAGAAGCGCGCGGTCAGTTGCACGCGGGTGGTGCGCAGGTAGCGCTGCCGCTGGTAAGCGAGAAAGGCCGCAGCAAAATCGCCGTTTGCCGCCTCGACCTGATCGGCGAGCACAACCGCGTCCTCGATCGCCATGCACCCGCCCTGCGCCAGGTACTGCAGCATCGGATGCGCCGCATCCCCCAGCAGCGTCACGCGGCCGCGGCTCCACTGGCTGATGGGATCGCGATCGCACAGCACCCACATTTTCCAGGCGTTGACCATGCCCATGAATTCCAGCACCTCGGGGCGCTGGCCGCGAAAGCGTTCGCGCAGTTCGTCCGGATCGCCGTAGGTGTCCCAGCCCTCCTCGTAGCGGTTACTGTGGAACACCACCACCAGGTTGTACAACTCGCCGCGGCGCAGAGGATAGTGCACCAGATGGGTCTTCGGCCCGGCCCAGAGCACCACGTCGTTGCTGCGCAAATGCTGTGGCACCTCGGGCGTGGGGATAACGGCGCGATAGGCGATGTGGCCGGAGACGCGCGGTTTGCCCTCATGCAGCAGTTGCGCGCGTACTTTGGACCACAGGCCGTCGGCGCCGATCAGCGCCGCGCCTTCATAGCTCGTGCCGCTTTCGCTCATCAGCACCACCCGCTCGGCCGCCTCCTCGAAACCGGTGATCTTGACCGAGGGTGACAGGCGCACCTGCGGACAGCGGCGCACCGCGTCGAGGATGGCCTGGTGCAGATCAGGGCGATGGATCACGGCATAGGGGTAGTTGAACCTGGCGCGAAACCCTGCACCCAGCGCAACGCGCGTCACTTCCTCGCCGGAGAGGCCGTCGCGCATGATCAGGTTGTCGGGGAACACCGCGCTCGCGTTGATCGCCTCGGTCAAGCCCAGGAGTTCGAACATGCGAAACACGTTCGGTCCGAGCTGGATGCCGGCGCCGACTTCGCGGAAATCCGCGGAGGCCTCGAGCACATGGACACTGCGCCCCTTGCGCGCGAGCGCCAGCGCGGCCGCCAGGCCGCCGATGCCGCCACCGGCCACGAGTATGGGCAAGTCGGCTTCCGCCATTTTTCTCCTCCGTTTT
>JBQMQE010000060.1:18091-20808 GCA_052172655.1 Burkholderiales bacterium
CTAGCCCGGCACCGGCGCTTCGGCGCCGCGGTACCACAGGCTGCTCATCGGGCCGAACTCGATCAAGTCCACACCCCGGCTGCGCTTGCCGAGCTCGCGCTTGAGGATCTTGTAGATATCGAGGTCGAACACCGGCCGGGCGCGCACTTCGAGCTTGTCGTAGATCTCGGCCTCGCTGCGCGCCGTGCCGAGAAAGCACCAGCGCTCGAACAAGTGCACCTCGGTCTTCTCGCCCGAGCTCTCGCGCAGGCCGATCGCGCCCTTGTACGGCCACTGCGCCAGCCTTAAGGTTTGCAGCGCCTGCATCAGCCGCAGGTTGTGGGCCGCTACACTCTCCTTGCCGCAGCAGGCGCCGCGGCAGCGCTGCAGTTGATGCGAGAAGCAGGCCGCGCCGGCCGTGCGCCCCGGCTCCAGGCCGAGCAGCACCGGGCACAAGCCGTGCTCTTCGGCGATGCCGCTGAGCGCGGCCAGCGCCGCGTGTTTCGCGCGGAAGGTGCCGAACAGGTTTTCCAGCCGCAGCGCTTCGGTATCGCCCGCCGTCACCAGCCGCAACGGCGGCTTGTTCTCGATCGATCCGTCCCATTCCCAGGAGTAGAAGCTGGCGCTGCGGCGTTTGCGCCGGTTGTGCACCGGCAGCAGTTCCTTGATCAGGCGCAATTCGGCGAGCAGCGCGCCCAGCTCACCCGCGGTTTCTATCCACTCCACGCGCGTCACCTGCTGCGTGATGCGCATGTCCTTGGCCAGGCGCTGGTCACCGGCGAAATGCGAGCGCACGCGCGCATGCAGATCCACGCTCTTGCCGACGTACACGGGCGCCCCTTTGTCGTCGTAGAACAGATACACCCCCGGCGCCTCGGGTATCGCTTCCATGATTTCGGCCGACAATCCGGCCGGCAGGCTGGGCGCATCCATCTGCGCCTGCACCGCGGCGTCGATCAGGGCGGCGTCCACCCCGGCGCAAATCTTCTGCAGGAACTGCCACAGCACCTCGGCATCGCCGAGCGCCCGGTGGCGCGCACTGCAGCTCAAGCCATAGCGCTCGATCAGGCTGTCGAGGTTGTGGCGGCGGTGCTCGGGAAAGAGTTTGCGCGAGAGCTTGGCCGTGCACAGCACGCGCGAGCGGTAGGACAGGCCGAGGCGCCCGAACTCGTTCTTGAGGAAGCCGTAATCGAAGCGCGCGTTGTGCGCGACGAGCAGCTTGCCCGCGAGGCGCTCGAACAGTCCGGGCGCGAGCTGCTCGAACGTGGGCGCATCGGCCACCATGTCGTTGGTAATGCCGGTGAGCGACTGGATGAAGGGCGGAATGCTCTTTTCCGGATTCACCAACTGGCTCCAGCTACCGACGACCTCGCCGTTGGCGACATCGAGCAACCCGATCTCGGTGATGCGCTCGTGCGTCGCCGTCATGCCGGTGGTCTCGAGGTCGAGGAAGATCAGCGGCTGGGGGAGCATGGGCAGCAACAGGCAGTTCGGGTCACGGGTGCAATACTAAAAAAGAATTCATCCGGCCTCTTTATACTGCAAAGTCCGACAGGCTGCCGAAGAACGCTCGCGAAGCGCAAAGCGAACGTGGCGTGATGAGGTCTACAGAGGGAAGCGGTTTTTTCAACCGCCTCTTAGGGGCACTTCCCGCGGGGCGCGCCCCAAGGGCACTTTCTGCGGGGCGCGCTAACCAAGCAGGCGCTCCCCGATCAAGCGGCGACGCTGGTCCCGACCTCGGGAAGCTTGAACTTCAGACCGAGCCGGGCCTCCAGCGCCCGGATGTCCTCGGGCGAGTCGAGATCGACAACGTAGTGATCATTGCCGGTATCGAATGCCGTCACCCGGTCGGGATTGCGATCGATGAACTGGCGGCAGCCGAAATCGGCGCCGCCGGCAAGAATCTCCTCGCGTGCAGCCCAGTCGAGGACGATCGGATTGCCGCGCTTGCCGCCGACACGCGGCACGACGGCGACGCCGGTCTCGCGCTTCTTGAAAGCGCCGATGAGGCCCTGGATGTCCTGTGCGTTCAGCAGCGGCATATCGGCCGGGCACACCAGCAGTGCGTTGAACTGTCCCTGTAACGCCGCGAGGCCTGCGCGCACCGAACTCATCTGCCCGTCGCGGTAGCGTTCGTTGCGCACGATCGTCACCGGAAAGGCGCTGATCAGCGCATCGAGCCGTTCGGCGTCGTGGCCGAGCACCACCGCGACCTCGTCCACGCCTGCCCCGCTGAGCGCGAACAGGGCGCGCTTGAGCAATGGCACCCCTTGAATCTCCACGGCAAGCTTGTTCACTCCGTTCATTCGCCTTGCTTCGCCGGCCGCCAACAGGATCGCCCCCAGCCTCATGCGCGGATACAGCCCGCCCCCCGCCTTGAACATGCAGCTCATCGTCTCACCTCCAAAATCCCTTGCCAGTACAAATCACAGAGTAGCGCATTGCCTTGCGCCGGCTGCCGCTTAATGCGGTGACGCACCGCTCTCATCGCCCGGCCATGCGCGACATGATGGGCCGCAAAGTCACTCGCGCAATACGCAGCGCGCCCACCTGCAGCAGGTAGCTCGGGCCGGGAATAAGCACCAAGGCCCGATCCTCCACACACTGCCGATTCACCCGCACTGCGCGCTCATCGATCAGGCGGTTGCCTTCGGCACTGCTCGCGGCCAGGCCGGCCTCCATCAGCACGCGGTTGAGGCGCATGCCTTCGGCCTGGGCTGCGACATGAATATCGAGTA
>JBQMQE010000061.1:0-7719 GCA_052172655.1 Burkholderiales bacterium
ACTTTGGCACTTCGATGCCGTTTCAGGAAGGGGCGACCATCCCATTATTCCGAGTGTAGCGAGGAATCTGCTGTTGCATCAGACAAAAAGCAGATTCCTCGGCCTTTGGCCTCGGAATGACATTGCATTAACTGCTGTAACCGCGCGGCTGGACTGCGTAACCGCGCCGCCGCGCTTCGATCTCGTCGGCCTTTTTCAGCGCGCGCCGCAGACCGTCCTTGTCCTTGCAGCCGTGGCTCACGAACAGCTCCAGCGGGTTCAGGCGCTTGGCCTTCATCAGCCCGGAGCCGATGTTGCGCAGCGCCCACATCTTCTTCACGCCGGACATGAAGCCTTCCCTGAAGTAGACGCTGATGGTCATTCTGAGCTCATTGACGCGGCCGGTCTTGGTGCAGTTCTCCCAGAAGATCAGCGAGAAGTCGCGCGTCGGCTGATTCTTCGGCGCGAGGCCGAGGCGGTGCGCGTAGCTGGCGAGGCCGTGCATGATGTGGGTGATCGGCAGTTCGCGCGGACAGCGAACCATGCAGTTGTAGCAGGAAGTGCACAGCCACATCGAGTGCGAACTCAGCACTTCCTCGCGCTTGCCGGCGCGGATCATCATGAATATCTTCTGCGGCGTGTGCTCCCAGTCCGGGCCGAAGGTGCAGGAGCCGGCGCACACGCCGCACTGCATGCACATTTTCACCCAGTCGCCGTCGTCGACTTTTTCCTCGACTTCGCGCAGGAAATTGTTGCGGTACTTGTCCAGCATCTGCGTATTCATGTCGCCCATGGCTATGCGAATCCTTTCAGCGGGCTCATGCCGATTTCGTTGATCTTGGCCGCGTAGTCGTTGATCAGCTGCGGCACGCGCGCCATATCGGTGATCGCCACCTCGAAGCTGACCACGCGCTCGGCCTCGAGCGCAAGCTGCTTCAGCGTGTCGTCGATCTTGCTCATGCGCACGCTTGCGAGTTCCGAGCCTTTGACGAAATGGCACTGGTAGTCGTCGCCGTGCTTGCAGCCCATCATCGCAATGCCGTCGAAGCCGGCATTCAGCGCGTCGGTAACCCAGATGGTGTTGACCGAACCCAGGCAGCGCACCGGGATCACGCGCACGAAGGCGCTGTAGCAGTTCTTCTGCAAGCCCGCCATGTCGAGCGCGGGATAGGCATCGTTCTCGCAGGCGAGCACCAGGATGCGCGGCTTATCCGAGAACTCGTCGGGCACGTCCACCGCCTTGATCTGCGCGCCGACGGTGTCGCAGGAGTAGTTCTCGAACGAAATCACCCGTACCGGGCAGGCGCCCATGCAGGTGCCGCAGCGCCGGCAGCGGCTTTCGTTGAACACCGGGTAGCGTTTCTCGTCCTCGTCGATGGCGCCGAACGGGCATTCCACGGTGCAGCGCTTGCACTGGGTGCAGCCGTCGAGCTGCACGATGGGGTAGGAAAGGTCGCCCGAGCGCGGGTGCGCGGCGCGGCCGAGTTCGGCATTCTCTATCGCCTGGATCGCCTTCAGCGTGGCGCCGGTGGCATCCTCGGTCGCCTGCACCATGTCCATCGGACGGCGCACCGGGCCGGCGGAGTAAATGCCGGTGCGGCGCGTCTCGTAGGGGAAACAGATAAAGTGCGAATCGGTGAAGCCCTGGGTAAGCTGCGGCAAATCCTTGCCCTGGCGGTAGGTCAGGTTGAGGATGGAGACGGGCTTTACCTCCATCTTCTCCACCTCCTCCTCCGGTATGTCGATGTTGACCCCGGAGTTCGGCACTTGTCCGGTGGCAAGCACCACCAGGTCGGCGGCGGCGATGGTCGCGTCCTCGTCCAGGATCAGGTCACGGAATTTCACCTCGCACACTTCGCCCCTGGCCTCGACCGCGGCAACCTTGCCCTTGGTGAAGGTCACGCCCTTTTTCTGCGCGCTGCGGTAGAAGTCCTCGCCGTTGCCCGGCACGCGCAGGTCGTCGTAAATCACCACGGTATCCACCGCGGGATTGGCGTCCTTGAAATACATCGCCTGCTTGATGCTGGCGCCGCAGCAAAAGCCCGAGCAGTAGGAAAGGTGCTTGCCCGACTCGTCGCGTTGGCCGGCGCATTGCACGAACACCACGGTCTTTACTTCGCCGCCGTCGGAGGGTCTGCGCACAGCCTGCCCCTTGGCCGCCGCTTCTTTCGCCAGTTTCTCCATGTTCGCCTGGTCGATCACATTCGGGCTCTTGCCGCCGCCGAGTTCCGGCAGCTTGGCGATGTCGTAGGTGCTAAAACCCGTCGCCTGGATGATGGCGCCGACTTCCTCGGTCAGGGACGGACCGCTTTCCACGCTGATGTCGACCTTGAACCGACCCGGCGCGCCGTCGGTCCTGGCGATGACGGCATTGGTGATGACCTTGATGTTGGCGTCGCCCGTGACTGCCGCTATCAGTTCGGCCATGCCGGTGTCCTGCGGCTCCGCGTACGGTTCGCGCAAAGGCATGCGCCGGTGCAGCGCGGCCGCCCAGCCGCCGAGCTTGGCGGATTTTTCCACCAGCACTACCTGATAGCCGGTCTTCGAGGCTTCCAGCGCCGCGGTGAGGCCGGAGACGCCGCCGCCCACCACCAGCAGGCGCTTGGCGTGGCCGGTTTCAGCAACGCCTGCCGGCAGCCGCATTTTCTTCAGTTCGCCGCAACCCATGCGCAGGTAGTCGTCGGCCATCTCCTGCGTGGTTTCGCGCGCCGCCTCGGTGTCGGGCTGGGTCCAGATCACGCCTTCGCGGATGTTGGCGCGCGCGAGCGCCGCGCTCGGGAAATAAAACGCTTCGGTCTTGGCGCGGCGTGAACAGGCGGCGATCACCACGTGGGTGACGCCTTCTTTGTCGATGTCGTCCGTTATCGTTTGCACGCCGGCGGCGCTGCACAGGAAATCGTGTTCGCGCACCAAGTGCATCTTGCCTTCCTTGGTGGCGACCTTTGCCATTTGCGCGGTGTCGACACGCTCGCCGATGCCGCAGCCCTTGCAGATATAGGCGGCTGTTTTCATGTCGGCCATGTTGGTTATGCCTCTGCTCTAGCTACTTGGTTGACCACTTGTATCGCGCGCAGCGCCGCTGCGGTGGAGCTTTGCACTGCGCGGTTGACGTCGAGCGCGTTGGTGGCGCAGCCGGCGCCGAACAAGCCCGATTCCGCCGCCGACGCTTCGATGAAGCCGCTCGAATCCGCGATGATCTCGGCCGGGATGTCCACGCCCGCCACGCTCGGCTGCATGCCGATGGCGAGCACCGCCATGTCGTGCGCGTTGGCGTAGCGATGATAACCTTCGGTGTCCACGCCGTGCAGGATCACGTCGCCCGACTTGTCCTCGGTGACTTTTGCCACCTTGGACTTAAGGAATCCTACCGTCGGATCCTTCCGCACCTTCTGGTAGAAGTCCTCGAACCGGTCGATGGCGCGGATATCGATGTAGTAGACGGTGGATTTGGCTGAGTCGCCCCAAGCCTCTTTCACGTACTGGGTCTGTTTCAACGAGGCCATGCAGCAGATGCGCGAGCAATGGCGCAGGTGGTTTTCGTCGCGCGAACCTGCGCACTGGATGAAGGCGATGTTCTTCGCCTCCTTGCCGTCCGAAGGCCGCAGGATCTTGCCTTTGGTCGGCCCATGCGGATCGGCCAGGCGCTCGAATTCGAGCGAAGTGATCACGTTGGCGAAACGGTCGTAGCCGTAGGGCTGGATTTTCGCCGCGTCGTAGGGCTGCCAGCCGGTGGCCCAGACCACGGCGCCCGCCTTCACTTCAATGGTTTCCGGCTGCATTGCGACATCGATGGCGCCGTATTTGCACGCTGCCTTCGCCTTGTCGGCATCGGGGGTGCCGATGATCGAGGGATCGAGCACGTAGCGCTGCGGATAGGCCATGGCATGCGGCAGGTAAGCCGCCTTCATTTTGTTCATGCCGTAGTTGAACGGGTTCGGCACCTCGGCCGCGACCGCATCGGCGCAGGCGCCGCAGGCGGTGCAATGCTCGTTGACATAGCGCGGCGCAATTTTAACGGTCGCGCTGTAGTCGCCGCGCTTGCCCGAAATCGCGCTTACCTCGGCCAGCGTGAGCACGCGGATATTGCGGCTGGACTTGATGCGGCGCAGGTTGATCTCCAGGCCGCAGGCCGGATGGCAGAGCTTGGGGAAATAACGGTACAGCAGCGCGGTGCGCCCGCCCAGCGTGGGCGACTTCTCCACCAGCACCACTTGCTTGCCGCATTCGGCCGCCTCGATCGCGGCGGTCATGCCGCTGATGCCGCCGCCCACCACCAGGATGGTCTGATTGGTTGCCACCACTTCGGTCATGCGCATACCTCCGGCTTGTTGCTGTTTGCAAGCATCCGTAACAAAAGCCATTTTGTTACGGCCCGACTTAGGGGAGCACGAGGGGAGTTATCCCCTCGTATTGTTACAGACCCAACCGACGCAGACGAATGTTAGCCGAGACTGGCGCGAGTATCCACAAACCCGGCCCGCATCGCGCCTTGAATGTTCTGATAGGCGGATAGACCTTGTAAATCCACGCCGGAGCCAGGTTCGGACTGCAGCGATCAGGCTTGCGCCGAGTCCCGTCCGCGCGGATCGTCGACTGCACACGGATGAAAAGCACATCCGCGGGCAATCGTCGATCTTGCATAAAAGCCGCCCAAACCGGGCTGGTCAGCCGAACTTGCTTTTCACCAAAAGCGAGCCATCGAACAGCGTTCCGGGCGCGAAGCCGAATATGCGCTCCAGTTCGAGTTCGCGGATGAGCGCATCCACCGCCGCCTGTCCGTGTTCGCGCTGCACTTCGGCCAGAATCAGCTTGGCGCCGTTGGCGTTGTAAAAACCGCCGAAGTCGGCCTGAACCGCGAGCAGTTTTTTCGCTTTTTCCAGGGTCATCGCTGCCTCACTGCTTGATCTGGTCGCCGGTCATGCCGGTCTGCACGCCTTGGCGTTGCTTCTCATGGTCGGCCTGCAGTTTGAGCAGCAGGCCCACGCACTCGGCGAGTTCGTCGTATTCGTCGCGGCCGGTGCCGTAGTGTTCTTCATCACTATAGAAGAACTGGCTGCGATAGCGGTCTTCGCCGGTCTTGAAAATAAGGAAATTGCAGCCGCGCTCGCTCCAGAATACCGTCGGACATACGGTGATTACGGGTGCGCCGGGATCGAGTTTCAGTTCGCTGTCGGCAAGCTCTATGGGCACGATGCGGCCATAGCGTTCCTTCAGCGCCGATTCGATCACCCAGCGCTCCGCAGAATTGAAATCGGCTATGGTTTGGTTGGTGTCGGTCATGAGATGGGCAAATGAAATCCAAAATGAACTGCAGTTGAAAACCGGTCATAAGTAAGAACAATTATCGTTGCTTATGACAAAATCAGAATTCTCAGCTTGTGTCGCAAAGACGTTAATATAGAGTAGCGCCGTTTCCGGCAAGCAGGCGTACGACGCGCACCACTGTGAACCATACAGCACCAGCAGCATCGTCTGCACCCACCGAGGTCAAGCATACCACCTGCTATATGTGCGCATGCCGCTGCGGCATACGCGTGCATTTGCGCGGCGGCGAGGTGCGCTATATCGACGGCAATCCGGGGCACCCGCTGAACCAGGGCGTGATCTGCGCCAAAGGCTCGTCGGGCATCATGAAGCAGTACTCGCCCGCGCGCCTGACCAAGCCGCTCGCGCGCAAGCCGGGCACGGCGCGCGGCGACAACGAGTTCGTCGAAATCAGTTGGGATGAGACCTTGCGCATACTGCAGGAACGCCTCGCCAAAATCCGCTCGACCGACCCTAAAAAATTTGCACTGTTCACCGGCCGCGACCAGATGCAGGCGCTCACCGGGCTGTTCGCGCGCCAGTTTGGCACGCCGAATTACGCCGCGCATGGCGGCTTTTGCTCGGTCAACATGGCAGCGGGCATGATCTATACGCTGGGCGGCTCGTTCTGGGAGTTCGGCGGACCGGACCTGGAGCGTTCCAAGCTGTTCGTGATGATAGGCACGGCCGAGGACCATCATTCGAATCCGCTCAAGATCGCGATTTCGAAGTTCAAGCGCGCAGGTGGCCGCTTCATCTCCATCAACCCGGTGCGCACCGGCTATTCGGCCATCGCCGACGAGTGGGTGCCGATCAAGCCCGGCACCGACGGCGCGCTGCTGCTCGCATTGACGCACGAAATCATCCACACCGGGCTTTACGACCGCGAGTTTCTGGCGCGCTACACCAATGCCGGCTATCTGATCAACCTCGATCCGCAGTCCGAGGCGCGTGGCATGCCGGTGCACGACGCCAGCCGCCACGAGGAGATTCCCGAATACCCGCGCAACATGCTGTGGTGGAACCGTTTGACTGAACAGCCTGCGCCCTGCCACGCGCCTGCGGCCGACCCCTACCTGCTCGGAGAATTTACCCTTGCCGATGGCACGCCGGTGAAGCCCGCGTTCCAGTTGCTGTTGGAGCGGGTGAAGGACTACACGCCGGAATGGGCCGCGGGCATTACCGGGATTCCGGCGGCGACCATCCGCCGCCTCGCGCACGAGATGGGCGTGACCGCGCGCGACCAGAAAATCGAGCTGCCGATCGCCTGGACCGACAGTTGGGGCACCGAGCACGAGAAGGTCACGGGTAATCCGGTCGCGTTCCATGCGATGCGCGGCCTGGCGGCGCATTCAAACGGGTTTCAGACCATACGCGCGCTCGCCATCCTGATGAGCATCCTCGGCACCATCGACCGCCCGGGCGGATTCCGCCACAAGGCGCCGTTCCCGCGCGGCATTCCGCCGCTGGCGAAGACGCCCAAGGGGCCCGAGGGCGTGCGGCCGAATACGCCGCTCGCCGGGCTCGCGCTCGGCTGGCCGGGCTCACCCGACGATCTCTTTATCGATGCCGACAACAAGCCGGTGCGCATCGACAAGGCGTTTTCCTGGGAATACCCGCTGTCGGTGCACGGCCTGATGCATAACGTGATCACCAACGCCTGGCGCGGCGATCCCTACCGCATCGACACGCTGATGATTTTCATGGCCAACATGGCGTGGAACTCGAGCATGAATACGATGCAAGTGCGCAGGATGCTCAACGACAGGGATGAAGGCGGGGAGTACAAAATCCCGTTCATCGTCGTGTGCGACGCGTTCCAGTCCGAAATGACGGCGTTCGCCGACCTGATCCTGCCCGACACCACCTACCTCGAGCGCCACGACGTCATGTCCATGCTCGATCGGCCGATTTCCGAATTCGATGGCCCGGTGGACTCGGTGCGCATGCCGGTGCTGCCGCCGACGGGGGAGTGCAAGCCATTCCAGGAAGTGCTGATCGAACTCGCCGGCCGGCTGAAGTTTCCCGCCTTCGTCAACGCCGACGGCAGCCGCAAATACCGCGATTACCCCGATTTCATCGTCAACTACGAGACCGAAGCCGGCTCGGGCATCGGTTTTCTCGCCGGCTGGCGCGGCAAGGGCGGGGAGAAGTTCATGCAGGGCGAGCCCAATCCGCGCCAGTGGGACATGTACGCCAAGAATAACTGCGTATTCCAGTACAAGCTGCCGCCCTCTTACCAGTACATGCGCAACTGGAACAAGGGCTACCACGAGTGGGCGCAGCGCACGCGCCTGCGCCGCCACGCCGATCCCATCGTGATCCAGATCTATTCCGAGGTGCTGCAGAAATTCCGCATGGCGGCGCAAGGCAGGGGGCCGGCGAAGCGGCGCCCGCCGCAGCGGTCGACACGGTCGGGGTCGCGGTCAGCGGCTA
>JBQMQE010000061.1:7729-20419 GCA_052172655.1 Burkholderiales bacterium
CAAGCCGTTCTACCTACGCAACGATAGTGAGTACCTGGCGCAGCGCATCGAAACTTATTTCGATCCGCTGCCGTTCTACTGCGAGCCGCTCGAAGCGCAGGTCACCGACGCGCACAAGTACCCGCTCAACGCGATTACCCAGCGGCCGATGGCCATGTACCATTCCTGGGATGCGCAGAACGCCTGGCTGCGGCAGATCCATGCGCACAACTACCTGTTCGTGAACCCGGCGCTCGCACGCGTCCACGGCATAGACGACGGCGGCTGGATCTGGGTCGAATCAATGTGGGGCAAAGTGCGCTGCATGGCGCGCTACTCCGAAGCGGTGGAGCCGGGCACGGTGTGGACCTGGAATGCGATCGGCAAGGCGGCTGGGGCGTGGAATCTTGCGCCCGGCGCCAACGAAGCCGAGCTCGGTTTCCTGCTCAATCACCTGATCAGCGACGAGTTGCCTCACCCCTCGCCCTCGGGGAGCTGGGCCGGGGGTGACGCTTCCCCAGGCGATGAACGCATCTCCAATTCCGATCCGGTCACCGGCCAGGCCGGCTGGTACGACGTGCGCGTTCGCATCTACAAGGCGGGCGCGGACGAGGCGCAGCAATCCTCGCCGCAAATCGCGGCGGTAGCTGCTCTGCCGGGCATGGACCGCGTGCGCAAGACCTGGCTCGCATTCGTTGCCGGGGTGAAGAAATGAGCAAGCAGCTCGCGCTGGTGATCGACTTGAACGTCTGCGTCGGCTGCCACGCCTGCGTCACCAGCTGCAAGGAGTGGAACACCTCGGGCGAGGCCGGGTACCTGTCGGACGACAACCCCTACGCGCGCGATCCCACCGGGACCTTTTTCAACCGGGTGCAGACGTTCGAGGTGGGCGAATTTCCCAACACGCAGACGGTGCATTTTCCCAAATCCTGCCTGCACTGCGAGGACCCGCCCTGCGTGCCGGTGTGCCCGACCGGGGCGAGCTACAAGCGCGCCGAGGATGGCATCGTGCTGGTCGATTACGACAAATGCATAGGCTGCAAATACTGCGCCTGGGCCTGTCCCTATGGTGCGCGCGAGATCGACGAACACCAGAAGGTGATGAAGAAGTGCACCCTGTGCGTGGACCGCATCTACGACGAATTGCTGCCGCCGGCGGAGCGCAAGCCGGCCTGCGTCATGGCCTGCCCGACCAGCGCGCGCCTGTTCGGCGACGTGCACGATCCGGAGTCGGCGGTGTCGCGGGCGATACGCGACTCAGGCGGCTATGCGCTGATGCCGGAGTGGGGCACGCATCCGGCGAATCATTACCTGCCGCGGCGCAAGACTGAAATCACCCTGCATCGCGACGAGCTCGAGCGCGTGGACAACCCCCTCAAGATCGACGGCAAGCTGCCCAAGCCCGACGTCAGGGCGCCGTCCCTCGACGACAGCACTACCTGGTAGCCGCGATGCGTCCTGCGTTCTCGGTCATTTTTCTCACTACCCTCATCGGCGCGGGCCAGGGTTTGTTCATTGCGCTCTACGTCGCCGAGCTCGGCGCGGCGCTCGGCGCCTGGGCCATGCCGCCGGCGCTTTACTTTTCACTGGGCTGCGTGTTGTCGCTGTCACTGCTGGCCGCCGGGCTGCTCGCCTCGTTTTTTCATCTCGGCCGCCCCGAGCGGGCCTGGCGTTCGGCCGCGATGTGGCGCACTTCCTGGTTGTCGCGCGAAGTGATCGCGCTGCCCGCGTTCATGGCCGCGGTTGCGGCCTTCGGCCTGGCGCATTATCTGCGCGGCGCCGGGGACCTGAGTTTGGCGCTGGGAACGGCGGGCCTGACCCTGGCGCTGCTGTTGTTCGTCTGCACCGGTATGATTTACGCCTGCATTCAGTTCCTGCAGGAATGGCATACGCCGCTCACCGTCGTCAACTACACCCTGTTCGGCTGCGCTTCGGGTTTCCTGCTGGGCACGGCCTGGGCGGCGGCGCAGGCGCCTGCCCTGGTTGTTGCGTCGGCCCTGTGGACAGCGGCATTCACGCTGGCAGCCCTGGTTACGCGCGTCGCGGCGCTCGCGCGCAACGCGCAGCTCAAACCGAAGTCGACGCTGCAGACGGCGATCGGGGTGAAGCACCCGCGCATCGCGCAGAAGTCGGAGGGCTTCATGGGCGGATCGTTCAACACGCGCGAATTCTTCCACGCCAGCTCGTTTTCCCGGCTGCGCGCGGTGAAGTGGGTGTTTCTGCTGCTGGTGTTCCCGTTGCCGCTGACCTTGCTCGCAGCCGGAGCCGTTCTCGCTTCCTGGCCGGTGCTGGCAGCGGCGTTCGCGCTGCAGTATCTGGGGCTGCTCGCCGAGCGCTGGTATTTTTTCGCGCAGGCCAAGCATCCGCAGAACCTGTACTACCAGGCGATTTCCTGAGCACTATGCGCGCCGATTGCGCGCGAGCAGGGTTCTGCTACATTGATACTATTGCAGGATGCGCAATGGGACCGGCGTTCCCCGGACGGATCTGGCGATAAAGGCGATAGCAATACAGATTACCTACCACAAAGGAGGCGACCATGAATGTCGACAAAGACCTGGATGCACGCGGATTGAATTGTCCTCTGCCGATACTACGCGCGAAAAAGGCGTTGACCGAGATGCAAAGCGGCCAGGTGTTGCGCATCGTTTCAACCGATCTCGGCTCGGTCAAGGATTTTCAGGCCTTCTGCAAGCAAACCGGCAACGAACTGCTGTCCCAGTCGGAAGCCAACAACGAGTACATTTTCTTTCTGAAGCGAAAGTAACAGGCCGTTTCAGCATCGCCGAAATGGCGCCAGACTTAGGCGGGCAAGCGGGGAGACGCCCCGGAGGTCGCGATCCCACGTCCTCGGTCCCCCTTGAGGGGAGAGGGGAAGGTCCCCTCGGGGGATATCTCCTCGTTGTGCATTTGGCACCAAGCTGCGTGTTCGGGCCGACGGCGCCAGATGAGAATTTGTAACTCTGTTGCCTCGAACAGTTGCCATTATGAATTGCATATTCCTTTCGTCGGGCGTAATCTTTTCCGCAAATCCGGGGCAAACGACGGAACTCGTGCGCAACGGGCAGCGAGCGGTCCCGCAACCAAAGTGCATCGAAGGGCGCCAAAGCCCCGCAGCCTTTAGTTGCGTTTGCGTCGAAGCGTAGATTCGCATTCAGGAGGAGGTGCAATGGCCGTAGAGAAGATCTGCGTGGTGGTGGTGTCCGGAACGCGCGAACGCCTGCAGATGGCCGCCATGGCGGCATCGGTCGCGGCCGTGAGCGGCAACGAAGTCACGATATTCCTTTCCATGAACGCGGTGCCTTATTTCATCAAAGGCGCCTCGACCGACGCGCCCAGCGAGGGCAGCTTCGGCGATCTCATCGTGAAGAAGAAGGCGCCGGATTTCAAGACCCTGTTCAGACAGGCCGTGGAACTGGGCGATGCGAAGATCCTGCCGTGCTCCATGGCGCTGGACATTGCCGGCATCGAAAGCGATACCCTGGAGCCGTTCGTGGGGGAGCCGACCGGGCTCGCCGGATTTCTTGAAGCGGCCAGCGGTGCGCAGGTCTGGACCTTTTGAAACGAACCCAGGAGCGCGACTATGGCGGAGAAAAAGATTATTGACGGGCGAGGCAGCTTCTGCCCCGGTCCCCTGATGGAACTGATCGGGATCCTGAAAATGTCACAGATCGGCGACGAACTTGAGGTATTGTCCAACGACAAGGGATCGGCGAAAGACATCCCCGAGTGGGTGCGCAAGGTGGGCCACGAGCATGTGTCGACGACGGAAGAGGCGGGCGTGTGGCACATAACGGTGAGGAAAACCAAATAGCGGTGAGTCTAGCCAAACAGTAGATGTTGTGTTCGATGTCAACCTGAGGAGGCGGGAATGAAGATACTCATAATCGGCGGCGGCATGGGCGGAACTATCCTGGCGAACAATCTGGCGCGGCGCCTGAGCCAGGAATTGCGGGCGGGAAAAGCCCGCATAACGATGCTGTCGGCGTCGGACCGGCATCTGTATCAGCCTGGCCTGCTCTACCTCGCCATCGGCCGCAGCACGCCCGACGCGCTGTATCGCGACCAAGCCAGCCTGCTCGAGCCGGGGATCGAATTCCACGTCGATCCGGCGGAGGAATTCAAGCTCGACAGCAACCAAGTGAAGGCGAAGAGCGGCAAGACCTATGACTATGATGTGCTGGTGATCGCCACCGGTTCGCGCATGGTTGCCGAAGAGGTGAAGGGCTTGGCCGAGAACGCGCACTTCTTCTACACTGAGGAAACGGCGCTCAAGATGATGCACGCGCTGCAGGAATTCAAGGGCGGCAAAGTGGTGATCACCGTCGGCGTGCCGCACAAATGCCCGATGGCGCCGCTGGAGATCACGTTCATGCTGCACGACTACTTCAAGGAGCGCGGCCTTTCCGACAAGGTGCAGCTGCATTACACCTACCCGATCAACCGCGTGCACAGCCTGGAGAACGTCGCCAAATGGGCGGGACCCGAGTTCGGCCGGCTGGGTATCACTTCGGAGACCTTTTTCAACATCAAGGAGGTCGACGGCGCGAAACGCATCCTGCGCAGCGAAGAAGGTTCGGAAGTGCAGTACGACCTGCTGGTCGCCATCCCCGCGCACCGCGGGATGGAAGTAATCGAGAAGAACGGGCTGGGGCAGAACGGCTGGATTCCAACCAACAAGACCAAGCTCAATATGGAGGGACGCACGAACGTGTTCGTGATCGGCGACACCACCAATATTCCGATCAGCAAGGCGGGCTCCACCGCGCACTTCGAAGCCGAAACCCTGGGCGAGAACATTGCGGCGATGGTAAAGATGGGCATGACCACGCCGGTGCGCGATTACGACGGCAAGGTGTTCTGCTTCATCGAGGCCGGTCTGGACCGCGCCACCTACGCCATGTTCAACTACCAGAATCCGCCCGATCCCAAGGCGCCGACCCGCGCCATGCACTGGTTCAAGATGGCCTACAACAAACTTTACTGGGCCTCTGCGCGTGGACTACTGTAGCCGGGAGGAATCATGAACGCAGAAACGAAGGACATGCCCGGCACGCTGGAGGAACTCGAGGGCGTCGTGACGGCGGCACGCGACGCGATGACCGAGGATATCATCGGCCGCGTTGCCGGCAGTGCCGCCGATGCGATGGATCTGGTCGACAAGGTCAACCGCAGCGGCCTGTCCAAGGCGATACCGCAGCTCGCGCAGATGGTCGAAAACGGCGACCTGCAGCGCTTGGTCAACCTGGCGCGGGTTTATGGCTCGGCGGAGGATGCGCTGACCGAGGAAATGGTGGGGCGCGTTGCCGACGCCGCGGGCGGCGGCTTGAGCCTGCTCGATCAGATCAATCGCTCGGGCTTGGAAAAAGCGCTGCCGGTACTGACGCGGCTGGTCGCGGACGGCGACATCGAGCGGCTGGCGCAGCTCGCACGCGTCTACGGCGCGGCGCAGGACGCGCTGTCCGAGGAAATCGTGGGCAGATTGGCGGAAGCCGCGAGCGAAGGGCTGTCGCTGCTCGACCGGCTCAACCGCGGCGGCGCAGGCCGGCTGGTCGAGATGCTGGCGAAGCTCGAGGCGAGCGGGTCGCTCGAGCGCGTCGCTGCTCTGCTGCCGACCTTCGTCGACCGGCTGGACATGGTGGGCGGGCTGCTCGAGAGCATGGAAACGGCGGCGAAGCAGGCCGAGGCCGAACGCACCGAAGGCGGTGTGGTTGCCATGTACCGGATGCTCACCGACGCCCGCACCCAGGAAACGCTGCGCTTCATGTTGGCGCTAGGCCAGCATTTGCACGAACGCTACGCGCGTAGATCCTGAGTAGCACGCGGGAGGAGCTGGCCGCTGCAGCGGCCAGCTCGCCTGCGGCGCATTTGCCCTGTCGTTGCAGTACCGTTTCGGGAGCGACGCATGCAGCAACGGCTCAGCCTGTCGCGGGCGGCGCGGCTGGTGGGTGTCGCACGCGGCGCATTGCAGCATAAGATCCAGACGGGGGAGCTGCGCTCCTTCGATGGCATGGTGTCCGTGGGCGATTTGATGCGCGTCTTTCCGGCGGCCAAACTGGAAGGCGATACTGGCTTCGAGCGCGTTGCCAGGATCAGGGAGGAAGCCTTCGGCAAGCGCTTGCGCGAACACTTGCTGCCGAGCAGCGAGATCCTGGCGCAACGCCTGTTCGAGCAAAGCCGCGAGTTGGCCGACCTGCGCGCGCACCTGCAGCGCTATCACGCCATGGTGGTCGAGCTGCGCGAGCGCCTGCGCCGGCAGGAGGTGCAAGCAGCGGATCGGCCGGCGGCGGCCGCGGCGCAGGAGCTGGGAGCGTTCCTCGAGCGCGAGCTTGAACTGGTGCTGGGCCAGTCCGAAGCGCCAAACCCGCTTGCACTGATGGATGATATGCTGCGCGTGATGTCCGCCCATGTCGTCATTCGCCCGAGTCGCCACGAATTTTTCGTCGATGGCGCCGATACCATACTCGATGCAGCGCTGCGCTCCGGACTCGCCCTGAATTACGGTTGCAGCAACGGCAACTGCGGGCTATGCAAGGCGCGCGTCGTCTCCGGCCAGGTGCAGAAAGTCCGCCCCCACGATTACGTGCTGAGCGAGGCGGAGAAGCGCCAGGGCTACACGCTGCTGTGCTCGCACACGGCTGTCGGCGACCTGGTGATCGAAGCGCTCGAGTGCGTCGAGCCCGGCGACATTGCGCAGCAGCAGATCGTGGCTCGGGTCAAGGCAGTGCAAGCGCTCGGCGACGAACTGATGTTGCTGCACCTGCAGACGCCGCGCACCAACCGCCTGCGTTTTTTGGCGGGCCAGAATTTAACCCTCACGGCGGACGCGGCATCGGCGCAACTGCCGATCGCCAGTTGCCCGTGCGACGACCGTAATTTGCAGTTCCATGTCGTGCGCAACGCGGAAGACGGCTTCGCCCAGCGCGTGTTTGGCTCCCTCAAGCCGGGCGACGCCGTCACGCTGTTCGGTCCGTGGGGGGACTTCGTGTTGCGCGCGGAATCCCCGCGCTCCATTTTGTTTGTCGCTTGCGACACCGGTTTCGCCCCGATCAAGAGCCTGCTTGAGCATGCCATGGCGCTGGAACTGTCGGAGCGGCTGTATCTGTACTGGCTCGCGACGCGCCCGACCGGCCATTACCTCGCCAACCTGTGCCGCTCCTGGGCCGATGCATTGGACAATTTCACCTATGTGCCCATCGCCGCCGAAGGTGGCGACGCGCTTGAACTGGTAAGCCGCATCGGTGAGGACCACTCCGACCTGAACGCGTTCGACATCTATCTCGCCGGGCCCGAGGAATTCATTAACGCCGCCGCAATGGCACTGCGCGAGCGGGGCTTTCCCCAAACGCAATTGACCGCCGCAATACTCTGACCATGCCCTATTACATCTACAAGGTGTTTGCCTTCCCCATCCGCCGGCTGGAGAAGCTCGAACAGCACGACGCTTTCCGCGACGCCTCGGCGCGCGCCAAGGTGCTGCGCGCCGCCCCCTCCTCTGCCGAGGCGTGCTCGATCAAGGTGATCCTCGCCGACAACGAACTGCAGGCCGAGGATCTCCTGTCGCAGCAGCGCGCGCCGCAGCCCAACCCGGACGACGACTGAGCGGGCGCCATGGACGAATCGGCTTTCCGCCGCGCGCGCGATGTTATGGCTCCACGCCCCTGCGCGTTCGAGAGGGCCTTGCTCGCCGGCGCCTGCGCCTGCTCACTCGCCGCGCGGCGCAACATCGCCGAGCGCGAGGCCGTCGCCTGCGGTTTGCTGCCTGCGCGCGAGGAATGTGCGGCGCTGTGCGCCCTGTTGCGGCGGAACTCGGCGTTCGCGCTGAAGCTGACGCAAATCGACGCACCGCTGCCCCATGCCAAAGAGATGAAGCTGCAATGCGGCGGCCTGCAGGGCGTGCAGCGGGCGCTCTCGCTTGCCGCCGCGGTAGACTCACCCGCGAGGGAATCTCCGCCCGCGGTGCAGGGGCTGGTTTCGGTGGCCGATGTGCGCGGCCTGGTCGAAGCGGCGCGGCAGAAATTCGGCGACTTGCAGAACTTGCCGTACTCCGCCATAGTCCAATCGGTTGCCGCCTATCAAATCCGACGCCGCCGGACGCGACCATGATGCCCTTGCCCAATTTTCCGCGACTGGTGCAGAGCGTGCAGCGCAACTGCCACATTGCCGACGCGCGTCACGCGCGCGAATCGACGCTGTGCAATTATCTTCTCGATATGCGCGAGTTCTACCGCTGGGAGCACGAGGTCCCGCTGGCGCGTCCGCTGCCGCGGCAGGAACTCGGAAGCTGGATTTCGGAGCGCGAGGCGCTGTGGGACGGGCTGCAGGCTGACGACCTGGAACCGCTGCAGGTCGGGCAGCGCAGCTACGGCGCCTTCGAAGTCGAAGCCATCAACGCGGCGCTGGTGCCGCAGGGCCTGGTCTACGGCGGCGGCTACGGTCGTTTCGGCAAGCCGCATTTCTTCCTGGCGCAATTGGAGCGCCGCGACGAGCGGCAGGGGCTGGCGCTGTTCATCTCGGGCTGCGAGTATGCGCGCGACCTCACCGCCCCGCCTGCCGCGTTGCAGGGCGGCGCGCTGTTCCTGCGCCGGGACGCGCTGCGCCGTTGGCTCTGGGACAAAATCGAGATCTGGGGCGTGCGCAAGGCCGACGGCGCGCTGAAGTCGGCGCTGGAGTGCTATGGCTTTGCGGCCGATGCCGAGCAGGGCTTGGAGGCCATGTCCGAACACGAGGCGGAGACGCTGATCCTGCACGAGCTCGGCGAAGCGATGGCCGAGCCCTTGCTCGGGCCCGCGTGGCGCGAACTCATCGCCTCGTTCACCGGCCGGCGCGCCGAGATCCTCGCGCGCGCCGTGCGCGACAACCTGGCCGACTGCCTGTCCACCCTGCCGCGCCTGATCGAGCGCGAGGCAGCCTGTTCGATTCACTTCCATTTCGCCAACTTCGAGGGCGTGCGCAGCAAATTGTTTCCGTTGCTGGCGCAGGCCTACCGCGACTGGCGCGAGTCCGGGAGCCTGGCTCCCTTGCGCGACGCCGCGCGCACTGGCAGCGTGCATTGGCACGAGACCGCGCAGCGCCTGCTGCGCGTGCATCAGGGCGATCCTGCCGCGGCCGAGCAGATCATTGCTGCCTGGATAGAGGATCCGGCCGAGCTCGCGCTCTGAATCGGATTTGACTACGCCCGGTGGGGTGGGCCGCCGGCTGCGTCTGCCGAATGGCTACAGCTTGTCGTTCTCACGCAACGAGCGCCTGCGCAAGCGAGCGCGTCAGCGCGGGCGCGGCGGCGCGCAGTTTTGCATCTTCGGTCACCAGTTTCCCGCCCAGCGAGTCCGCCACCGCGAGAAATCGTGCATCGTAAGCGGACACTGCAAAGCGTTCCGCGAAACGCAAGGCCTGCAAATTTGGAACGCTCACCAGTTCGCGCACGCGTGTTGCGGCCTGTGCAAGCAAGGACTGCGTCTGCTGGCTGGTCAGGGCCCCCATGCGCCGATAGGTCGCCAGTACATTGCTGAATTCGACCAGGATAAAGGCTTCGCTGCGCCAGTCGGAATCCTTCGCGAACAAGGCCTGCGCCTGCTTGGTGCGATCGCCTTCGATCAGCAGGTAGGTGAGGACATTCGTATCGACGACGACCATGCGGTGGAAGCGCCTAATCGCGGCCGGCGGCTATGGCGGCTTCGATAGCGTCGATCGTCAGCGGAGCCTGTTTTTTCAGCCGCACCGGCCTTGGTGGACGCGCGGGTTGCTCGGCGGGCGGCAGTGCTGCGATGCCGGCCTCCAGCAGCTGCGCGACTGCATCTTTCAGCTTCTGGTTGCGGTGAACCGCACGCAGCTTGACGCGGCGCATCAACTCGTCCGGCAATTCAAGTGTCGTTTTCATATTCGCCATATTACCATAAAACCGGTTTTACGCCGAAATCCAGACACTGGAGTCCGGGTCAGAATCAAATTAGCGCGCGCTTACGAATTCGTGCACGAAGCCGCGTGGACCTGCGCTCGGCTGAAGAAACGTGCCAGTTCTGGTTCTGCGCCGAATGGCGCAGTGCAACGGCGCCGCTGCAGACGCTCCGCGTTCACGCTGCCAGGCGTCTACCAATAAGCGAGCAGGCGGCCCTTGTCCACTTTCGCTTCGAAGCGCTTCAGCGGCTGCGTTCCCTTCTTCACGCAGGCGCCAGTGGTGAGGTCGAATGCCCACTTGTGCTTAGGGCAAGTCAGCTCCAGGCCGTCGAGCGCCAGGTGCGGGATGTTGGTGACTTGGTGCGGGCAGCGGCTGTCATAGACGCTGTAAGCGTCGCCGTCGCGGTAGACGAACAGGCCGCGCCCGTCGCAGTCGAGCCGCACTGCCGCGCCATCGCCGACCTGCGCCGCCGGCGCGATGTCATGCCAGCGCGCTTCTTTGCCGATGTTCTCCGGGCGGAACTCGGGCAGGTCGAGCGCGAGGATGACGTCCACCGCCCAGACGATCTTGGCCAGCCCCAGCGCCGGGAACGCCATCAGCAGCGCATCGAGCACTTCCATCGGACTCGCGCCGTCGCGCAGCGCGCGCAGCAGGTATTGGCGCAGGCCGGTTTCGGTCTGTGAGTGTACTTTGGTGATGACCGAGATCAGCGCGCGCGTCTTGGGATCGAGATGCTTGCCGGCTTCCTTGAGGAACTTGAAGTAGTGCGGAATCGCATCGGACCGCACCTTGAGCAGATAATCCAGAGCGTCGCTCATAGCGTCTCGCCTGTAGGAGTTGAGGAGGCTTTTATTTTACCCGTGGCCGCAGCCAACGGCACGGCCTTCGGGTGCGGCGGCCGATCCATGACGCGGAGTAGCAGCGGGATCAAGGATAGATGCCATGTAGGCCCGCTTGGGCTGCCTACTGGCGGCTTTCTCAATCCAAAGAGCAGGAGATCAGTACGGGGACAAGAATCCTTCTTGTAATTTTGAATTCTGTTATCTGGGTTAGAATTCTCAAATAGCTTGGATCAAATTGAGCCAGTCAGGTCAATGCCGAGGGGGCGCCATGCAAATTCAACCTGCTGTCAAATTGATCGGTCAAGCGCCGGTCTTTCTTGATGTCCTGCGCCAGATCGCCGGCATTGCCCGCATCGATGCTCCGGTGCTGATTGACGGGGACACGGGCACGGGTAAAGAATTGGTGGCGCGTGCCATACACTACTCCGGCCCCCGCAGCGCGATGCCGTTCATTCCCGTCAACTGCGGCGCGCTGCCCGAGAACCTGATCGAAAATGAATTCTTTGGTCATGCCCGCGGCGCCTACACCGACGCGCGCGAGCCGAGGCCCGGGCTCATCGCGCAGGCGCAAGGCGGCACGCTTTTTCTGGACGAAGTCGATGCGCTGCCGTTGCGCGGACAGGTGGCGCTGTTGCGGTTCCTGCAAGACCTGCGCTACCGGCCCTTGGGCGCGACCCGCGACGAGCTGGCGGATGTTCGCGTAATCGCCGCTACCAATGTCAATCTCGACGACTTGGTGGCGCAGCGGCGGTTCCGTCCTGATCTGCTCTACCGGCTGAAGATTTTCTCGCTGACTCTGCCTGCGCTGTGCGAACGGCCGGGCGACGCGGAGTTATTGGCAAGACACTTCGTGCGCATCTACAGCAAGCAGTATAAGAGCGCCGAGCCGCTGATTGCGGGCGCCGACCTCGCGTGGATAAGGAGCCATTCCTGGCCAGGCAACGTGCGCGAGTTGGAAAACCTGGTACACCGGGCGGTGGTTCTGAGGGAGGGTAAGTCCGCGGTGGAACTCGGACTCGTTCATGCCGAAGCGCCGCGAGCTCACCAACCTGCTCCGCCGACGGAGGCGGGTCTGCCTCCGCGGGAACTGGGATTCCGGCGCGCAAAGGCGGCAACCATTCGGACGTTTGAGCGATGCTTCATCGAGCGGGCACTGCTGGAATCGCACGGCAATGTCTCCGCTGCCGCGCGCTTGAGCGGCCAGGAGCGGCGCGCCTTTGGCAAGCTCATGAAGAAGCACGGTTTCACAAACCGCCAGTTCTTCGCTTAGCGTCTCGGGTCAAGCATCCGCTTTCGAGTTCTCCACTTCTGACCTGGGTCATTCCTGACCCAGTCGGGTCGGATGCCACCAAGCCAATCCGGGATGAAGTTCACCCGGGTCATTGGCCTGACACAGAAAACTTCCGCTGTTTCAGTCCGTTGGCGCACTCGGGGGCCACGGCATGGCTCTTGCATAACGTCGTGCATAGTCCGGCTCTTGTCGGTCCCCTCGATCAGGAAGGAGCATGGATGCGGAAACCAAGGATGTCACTGCAGTGGCGGCCGCAATCCGCCGCTATCTGCAAGACCACCCCCATGCCGCCGACACTTTGGAAGGCATCGCGCTTTGGTGGCTGCCGGGAAATGCCGGCAGCGCGCGGTTGGCCAACGTTCAGCGTGCCATCGAGCAGCTCGTGAACCGGGGAGAAGTGGTGCGTAAGACCCTGCGCGACGGCACCGTGATTTATGAACGCAGCAAGAAGGATGATCCAAGTTGAGTCTGCTGCGATCGATGTCTGCCATGAGTGAAACCTTGAACTAAACGACCAGGAGATGCAACGATGCCAGCTGCCCTTTCTTACCCCGGCGTGTACATCGAAGAGGTACCGAGCGGGGTGCGCACGATCACCGGCGTGGCGACTTCGATCACCGCCTTCGTTGGCCGCACGCTACGCGGGCCGGCGTACGACCCGGCGAACGTCTGCAGCCGGCCGA
>JBQMQE010000062.1:0-297 GCA_052172655.1 Burkholderiales bacterium
CTCAAGAACACGCTCGACTGGATCTCGCGCCAGGACGGCAACGAAAGCGGTCTCGCGCCCTACCAGGGCAAGGTGGCAGCGATCGCGGGCGCTTCGCCCGCAGGTATGCTGGTGCGGCAGCCGTAGGCGCGCTGCACTGCGGCGTTGCCGCCCATGTGGTCGGAGTGGCAATGCGTATTGATCAGCCGGGCGAGCGGTTTGCCGCCGAGGGCGTGCTGCAGCAACTGCAGCGTCTGCGTGGCATGCGCAACGTAGCCGCTGTCGATCAGCGCGCAGTTGCCGTCGCCATTGTCGATC
>JBQMQE010000062.1:307-13031 GCA_052172655.1 Burkholderiales bacterium
GTCCTCGGGGCCGGTCATGACGATGTTGTTGCTGGACAGCCAGCCGCGCTCCAGCACCTGGATTTGCGGCGGCAGGTTCAAGGCGCTGCTTTTCGCGCGACGAGTAGCGCAAGCACCTTGCGTTTTTCAGCCGGACCATATACCGACCAGGAGGCGATTTCCTCCAAAGTGCGGCAACAGCCTTCGCAGTAGCCGCTCTTCGCGTCCATGCGGCAGACATTGACGCATGGCGAAGCGACTTCTGCGTCCTGCGTTTGCAGGTCAGCTATGTTCATTTGGCTTTCTTGCCCGCGAGCGCCCGCGCAACTTTCGAGCTCGGTTCCCGCCCGAGTTGCGCGCAGATGAAACGCCCGGCTTCGAATACCAGGTCACGGTTGACGCCGGTATGTATCCCCAGGCCATCGAGCAGATACACCACGTCTTCGGTGGCGACATTGCCCGAGGCGCCCTTGGCATAGGGGCAGCCGCCGAGGCCGGCGACCGAACTGTCCACGGTGGCGATGCCCGTTTCCAGTGCGGCATAGATGTTGGCGAGCGCCTGGCCGTAGGTGTCGTGGAAATGCACCGCGAGTTTTTCCATCGGCACGGCGAGCGCCACCGTGGAGAGCATCGCCTGGATCTGGCGCGGGGTGCCGACGCCGATGGTGTCGCCCAGGGAAATTTCGTAGCAACCCATGCGCTCGAGTTCCGCCGCGACTGCGGCCACCGCCGCGGGTTCGACCGCGCCCTGGTAGGGGCAGCCGGCGACACAGGAGATGTAGCCGCGCACGCGCACGCCGTGCCGCCGCGCCGCCTGCACCACCGGCTCGAAACGCGCCAGGCTGTCGGCGATGGAACAGTTGATGTTCTTCTGGCTGAAGGCTTCGGATGCTGCGCCGAATACCGCGATCTCCTCGGCGCCCGCCGCCAGCGCAGCCTCGAAGCCTTTGATGTTCGGCACCAGCACCGGATAGGCAACGCCGGGTTTGCGGCGGATGCCGGCCATGACTGCGGCGTTGTCCGCCATTTGCGGAACCCACTTGGGCGAGACGAAGGCGGTGGCCTCGATCGCCGGCAGTCCGGCGTCGGCGAGGCGGTGTATCAGCTCGATCTTGACCGCAGTCGGCACCACGCCGGCCTCGTTCTGCAGGCCGTCGCGCGGGCCGACTTCGACGATGCGTACTTTGTGCGGGAGGGTCATGGCGAGAGCAGCAGCTTAAGCTTCACCGAGCTCGAAGCCGAGCAGCTCGGCGCCCTCATTGACCTGCTCGCCGACCTTGTAATGGATTTCCGTTACCGTGCCCCGGCCCGGCGCGATGATGGTGTGCTCCATTTTCATCGCCTCCAGGATGATGAGCGGCGTGCCTTTCTCCACCCTGGCGCCGCTCTTGGTCAGCACTGCGATGATCTTGCCCGGCATTGGCGCGGCCAGGCTGCCGCTGTGCGCCTCGGTCTCGATTTCATGCAAGGCCGGATCGCGCAGCTCCAGCCGGTAGCGGGTGCCGCGGAAGAACACGTCCAGAGTCTGCCCCGAGCGCACCACGTTGGCTTGCAGCACGGCGTCTTCGAGCCAGGCGGTCAGGCTGCCGTCGGGCTGCCAGGCGCCGGTGAGGCTGCGCCTGCCGCCGGGAAGTTCGAGCTCGAAGCGGCCGGGGCGGTAGTGCGCCGTGACCGCCTGCTCGTGTTCTGCCTGGCGGAATACCATGATGTGATGGTTGTCCTGGTTCAGGCGCCAGCCGTCGCACATTCCCCAGGGAGAGCAGGGGTCGCCCGATCCGGCGGCGCGCTCCTTCGCGCGGCGCTCGATCGCGAGCAATTCGGCCAGCGCGGCGAGCGCCAGCACCTCGTCGCCCGCGGCCGGCGGCGCGCGCATGAGCTCGGCGCGGTTGCGCTCGATCAGGCCGGTGTCCAGATCCGCCGTCGCGAACGCCTCGCAGGCGATGAGCCGCGCGAGGAATTCGGCATTGGTGGTGACGCCCACGACCTGGAACTGTTGCAGCGCGCCGCGCATGCGCGCGAGCGCTGCCGGACGGTCCTGGTCCCAGACGATCAGCTTGGCGATCATCGGGTCGTAAAACGGCGTGATCGCGTCGCCCGCGCGCACGCCGGTGTCTATGCGCACATGGCGCGACTCGGCCGGCGCGGCCAGGTGCGTGATGCGCCCGGTCGAGGGCAGGAAGTTCTTCGCCGGGTCCTCGGCATAAATGCGCGCTTCCACGGCGTGGCCGCTGATGGCGAGTTCGTCCTGCGCGCGCGGCAGCGGCTCGCCGCTGGCCACGCGCAACTGCCATTCGACCAGGTCCAGCCCGGTGATCATTTCGGTCACCGGATGCTCCACCTGCAGCCGCGTGTTCATTTCCATGAAATAGAAAGTGCCGGCGCGTTTCCCGTCTCCCGGCTCGGCGATGAATTCCACCGTGCCCGCGCCGACGTAACCTATGGCCTTGGCCACCGCGACCGCGGCCTCGCCCATGCTGTTGCGCCGCGCCTGGCTCATGCCCGGCGCCGGCGCCTCTTCCAGCACTTTCTGGTGGCGCCGCTGCACCGAACAGTCGCGCTCGAACAGGTACAGCGCGTCGCCCTGCGTGTCGGCGAACACCTGGATTTCGATATGGCGCGGGCGCGCGAGATACCGCTCCAGCAGCACCTGCGCGTCGCCGAAGCTCGCTTTTGATTCGCGCTGGCAGGAGGCGAGCGCGGCGGCGAAATCCGCGGCCTGCTCGACGATACGCATGCCCTTGCCGCCGCCGCCGGCCGAGGCCTTGATCAGCACCGGATAGCCGATCTTGTCCGCCTCTTGTTGCAGCAGGGCCATGCCCTGAGCGTCGCCGTGATAGCCGGGCACCAGCGGCACGCCGGCGCGGCCCATGATGTCTTTCGCCGCGCTCTTGCTGCCCATGGCGCGGATCGCTGCGGGCGGCGGCCCGATGAACACCAGGCCCGCCTTGCCGCAGGCCTCGGCGAAATCGGCGTTTTCCGACAGGAAGCCATAGCCGGGGTGGATGGCCTCGGCACCGGATTTCCCGGCAGCTTCCAGAATCCTGTCGCCGCGCAGATAGCTGTCTTTGGCCGCCGCCGGGCCGATGCAATACGCTTCGTCGGCGAGATCCACGTGGCGCGCGCCGGCGTCGGCCTCGGAATACACGGCCACGGTCTTCACCCCCAGGCGCTGCGCGGTCTGAATTACCCGGCAGGCGATTTCGCCGCGGTTGGCAATGAGTATCTTGTTGAACATGGAATCTTTAGCGCGGCTGGGTCCACGATGGTTTGCGTTTTTCCAGGAAGGAGCGGATGCCCTCCTTGCCGTCGGCGGAGGCGCGCGCGGTAGCGATGCGCGCGGCGGTATCCGCGATCATGTCCTGGTCGATGGCGCCGCGCGCCACGCTGCGTATCAGTTCCTTGCTCGCCGCGATCGCCGCCGGACTGGCGGCGAGCAGGTGAGCGAGCAGGGCCTGGACGCCGGCGTCGAGTTCCGCCATCGGCACGAGTTTGTGCACCAGGCCGATGCGCAGGGCCTCGGCGGCGGCAAAGCGTTCGGCGCTCAGGAAATAGCGCCGCGCCTGGCGCTCGCCCATGGCGGCGACCACGTAGGGGCCGATGGTGGCTGCGATCAGGCCCAGCTTGACTTCGGACAGGCAGAACTCGGCTTCCTCGGCAGCCAGCGCGATGTCGCAGGCCGCGACCAGGCCCATGCCGCCGGCATAGGCCGCTCCGTGCACGCGCGCGACGGTCGGCTTTTTCATCATGTAAATCGTGTTCAGCATTGCCGCCAGCCCCATCGCGTCGGCGCGGTTTTCCTCGAGGCTGTAGCCGGACATTTTCTTCATCCAGTTCAGGTCGGCGCCGGCGCAGAAAGCCGGCCCGTGCCCGGCCAGCACCACGGCGCGCACGCTTTCGTCCGCGTCCGCGGCCTGGAACGAGCGCGTCAGTTCGGCGATCATGGTGTCGTTGAAGGCGTTGCGCACTTCGGGGCGGTTCATCCGGATCGTGCCGACGCCCGCTTCGACGCTGACCTGCAGGGTTTCGTATTGCATCGATTTGTCCTTGGTTCTGCCCCCTGCGCCGGGAGGCTTTACATCCTGAACACGCCGAAGCGCGTCGCCTCGATCGGCGCGTTGAGCGCAGCCGATAGCGCCAGGCCGAGCACTCTGCGGGTGTCCTCGGGCGCGATCACGCCGTCGTCCCACAGCCGCGCGCTGGCGTAGTAAGGATGGCCGTTGTGCTCGTATTGCTCCAGGATGGGCTGCTTGAACGCCTCTTCCTCTTCCTTGCTCCAGTTTCCGCCCCTGGCCTCGATGCCGTCGCGCCTGACCGTGGCGAGCACCGAGGCCGCCTGCGCGCCGCCCATGACCGACACGCGCGCGTTGGGCCACATCCACAGGAACCGGGGCGAGTAGGCGCGGCCGCACATGCCGTAGTTGCCGGCGCCGTAGCTGCCGCCGATGATGACGGTGAACTTGGGCACGCGCGCGCAGGACACCGCCGTGACCATCTTGGCGCCGTCGCGGGCGATGCCGCTGGTTTCGTATTTCTTGCCCACCATGAAACCGGTGATGTTCTGCAGAAACAGCAGGGGGATTCCGCGTTGCGAACACAGCTCGATGAAATGCGCTGCCTTCAGCGCCGATTCCGAAAACAGGATGCCGTTATTGGCGACGATGCCGATCGGATAGCCATAGACATGGGCGAAGCCGGTCACCAGCGTGGTGCCGTAGTTCTGCTTGAACTCGTCGAGCTCGCTCGCATCGACAAAGCGCGCGATGATCTCGCGCACGTCGTAGGGCTTGCGCGTGTCGGCGGGGATGACGCCGCGCAGTTCCTCGGTCGGGTACAGCGGCTCGCGCGGCTGGCGCAGCACCGTGCTCACGTGTTTCACCCGGTTCAGGTTGCCGACGATGGTGCGGGCAATCGCGAGGGCGTGCGCATCGTTCAGCGCGTAGTGGTCGGCGACCCCGGACTGGCGCGTGTGCACCTCGGCGCCGCCCAGCTCCTCGGGTGTGACGATCTCGCCGGTGGCGGCCTTCACCAGCGGCGGCCCGCCGAGAAAAATCGTGCCTTGCCCCTTGACGATGATCGCCTCGTCCGACATCGCCGGCACATAGGCGCCGCCGGCGGTGCACGAGCCCATCACCACTGCGATCTGGGGTATCCCGGCGGCCGACATATTGGCCTGGTTGTAGAAAATGCGGCCGAAGTGCTCGCGGTCGGGGAACACCTCCTCCCAGGTGGGCAGGTTGGCGCCGCCCGAATCCACCAGGTAAATGCAGGGCAGGTTGTTCTGCGCCGCGATCTCCTGCGCGCGCAAATGCTTTTTCACCGTCATCGGGAAATAGGTGCCGCCTTTCACCGTAGCGTCGTTCACCACCACCATGCATTCCTGGCCGAGGACGCGGCCGATGCCGGTGATGATGCCGGCGCAGGGCGCCTCGTTGTCGTACATGTTCAAAGCGGCGAGCTGCGACAGTTCCAGAAAGGGCGAGCCCGCATCGAGCAGGGTGCGCACGCGCTCGCGCGGCAGCAGCTTGCCGCGGGCGACATGCTTGGCGCGCGCGGCCTCGCCGCCGCCTGCCGCGACCTCATCGATCTTGGCGCGCAGATCGTCGACCAGCGCCGACATCGCTCCGGCATTGGTGCGGAATTCGGCTGAACGCGCGTTGAGGTTGGTTTTCAGTGTGCTCATGGCGGGCGGCAGAACGAATGGAATCGGCGCGCGCAGGACGGTCGAGGAGCGCGTGCGCGAAAAAGCCATTATAGCAATCGCGGGGTGCGCGACGGTGTCGAAACCGGGTACTTCAGGAAACGGGCCGCGCCGCTTGCGCAATGCCCTTCATAGTTCAAGCGAACCTTGGCTGCGCAAACGCCGCGATCCGGCCGAATGGCGCCGCACAGGTGAACGGCCGCGGCCATCCGCACTTCGGCTGCTGCTGCCGTTCGCGCTTTGGCTGATCGGAGATCGTGCTATTCTTACCCGGTATTACCAAGGAGCCGGCTATGGAAACCACATCCGTTACCAGCAAGGGGCAAGTCACCATTCCGAAACCACTGCGGCAGCACCTGGGGCTTCGTCAGGGCAGCAAGGTAGAGTTTGTCCTGGTGGGTGACCGTGTAGAACTGCGTGTCGTCAGCACCCCCGCGAACCTTCCGGCAAGCGGTTTCGGGATGCTCAAAAGCAAAAGGGTGGCCATGCCAGCGAATTTCGATCCGGCCGGTTTGCTGGCCAAGGGCAAAGCAGGACGAAGCAAGTGATCGGGCTCGATACCAATGTTCTGGCGCGTTATTACATCCAGGACGAGGGTGACGCCGAGGCGTTCAAGCAACGGGAGGCCGCACGTCGGCTGATGGAATCAGGCAGGCCGCTGATGGTTTGCAAGACCGTATTGCTGGAGCTGGAATGGGTCATGCGTGGGTATTACGAGTTTTCGACGGCGAAGATTGCCGGGGTGATGAAACACCTTCTGGCCTTGCCCCAAGTCACGGTTGAGGATCGAGAGAGCATTGTCCAGGCGCTTTCCCATTGCGATGCCGGGCTGGAGTTGGCGGATGCCTTGCATCATGCCAGCTATCGAGCTTGCGACAGCATGGCCTCGTTTGATGACAAACATTTCGCTCGTCGGGCTCATCGGATGGGGCTGACGCCACGGGTGGTGGTTCCGCAGTAATTCAGTGCCCGCGCGTGGCCGTCGCTTGCGCGCCCGTTCGTTCCCCGTGTCTCGCGTTGACGAACCGGGCCAAGCCCCGCACAATCGGCGCGTGTTCGCACCCTCATCCGCTCCGCAACCGTCCTATCGGTCGATTTACCGCGCCGGCTTGTTTGCGGACAAGGTGGTCATCGTCACCGGGGGCGGCTCCGGCATCGGGCGCTGTACCGCGCACGAGCTGGCGGGCCTGGGCGCGGCCGTCGCGCTCATCGGCCGCACGCGCGACAAGCTCGACCGCGTCTGCGCCGAAATCGCGCAGGCCGGCGGCAGCGCGAGCGCGCATGTGTGCGACATCCGCGAGGAAGAAGCGGTGCAGCGCGCGGTGGCGCAGGTGCTTACCGTGCATGGCAGGATAGACGGCCTGGTCAACAACGCCGGCGGCCAGTTCCCGGCGCCGCTCGCCAGCATCTCCGCCAAGGGCTGGGATGCGGTGGTGCGCAACAATCTCACCGGCGGCTTCCTCATGGCGCGCGAGTGCTACACGCAGTCGATGGCCGCGCGCGCCGCCGGCTGCGCCATGGTCAACATCATCGCCGACATGTGGCTGGGCATGCCGGGCATGGGCCATTCCGGCGCGGCGCGGGCGGGCATGCTCAACTTCACCGAGACCGCGGCGCTGGAATGGGCGCCGGTGCGCGTCAATGCTGTCGCCCCGGGCTGGATCGCCTCCAGCGGCATGGACCACTACGGCCCGGAGATGCGCGCGCGCATCCGCGGCCTGCACCAGCACGTGCCGCTGGGCCGCCTGGGCACGGAATCGGAAGTGTCGGCGGCGATCGTGTTCCTGCTCTCCCCCGCGGCGGCCTTCGTCTCCGGCTCCTGCCTGCGCGTGGACGGTGCCGTGCCCAATGCGCGGCGCTCTTCGCCGCTGTCCGGCAATGGCGCGAACGAGCCGTTCAACGCTTTTCTGTTGGCGCAAAAACCCAAGGTGCTGGACGAGGACGCTTGAGCCGGACGCGGAGGAGATCGCCTTGAACCTGCCCGACCGGCGTTACTACACCGAAGCGCATGGCCAATTCCGCGACGCGCTGGCGCGTTTCGTGCGCGAGGAAATCCTGCCGCAGGTCGAGGCGTGGGAGGAGGCCGGGGAATTCCCGCGCGAACTCTACCGCAAGGCCGCCGGCGTCGGCTTGCTCGGCATCGGTTTTCCGCAAGAGTACGGCGGCACGCCCGCCGATGTGTTCTACCACCTGGTTGCGCTGGAGGAACTCACGGCTGCGGGCAGCGGCGGCCTGATCGCGAGCCTGCTGTCGCACGGCATCGGCGCCCCGCCGATCCTGCATTTCGGCAGCGAAGCGCTGAAGCGCCGCGTGCTGCCGCAGATTCTGTCGGGGGAGAAGATCAGCGCACTGGCGATCACCGAGCCATCCGGCGGCTCGGATGTGGCCGGCCTGCTTACCAGCGCGCGTCTGGACGGTGGCGAATACGTAGTCAACGGCTCCAAAATGTTCATCACCTCCGGCATGCGCGCCGATTACTACACCGTGGCCGTGCGTACCGGCGGCCCCGGCGCGGCCGGCGTGTCGCTGCTGTTGATCGAACGCGAGCGGCCGGGATTCACGCGCACGCCGCTCGCCAAGATGGGCTGGTGGGCGTCGGACACCGCAGCGTTGTACTTCGACGAGGTGCGCGTGCCGGCGGCCAATCTGATCGGCGCGCAGGGGCAGGGCTTCAAGGCCATCATGTCCAATTTCAACATGGAGCGCCTGACCATGTCGGCCATCGCCTGCGGTTTTGCCCGGGTATGCCTGCAGGACGCGCTCGCCTGGGCGCGTGAGCGGCGCACTTTCGGTGCGCCCCTGATCGAGCGCCAGGTGATCCGGCACAAGCTCGTCGACATGCAGATGCGCATCGAGGCGGCGCGCGCCCTGCTCGAACACCTGGCGTGGCGCGTGCAGCAGGGCGAGCACCCGGTGGCGCAATTGGCGATGCTGAAGAATTTCGCCGCACAGGCGATGCAGTTCTGCGCCGACCAGGCAGTGCAGATCCTGGGCGGCGCCGGCTACATGCGCGGCACGCGGCCGGAGCGCATTTACCGCGAAGTGAAGGTGATGATGATAGGCGGCGGCACCGAGGAGATCATGAAGGATCTGGCCGCGCGCCAGCTCGGCTGGTAGGCGCTGTTCAGAGCTGCGTGCAGGCGAGGGCGTGATTGACTTCGCTGTCGTGCTCCCGCATCATTTCGGCTGCGTCAAGTACAGTCAAATCGCGACCGGCACATCCCGCAACGCAGCAGCCGATACCACGAATCTCATGCCCCGCATACTATTGCTCTACGCCAGCGTCGAAGGCCAGACCGCGCTCATTGCCGAGCGCATCGCACATACGCTGCGCGAACAGGCGCACAGCGTGGATCTGCTGCCGGCCGACACCGATCCGGCGCGGCTGGACCCGGCGGCCTACGACGGCGTGATCGTCGGCGCGTCGATTCACTACGGCCACCACCCCGCTTACCTGCGCACGCTGATACGCCGGCATGGCGGCGCGCTTGCCGCGCGGCCCAGCGCGTTTTTCTCGGTGAGCCTCAGCGCCGGCGGGCCGCGGCCGAAACCCGCGGCGGCGCAGCGTTACCTGGACAAGTTCCTGCGCAAGACCGGCTGGCAGCCGCAATTGACGGCCAGCATTGCCGGAGCGGTCAGGTACAGCCTGTACGGCCCGATCAAGCGCAGGGTGATGATCGTGTTCGTCGGCCTGGGCGGCGGCGAGACCGACACGTCGCGCGATTATGAGTACACCGATTGGGCGGCAGTGGAACGTTTCGCCGGCGAGTTCGCGCAGCGGCTGAAACAGGCGTAAGCGGTATCGGGGGCGGTCGGCGCCTCAGTCGCCCACCCGCACGCACACCTTGCCATGCACTTTGCCCTCGCGCATGCGCCGTTGTGCCGACGCCACCTGCGCCAAGTCGATGATCTCCTGAATGTGCGGCACGATGACGCGCTCGGCGGCGAGCTTGGCCAGCCGCTGGAGCAAGGCGGCGTCGGTTTTGAGCAGGAACGGCACGCAGCGCTGGCGCGAACCCACCCTTGCGAGCACTGCCGCCCAGTACAGCGCCGGCCGGGGCAGGGTGTTGATATAGATGCCGCTCTCCGTCAGCAGCGGCCGCGCCTGCGCGAACGATGCGGCAGCGGCAGCATCGAACACCACATCGAAGCGCTGGTCGAGCCGCAGCCAGTCGCCGGTCTTGTAGTCGATCACGCGCTCTGCGCCGAGGGAGCGGACATAATCGACGTTGGCCGTGCCGCATACGCCGGTGATGCGCGCGCCGATCGAACGCGCGATCTGCACCGCGCTCGCGCCTACCGCACCGGAGGCGCCGCTGATCAATATCGACTGTCCGCGCTGCAGACCGGCAATGTCGGTGAGCGACTGCAATGCCGTGCCCGAAGCGACCGGCAGGCTCGCGGCCGCCTCGTCGCTCAAACTGTCGGGGGTAGGCGCGATCAGGTCCGTAGCCAGGGCGACGAACTGCGCGCATGAGCCCTGCCCGCCCATGGGATCGACCGAACCGAATACCCGCTGGCCCAGCTCGTAGCCCCGCACATCTGCGCCGAGCGCGCTGATTTCGCCTGCAAAATCCTTGCCCGTGATCGCCGGGCGCCTGGGGCGGCCGAGCATGCGCAAAATGCCGCTGCGCAGTTTGAAATCGACCGGGTTCAGGCTGGCCATGCGCACGCGCACCTGCACCTCGCCGCGCGCCGCCTGCGGCACCGCCGTTTCGCGCAGCGACAGCACCGAGTCGTCGCCGAAGTGCTCATACATGACTGCTTGCATGCGCGCCTCCGGCATTCAACGCTATCTGGATTTGCGCAGCACGGGATTGTGCAGGTCGATATCCGCCTGAACCTGATCGCGGCTGCGCTCGTAGATTAGTTCCCGTCCCATCACGCTGCCGGCGTAGGACAGGCCGTTTCGGGTCGGACTGAGCGTGCACTTGACGTTGTGTATGCCCTCGCCGAGCACGATTTCGATCCCGCTGGCGCGCTTGTTGAGGACCACGACTTCCATGGTCTGGCCGGTTTCGGTTCGTACCTTGATCTTCTCGATATTCATGCGCGCATCCGCCCCTGGCTAATACTTCCAGCCGCCGCTGGCGAGCCACTTCTCGACCTGCTCCAGCCGGTCGGCACCCCAGAAGGCCTCGTCGTCGACGACGATATAGGGCGAGCCGAAGGCGCCGCGGGCGATTGCCTTGTCCACCTCGGTTTTCACCAGATCCTTGATCGCCGCATCGTTGATCGCGGCGCGCACCTCCTCCGGTGGGTAGCCGAGCCTGGCGCATACGGCGATGGTGTCCTCGGGATTGGAGATGTTGATGTCATCGACGAAATAGGCGCGATACAGGGCTGCGGCCAGCGCCTTCGCCTGCTTCGGATCTTTCCGGTCGACCCAGTAGAAGGCGCGCGCCGGCGCCTGCGAGGCTATCGGGAAAGTTGAGGGCAGCTTGTATTCCACGCCGTAGTATTTGGCGCTGCGGGCGAAGTCGCGCCTGGCGTAATCGCCCTTCAGCGGCACGTTGGGCAGCGGCGCGCCGCCGGTGATTTTCATCGCGGCGCCGAGCAGGAACGGACGCCAGACGACCTCGCGTGCGTACCTGGCCCCGAGGGCGTCTATCCTGCTGCTGGCGAAATAGCCGTAGGGAGAGGAAAAGTCGAAATAGAAGTCGATCGGTGCCGCCATGCTGGCTCCTTGGTATTGCTCAGTACGCGCATCCCGGCTTGCCCGAGTCCGTACAGGCAGCGAAGGTATCGGCGCAAGGGCTGCGGATTTTCGACAGGTTCACGCGGCGGCCTTGGACTTGATCGACAGGCTGAGCGAGACCGGCACCTTGTTGGCGAGCATGTCCAGTACCGGGCAATGCGCATCCACCACCGCGCGCAACTTCTGCAGCTCGGCCTCGCTCGCGCTCGACTCGATATTCACCGTGCCGCGAATATTCTGGTAGCCGGAGCGCACCGAATCATCGACCGCGAAAGGCCGCCTGGGTATCGGATATCAATTGTTTGAGTTTTGTGCTCATGGTTTCCTCCCTGGGTGAGCTTGCCATTCTAGCCGACCGCGCGCGAACGTTGGCGCTGATTCAGCGTAGGCGGGGATTGCGCCTGTGCCCAGGCCGGCGGCAAGCGCGGCTGCGTCCAAGTGGTGCGAATTCCGACAAGCGCAGGCGGCACGGCCGGCGCAGCCTGCGCCGCTACGCCGCCACTTTATTGACCGCGATGATTGCCGGGTGCGTCATGAGAACCTGCCAGGCCGATTCCATTGTCGAAACCAGCGCCTTGGCGCGATCGAGATCCCCGCTGCGCCCCGCCTGCTCGATGTCCGACGCGACTGCCTGAATGGTGCCTGCGTACACGTTTGCAGCAGCGCCTTTGACATAGTGCGCGGCTTTGGATAGCTGGGCGCAATCGCCGCTTGCGACCGCGTCCCTCAGCTTTTGCATGTCGCCGGGCGCATTGTCGAGAAACAGACGCAGAATGGTCTCGGCCAAGCTTGCATCTCCCCCCATGAGATCGAGGAATGCGTCGTACTTGAACGTCTCCGGCGGCGTCTCGACCGGTACACCTCGGTCGGCGCACGCCTTCTCTTCAGCGACCGGGCCTGTAGTCGCGGCCAGCCATTTTTCGAGTGTTTTGGCTGCCTTGGCGACCAAAATGGGTTTGGTCAGATAATCATCCATGCCGGCAGCCAGGCATTTTTCCCGGTCGCCGCTCATGGCATGGGCCGTCATGGCGACGATCGGCGTCTTCACGCCCAAATCGCGCAGGCGGCGCGTCGCCTCGTAGCCGTCCATTTTCGGCATCTGGCAATCCATCAGCACCAGGTCATAGTTCTCCGTGCTCGCAGCGGCGACAGCCTCCACGCCATCGTGAGCGCTGTCTATCCGGTCGTAGCCCAGTTTCGCCAGCACCCCCCGCAGAACGCGCATGTTGACCGCGTTGTCTTCGACGATCAGCAGGCGCGCGGCACTGCGCCCGTGGCTGGACGGGCTCGGCGTACGGCGGTCCTCGGCGATGGCGTGCGGTACGAGTAGCGGCTTTGGGGACCCGCAT
>JBQMQE010000062.1:13041-20389 GCA_052172655.1 Burkholderiales bacterium
GCACTGCGCCCGTGGCTGGGCGGCACGCGGCCGGCGGGCTCCAGGCCGCGGGACACGCAGACTGGCGCATCCGCTTCCTTGCGGCCCTTGCCTAGCATGAAGACCAGGCATTGCAGCATGAGCGCGCGCCGGATCGGCTTGCGCAGTTGGGCGGCGAACCCCGCCTGTTCCAGGCTCGCCGCATCGCCGCGGTATGCGGCCGGCGTGCACAGGACCAGGGACGTGCCGGCATTGGCCGGATTCGCGCGCACCCGTTTGCCCAGATCTTCGCCGCTCGTCCTCGGAAGAATCATGTCGATGAGCACGCAGCGAAACGGGTCGCCTTTGTCGCGTTCCTCGTCAATCCGGGCAAGCGCGGTTTCGGCGCCGTCCGCCGCCTGTGCGTCCAGTCCCCAGCCCTGCAGAATCGAGGTGACGCTCATGCGGGTGATTTCATTGTCATCGACCAGCAGAATCCGCGCGCCCTGGAGTTCGCGCAGATGTTCCATTCCCGGTGCAAGCGCCTCACTGCCTGCGCCAGCCTGCTTTTCCAGCGCGACGGTCAGACTGAAGGTGGTGCCTTGCGCTTCCTCGCTGGTGACGCCGATCCCGCCGCCCATCAATTCGACGAGCTGTTTGACGATCGCCAGACCGAGCCCGGTTCCCCCATAATTGCGTGTAGTCGATGCATCGGCCTGCTCGAACGGCGCGAAAATGATCTCCATTCGGTCGCGCGGGATGCCGATGCCGCTGTCCCGGACTTCGATCTGCAACACCACATTGTCCTGCGCGTCGAGCTGCTTGTGGACCAGCAGCGCGATCGTGCCGGCATCGGTGAACTTGATCGAATTGCCTAACAGGTTCCCGAGTATCTGCCGGATGCGCCCGGGATCGCCGCGCAAGCGCACGGGCACGTCGGCGTCGATATGCCAGGTGTACTCGACATCCTTCTCGGCCGCCCGCAAGCCGTACAGATCGGCCATGTCCTCGAGCAGCGCCAACAGGTCGAAGTCGATCGAGTCCAGAACCAGCATGCGGGCTTCGATCTTCGAAAAATCGAGGGTGTCATTGACGATCGACAACAGGGCGTCCGAACTGGACCGGATCGTCTCCGCATATCGCCGTTGTTCCGCATCGAGGGGGGTGTCGAGTATCAGCGAGGTCATGCCCATGACCCCGTTGAGCGGCGTGCGGATTTCGTGCGACATCATGGCCAGAAAATCGGTCTTGGCGCGATTCGAGAATTCCGCCTTTTCGCACGCCGCTATCAACTCCTGTTCGATGCGGATTCGGTCCGTAATGTCGTTGAATCCGAAAACCCGGCCAATGATGCGCTCGCCCAGGTATTGCGGCCGCGATTTGCACTCGAAAACGCGTCCGTCCTTGAGCTTTAACACGTCCTCGAGCTCGTGGCTGTCGAGGATCTCCTGCAAGCGCTTGCGCAACACCTGCGTATCGAGGACATGCTCGACAATGAAGTCGACGATGGCCGCGTCATTTTGGACTGCAAGCAATTCCTCGGGGACGCGCCACATTCTGCTGAACAGGTGGTTCATGCTGGCGATCCTGCCCTGCCAGTCGATCACCAGGATCCCGTTTCCGGTCGATTCCAGCGTTGCCCTGAGTTGCGACATCGTTTGTTCCAGATCGTCGGCGATGCGGCGCTCGTGCTGGATGTCCCGCGCCTGCACAAACAGCAGGGGCCTGCGCTCATGCTCGACGACGCGGACGGATTTCATCACCGTCAGCAAGGCACCATCGGCGCGCAGATAGAGCCCTTCCTGAGCCCCGATTTCCAGATATTGCCCGTTGCGCACGTCTTCCCAGTAGAAAACGTCCTGCAACGAGCTTTCGATGTCCGTGATTAGCTTGGACAGCAACTCCCCTTCGGCATACCCCAGCGTCTGCTCCACGACCCGGTTGGCGAGCTCGATGCGCAGGGTGGATGGATCGACCAGCAGCAGCATGTTCTGGCTGTGATCGAGCAGCAGGCGCTCAAGGTTCTTCATCCCGGGGCCGCTTCGGCCGCGGGGCTGCCCGGGTCAAAGTAGTAGCTGACGTTCTTGCGCGGATTGAGGTAGCTGTAGATTTCCCGCGGCAATTGCGCCGGTCTGATCGCCTTCGCGATGTTCACTCCCGCTTCGTGCTCCAGGTCCACCAGGATCGCTTCCTCCTTGGGGATATCCGCGTCGTACACCACCAGCATGGGCTTCATCGGCCTGCCGGTATTGATGGTGGCGACCATGCCGATCATGCCATTGGAAAGCTGCACGATCGTGCCTGGCGGATAGACCCCGAGACTGCGCACAAAGAGTTGCAGCAGTTTCGGATCGAACTTGCTGCGCTGCTTGGTGAACATCGTCGACAGCGCCTCGTGCGGCGTCAGTGCATCGGCGAGATTCACCGGATTGCACAGTTCATCGTAGTGGTTGGCGATGACTACGATGCGCGAAAGCAATCCGATCGACTCGCCCACGCGTTGGTTCGGATAGCCGGAGCCGTCGAAAAACTCGTGGTGCTCGCCGATGATGGCGAAAGTGGCCGGTGAAAGCATGAGCTGCTCGCCGAGCCTGACGCCGTTTTGGCAATGCAATTCGAAAGCGTTGCGCTCTGCCTTGGTGAGCGCTTCCTTTTTCAGGCGTATCTGTTTGGGGAGTTCCCTGTGCCCGATGTCATGGAACAGCGCGCCGACTCCCAGCACCTTGATCAAGTCCGGGCGCAGCTTGAGGCCATGCGCCATGATCAGCGACAGCATGGTGACGTTGAGCGAATGGAAATACAGTTCCTCGCCGCCGCTCTTGTCCCCCATGACGTGAACCGCAAGTTCCGGCAGCGAAAGAAGCGACTCGACGATCTGCCCGATCAGCGCAACCGCGTGGCCGACGCTTTCCCCGGGCCGGGCAGTCAGGTTATTCTCGATGTCGCGGATCGCGTTGGCCGTGCTTACGAAGGCCTTTTCGACCTGCGCCGCCATCTTCCGATGCAGACTGATACGCTCCATCATGGTGAGCTTGGCCGCCAGTGCCGGCGACATATCGGTCGTTGCCTGCGCCTCGGCCTTCAGTGCCGGCGACACATCGGTCGTTGCCTGCGCCTCGGCCTTCAGTGCCGGCGACGCATCGGTCCTTGCTTGCGCCGCGTCCGCCGCTGCCGGCGATGCATCGGTCGCTTCGTCCGCCGATGGCTGCACCGGTGTCGCCGGTTGCGAAGCTAGCGACGCGGGCGCGCCATCGCTGAGAGCCGGGTCGTAGCGTACCGTCTTCAGCCCCAGGCTGCGAATGGTCTGGATCTGCTCGTCGGTCTTTATTTTGAACTTGCTGAACGCAAAGGGGTGCTCGAACCATTTGAGGCCGAGGTTGACATACAGACCAAGCCGAAGTTGATCCATGGTGACAGTGTAGTTGGCTGACATCGGCGTCGGGAACCCGGTCAGTTGCTATCGGTCCGGGCAAGCCGGAGCATTAGCGTGGCGTGTGCCCGGGTCGCTGGCCATCTGCGGCCGATGGCCGATGCTCGAACTTCGGCGCGGGACACGCCCGCATCGGCGCGATGGGCAATAGAGCGGCAGGGCTCGCTTCGGCGGCGCAATTCGGCGGTCATGGCCCGATGGTGCATTAGTTGCCTATATGGTGTTGCCCGGATAAGCAGGGCGATTGCCCCGCATATCCAGCTATGAGTGATTCGCTCCTGCCCGCTTCACGGGTCCGGCCAAAAGCGACACGAAACAGCTCGGGCGAACGCGCGGCGGGCGCGTGCGTGGCGGGGTCGAACTGCCCGGCACGCGTACGCGGTCGCGCGGCCGCGCCGCTACCATGACCTCTCCACGACGGGTGCCGGGGGTTGCTGCACGGGTGCCAGGGCCTGTTTGGGCAAGACCTGTTGCTGCGTGCGCTGCACGCCCTGCGGCATCGCGGCAGGCGTGTCGGTGTCCGCCGGGCGCATGACATCGCCGGCGGGCGCACCGGTCTTTTGCTCGAGTTCCCGCGCCTGTTTGCGGAACAGTTGCTGCTCCATGCGCTGCACCCTTTCCGGCGTCACAGACGCGGCCGCCGCGCCAGCGCCGGCCCGGCGCATGACGTGTGGCGTGATCATTACAACTGTTTCGGTGCTGTGCACGCCCTCTTCCTTGTTGGAGAACAGCCAGCCGACCCCCGGCAGGTCGCCCAGAACCGGCACGCCGTTGCGGCTCAGGGTCGTGCTGTTCTTGATCAGGCCGCCGACCAGGATCGATTGGCCATCTTCGGCCAGCAGTTGCGTGGTCACCTCCGTGCTTTTCTTGGACGGGACGCCATTGGCAAGCGAGCCCGAGCTGACCTCGGGATGGATTTTCATCAGGATCAGGCCGCGCTCATCGACCGAGGGCACGACCTTGAGGATCACCCCGGTGTCCAGGTACTGCACGCTTTCCGTGGTGACCAGGTTAATCGTGGTGGTCACCTTGTAGCCGAGGCTGTCGCCGATCTTCACCGTCGCTTCCTGGTTTTCCAGCGCCAGCAGCTTCGGCGTCGACAGGGTGTGCACGCGGCCCTTGGCGGAAAGGGCGTTGAGATACAGGTTGAGGTTCTTGTTCACCATGCCGAAGAAGAATCCGGGCGCGCCGCGCGAGGCCAGCCCCTGGACGCCGACCGATCCCGACCCGCCCGCGCCGACCACCTGGTTCCAGTCGATGCCGAAGGACTCGCTGTTGTCCAGCGTGATCTCGAGGATCTTCGCCTCGATCATGATTTGCAGCGGCTCGATGTCGATCTCGCGCAGGATTTTCTCGATGCGCTGATGGAACTCGGGCAGGTCCTCGACCACCAACAGGTTGCGCTCCGGCAGCGGCGTGATCTTGCCGTAGCGCGACAGATACTTGGTCAGAATGTCGGCAACGGATTTGGGATTGGAATACTGCACCTTGTAGGTTTTCACGCGGGTTTCGCCGCGCACGCTCTCCAGCCCCGCGTCCTTGCGCTCCATGATCAGGTATTCGCCCGGGCGCGGCTGCTCGACCGCGTAGCCTCCGGCTTCGGCGATCGACTTGATCGCCTCGGGCACCGAGACATCGTACAGGTTGACCGATACCTTGCCGCTGATGCCCTTGCGCAGCAGGATGTTGAGGCGCTCGCCCTGCGCCAGCATCTGGAACGCTTCCTGAATGGATGAATCGCGAAACGAGACCGAGATCAGCTTCGGGCCCTGCACCTGATTCGGCGACGCCACGTACGCGAGCGGCGCCGTGGCCGCCACGTATGCGAGCGGCGCCGTGGCCGCCACCGGGGCCGCCACCGTGGCCGTTATTACGGGGGGCGTAAGGTTCGCGCCCGCGGGGTTGGCGCGCGCGGGGTCGACGCCGTAGCTCGGCGCCGCGCGCAAGCACAGCAGGACGAGGCACAGGGTTGCGCTGGTGGCGCGCATCACGGCTGCCCCTTGCGGCCGAGCGGCAGTTCGACGCGATTGCCGTCGCGGGCGAAGACCGCGCTGCGCTCGCGCACCTCCACCAGGCGAAAGCCGTCGACGTTGTCGCCGATGCCCAGTATCGTTCCGCCCAGGTTGACCAGCGGACGCGCGCCGCCGGTCATCACTGCGCGCAGTTCCGCCGTCAGGACCGGGACTTGGACTTGCGCGGCGGCCGGCTGCGATGCCCGGGTGCCGTCCGCGGAAGGCGCTACAGCCGCGGACTTCAATTCGGTCTGGTGCATCAACTGCTGCAGCGTACGCTGCAGCATACCCAGGTCGAAGGGGTCATGCGCGAGCTTGCGCGGCGCTGTCGCTTGCGCGACGGCGACCGCTGCGGTGAGCGCCGCCATGGCCGCAATTGCGACCAGCCCGATGATCCACTTCGTCATTATTTTGCCGCTCCCGTCGCGGCCGGCCGGTAGGCCGCGAGCTTGAGGTCCATGGAGAGAGTGCCCGCGGCGACATCGGTGAGTCTCATCGAGAACTGCGTGACCACCAGCGGCCCCAGCTCCATCTCCGTATCGCGCAGCCACTCGAATAGCGCCTGATATTTTCCGCTTACCTTTATATCGGCCGAAACCTCGTCGAACATGAGGACGCGCCGCGTCGTGCCGGGGTGCACGCTGTCCAGGCGCACGCCGCGGCGGGCCGCTATGCGGTCGAGCCGATCGATGATGCTGACTACCATCTGGTCCAAGGGCTGGGGCGCGCTTTCCCCCTGCAGTTGGTGCGTGAGCGCGGCCAGTTCGCCTTCGAGCAGCCCGATTTTGGCCTGCAGACTGGACGGCGCCGACTGGGTCTGGACCAGCGCGGCGCGCGCGCCGTGCAGCCGCCGGTAATCCGCCAGCGGCGCTCGCAGCAGCAGCCACCACGCGAGCAGCAGCACAATGGCGAGCAGGCTCGCCATCAGCAGCAGCAGCATGCGCGGCTCGAGCCGCGCGAGGCTGGCCATGATCCGCTGCTTCATCGCGCTGCGCCGGGCAGCGGTCCGACCAGGGCCGTCAGTTGAAAATCAACGACCTGCATGCCGGTGTAATTGCGCGCGCTGGTGTTGATCAGGCGCACCTGCCCGATGCCTGGCTGGCTGCCTAGCCGGCTGATGAATTCGGCCAGCGTGGAATGGTCGAGCGCCTCGCCGTGAATCTGCCCGCGCTGCCAGACGCGCGCGGCGGCGCCCGCCGGCGGCGGCACGGGAATGATAGTACCGGCCGTGCGCGCCTGCGGCTTTGCCGCGGCCAGGTCCTCCCCGCGCGCAAAACTGAGCTCGCTGAACCAGACCTTGCCGCTGATGGCCGCATCGATGGCAAAAAACAGCTCGGCAATGACTGCGGGGCCGCGCAGGCTCTCGAGCGCCTTGGTCTGTTGCTCGGCCGCGTCCCTGCGCGCCTGCAAATCGGCGAGCTTCGCGCGATGCGCGCCGCTGGCGGCTTCGAGCTTGCGCACCGCCGCCAGCCCGGCTTGCTCGGCCCGGACCCGTTGCGCCAGACCCAGGCGCGCAACACCGGTGAGCAGCGCGACGCCGGCACAGGCCCAGCAGAAGGCGCGCAGCCAACGGCGCAGGCGCAGCGCCCGGCGGTAATCCTGCGGGATCAGGTCAACCATAGCGCGCACTTCCGCGCAGCGCCAGACCCGTCGCCAGACCGATACCGGCGATCGGCTCGAGCTCCGCCAGCACGCAGGCGTCGGGGCGGGCGGTAAACACGGTGAACGGATTGAGCACCTCGACCGGCATCGAAACCAGTCCCTCGATCAGGCCGGCGATGCGCGGATAGCGCGCGACGCTGCCCACCAGGTAGATGAGATCGACCGACTGGCCGCGGGTCTTGGACGCGGCATAGATGAGGGTTTGCGCCACTTCGGCCGCCAGCGCGGAGAACTCCGGGCGCAGCACCTCGGTGGTGGTGCGCGTGATTTCGGCCTCGTCCGACCC
>JBQMQE010000063.1:0-20095 GCA_052172655.1 Burkholderiales bacterium
CCCTTTAGTTTACTTTTATCGTCACTCATGTGCGCCCCTTAACGCTCGCCCTTGAATCAGGATGCCGCGCCAGGCCGGGCAAGGGCTCCCGGTGTTCGCCCCGTCGGGCTATGGCGCGGCAATCGATTACTTGTTAGTAATCACAAGAAGCAGCACCAAAAGCATCCACGCGAGCCATGCAATGCCGATTGCAAGCACAACAAGTGCGAGAAGCTCGCTCGGCGGAAGTCCGCCCAAAGTTTCAATGCTAAGGTTTTGAATGATCTCCTTCGTACTCATCGCGCCTCCTTGACAAAGGTTGTGTTGTAGTTGTTACGCTGTAGTTCGGTGGTCGGCTGTTCGTCCGGTCGGACTAGGCGCAGCAATCGCTTACGCTGCCTGTCCGTGAATGGGGATCACGTCCGCGCCGGTCTTGAGTTTGTCCAAATAGTCAGCCCATTGCTGCATCATCTTGCGCCGCTCCGGCAGATGTTCCGCGAAGTTATAAGCCGCCGCGACTTTGTTGCGCTCGCCATGCGCCAGTTGTCGCTCAATCACCGCGTTCGGCAATCCAAGTTCATGCAACAGGGTTGATGCCATGCTGCGAAAGCCGTGCCCCGTCATTTCATGCTTGGCATATCCCAATCGCCGCAGCGCCGCGTTGACGGTGTTCTCGCTCATTGGCCTAGCCTCGCCGCGCTCGCTCGGGAATACGTAGCGCCCGCGCCCGGTCAGCGGTTGAATCTCTCGCAGGATGGCGACTGCCTGAGCAGACAAGGGCACGATGTGCTGTTCCTTCATCTTCATCTTTCCCGCCGGTATGCGCCACTCTGCCGCGTCAAAATCAAACTCCGTCCACTCGGCATGGCGAAGCTCGCCAGGTCGCACGAATACCAGCGCAGCAAGGCGCAGCGCGCACCGGGTAGCGAAGGCCCCGGTAAAGCCATCAATCGCCCGCAACAGCCCGCCTACGGCCTTGGGGTCGGTCACTGAGGCATGGTGTTGCACATCTTCCGGTGGCAGGATGTCTTTCAATTCAATATCGCGCGAAGGATCACGGCTTACTAGACTTCGGCCAACGGCATAGCGGAATATGCGCCCCATATAGTTATGCACTCGCCGCGCGATGTCCAATGCGCCGCGTTGCTCTATGCGTTCGATCACCTTGATTAAATCAGCCGCCGCAAGGCTGGCTATCGGTCGCGCACCTATCCACGGAAACACGTCAGTTTCAAGGAATCGCAATAGTTTGCTCTTGGTGTTCTCTGCCAACATCGGCGCAGTCTTTGCATACCACTCGCGCCCTATTACCTCGTAAGTGTTCGCGGCCAGCCCGGCCCGCGTCGCCTTCGCGGCCTTCCGCTTTTCGCTTGGGTCAATGCCGTCGGCGAGCATTTTCCGCGCGTTGTCGCGCTTCTGCCGGGCGCTTGCGAGCGGCACATCAGGATAGACGCCAAAAGCGAGCAGCTTTTCCTTTCCGTCGAATCGGTACTTGAAGCGCCACAGCTTCGCGCCCGCCGGCGATACCTGCAAATACAGGCCGCCGCCGTCGAAAAATCGAGCAGGTTTTGCGCCTGATTTGGCCTTGCGAATCGCGGTATCAGTAAGCGGCATTTTGCACCTCTTTCGAGCGTCTAAAATACCCCCAGGCAGGGAGCGGATACCCCACAGAATACCCCCAGATACCCCCGGATTGCAATAGCCCGTTGCGGACTATGTCGGACAAGATAAAGGCCGTAAGCTCTGTATTTGCTTGGACTTACGGCCTTTATCGGACTACTTCGGACTGTTTCATGGTGCCGGGAGGGGGAATCGAACCCCCATGACCGTAAAGTCGCGGGATTTTGAGTCCCGTGCGTCTACCAATTCCGCCATCCCGGCCGTTCACCCCGAACGAAGCGCAAGGGAGCCGAATTATGCTCTAATTGACGCCTCACCTCAACCGAGACGGCCCCGTAATGCCGCTCACCCTGCAAGACTTCGATTACTCCCTGCCGGCAGATCTGATCGCGCAATTCCCCGCGCCGCAGCGCGGTGCCAGCCGCCTGCTGCGGTTGGCGGGTGAAAGCCTGTCCGATCACCGCTTCACCGAGTTGCCGCAATTCCTGTGCCCGGGCGATGTGCTGGTGTTGAACGACACCCGCGTGCTCAAGGCGCGGCTATACGGCACCAAGGCGAGCGGCGGAAGAGTCGAGGCGCTGGTCGAGCGCGTCACCGGCGCACACCAGGCGCTCGCGCAACTGCGCGCCAGTCACCCGCCCAAACCAGGCATGCGGCTCATTTTTAACGAAGCGCTCGAGGCCGAAGTGCTGGAGCGCCGGCGCGATCTGTACCTGCTGCGCTTTGACGGCAGCGCCAGCGTGTACGAGTTGCTCGAGCGGCATGGGCATCTGCCGCTGCCACCTTACATTACCCATGCCGACGGCGAGGAAGACCAGGCGCGCTATCAGACGGTGTACGCGCAGCATCCCGGCGCGGTGGCGGCGCCTACCGCCGGGCTGCATTTCGATGAGCCCATGCTGGCGCGGCTGCGCGACCTTGGCGTGCAGCTTGCCTGGCTCACCCTGCACGTCGGTGCCGGCACGTTCCAGCCGGTGCGCGTGAGCAGGCTGGCCGAGCACAGAATGCACAGCGAGTCCTACGACATTCCGCCGGCCACGGTCGAGGCCGTCGCCCGCGCACGCGCGGCCGGGGGCGCGGTGATCGCAGTCGGCACCACCAGCCTGCGCGCGCTCGAATCGGCCGCGCCTGCGGGTGCGCTGCGCGCCGGAACCGATTGTGACCTGCGTTCAGGAGCGGGCGAAACCGATCTGTTCATCACTCCGGGCTACAGCTTTCGCATCGTCGACCGGCTGATCACCAACTTTCATCTGCCCAGGTCGACGCTGCTGATGTTGGTCGCGGCCTTCGCCGGAATGCAGACTGTGCGCGCAGCCTATAGCCATGCGATCGCGCAGCGCTACCGCTTCTTTTCCTACGGCGATGCCATGCTGATTGATAAAGTGGTTAGATGAAATTCACTGTGCACAACAGCGACGGCCGCGCCCGCCGCGGCACGCTCACGTTGGCCCACGGCCGGGTCGAGACGCCCGCCTTCATGCCGGTCGGGACTTATGGCACGGTAAAAGCGATGAGCCCGGCGGAACTGCATGAAATCGGCGCCGACATCGTGCTCGGCAATACCTTTCACCTGTGGCTGCGTCCCGGGCTGGAAGTCATCGCCGCGCACGGCGGCCTGCACCGATTCATGGGCTGGGACGGCCCCATACTCACCGACTCCGGCGGCTTCCAGGTGTTCAGCCTGGGCGCCTTGCGCAAGATTTCCGAGGAGGGGGTGAAGTTCGCCTCGCCGGTGAACGGCGACCGGATGTTCCTGACGCCGGAGGAGTCGATGCACATCCAGCGCGCGCTCAACGCCGACGTCGCCATGATTTTCGACGAATGCACGCCCTACCCCGCGGACGAGCGCGCAGCCGGGAATTCGATGCGCCTGTCGCTGCGCTGGGCCGAACGCAGCAAAAACGCGCACGCAGGCAACCCGAACGCCCTTTTCGGCATCGTCCAGGGCGGAATGCACGAACACCTGCGCGACGAGTCGCTGGCCGAACTGCAGCGCATCGGATTCGACGGCTACGCCATCGGCGGGCTGTCGGTGGGCGAACCCAAAGAAGACATGCAGCGCATTCTCGCGCACACTGCGCCGCAATTGCCCGCGGACCAGCCGCGCTACCTGATGGGCGTGGGCACGCCCGAGGACCTGGTCGAGGCGGTTGCGGCGGGAATCGACATGTTCGACTGCGTGCTGCCCACGCGCAACGCGCGCAACGGCTGGCTGTTCACGCGCTACGGCGACATCAAAATCAAGAACGCGGCCCACCGCCACGATACGCGGCCGCTGGACGCCGATTGCGGTTGCTATTGCTGCACGCATTTCACCCGCGCCTATCTGCACCACCTGCACCGCGTCAACGAAATTCTGGGGGCGCGCCTCAATACCATCCACAACCTGTACTACTACCTGAGACTCATGCGCGAACTGCGCGCTGCGATCGCCGCCGGAGGACTGGCCGAATATGCTGCCGCGTTCCGCGAAACGCGCAGGATCGGTGCCGATGTTCCCGCAGCGCATGCTCATCCGTAAGCCGTACCGGAGACGAAGAGCCGCGACCCCAGATTGCGCATTGAGACCGGAAAGAAGCGGGCTCCGAGCGATCCAATGCTGGTATAATTTCACGTTGTTTCGACCCAAAACTGGAGATGCCCGTGCTGATTTCTTATGCGCATGCTCAAGCAAGTGCCGCCCCCGGAGGTTTTCTGTCGGGCGAGGGGTTCATGGGCCTGCTGCCCATCATCCTGATGTTCGGGCTGCTGTACTTTCTGATGATCCGCCCGCAAATGAAACGCGCCAAGGAACAGAAGGCCATGACCGACGCCCTGCAAAAAGGCGATGAAGTCGTCACGGCCGCCGGCATCGTGGGCAAGGTCACCAAGGTTGGGGAGACCTACATCAGCCTGGAAGTCGCCCCCGGCACCGAAATCCAGTTGCAGAAAGCGGCGGTGCAGACCCTGTTGCCCAAGGGCGCGATCAAAGCGATGTCCTGAACCGTGAAGCATGAAGCGCGGCCCCGCGCTTAGCCTTCACCCTTAACGCTGCACCCGCCACTGGTCACCCGATAATGAACCGCTATCCGCTTTGGACCTATGTCATCGTCGCTTGCGCGCTGGTGCTCGGCTTCGTCTACACCCTGCCGAACTTTTTCGGCGAGTCGCCGGCAGTTCAGGTCTCCAGCGTCAAGGCCACCGTCAAAGTCGATTCGGCGTTGCTCGCGCGCGTGGAGGACACACTGAAAGCCGCCAAAATCGAGAGCCATGGCACCTTCCTCGATCCCAACAGCGTCAAGGTGCGCTTCGCCGACACCGATACGCAGTTGAAGGCCAAGGACATTCTCAGCCAGAGTCTCAACCCCAACCGCGACAACCCCTCCTACGTCGTCGCCCTCAACCTGCTCTCGTCCTCGCCCACCTGGCTCACCGCCATCCATGCGCTGCCCATGTACCTCGGGCTGGACCTGCGCGGCGGCGTGCATTTCACGCTGCAGGTGGACATGAAAGCCGCGTTGACCAAGCGGCTGGAGAACCTGAGCGGGGATATCCGCACCCAGTTGCGCGACAAGACCCTGCGCCATTCCGGCCTCAGGCGCGAAGGCAACACCATCGTGATCAAATTCCGCGACGCCGACACGCGCGCCCAGGCGCGCAAGGTGCTGGAGGACAGCCAGGCGGATCTGGTATTTTCCGAGCAGGATATCGCGGGCAACGAATTTCGCCTCACTGCCGCGATCAAGCCGGAAGCGGTCAAGCGCACGCAGGAGTCGGCGCTGAAGCAGAACATCACCACGCTGCAAAACCGCATCAATGAACTGGGCGTGTCGGAGCCGATCATTCAGCAGCAGGGCGCCGACCGCGTGGTGGTGCAGTTGCCGGGTGTGCAGGACACGGCCAAGGCGAAGGAAATCCTCGGCCGCACCGCAACCCTGGAAATCCGCATGGTGGACGAGGAAAACAGCAATCCGACGGCGCTGCTCGCCGCGCAGCAGGGGCAGGTCCCGTTCGGTGACGAGTTCTACCTCGAGCCCGGCGGCTCGCCGCTGCTGGTGAAAAAGCAGGTGGTGCTCACCGGAGATCGGATCACCGATGCACAGCCCGGGTTCGACAGCCAAACGCGCGAGCCTTCGGTCAACGTGACGCTGGACGGCCCGGGGGCGCGCATTTTCAAGGACGTCACGCGCGACAACGTGGGCAAGCGCATGGCGATCCTGCTGATCGAGAAAGGCAAGGGCGAAGTCGTTACCGCGCCGGTGATCCGCACCGAGATCGGCGGCGGACGGGTGCAGATCAGCGGGCGCATGAGCACCACCGAGGCCACCGACACAGCGCTGCTGTTGCGCGCAGGATCCCTGGCCGCGCCGATGGAAATCATCGAGGAGCGCACCGTCGGCCCCAGCCTCGGCGCCGACAACATCCGCAAGGGCTTCCATTCCACGCTCTGGGGATTTATCGCGATCGCCGCGTTCATGAGCATGTACTACGTGGTGTTCGGCATGATATCGGTGCTGGCGCTCTCATCCAACCTGCTGCTGCTGGTGGCGATCCTGTCGCTGCTGCAGGCAACGCTGACGCTGCCCGGCATCGCCGCCATCGCGCTCACTCTGGGCATGGCCATCGACGCCAACGTGCTGATCAACGAGCGCATCCGTGAAGAGATGCGCAACGGCGCCACGCCGCAGGCGGCGATCCACGCCGGCTACGAACGCGCCTTCGGCACCATCCTCGACTCCAACGTGACCACGCTGATCGCCGGCTTGGCGCTGCTGATCTTCGGCTCCGGGCCGATCCGGGGTTTCGCCGTGGTGCACGTCCTCGGCATCCTGACCTCGATCTTCAGCTCCGTGGTGATTTCGCGCGCCGTCGTCAACCTGACTTACGGCTCGCGCCGCCGGCTGGAAAAGCTGGCCATCGGAAACACGTCGTGGAAATGAGAGCTCATTACAATATGAGGGTACATCCCTCAGGAACCGCTGGGCACTAGACATGGAATTCTTTAAGATCCGCAAAGACATCCCGTTTATGCGCCATGCGCTGGTGTTCAACATCATTTCGTTGGTCACCTTCCTGCTGGCGGTGCTCTTCCTTGCCACCAGGGGGCTGCATTACTCCATCGAATTCACCGGCGGCACGGTGATTGAACTCGCCTACGAGCACTCCGCCGAGATCCAGAAGATCCGAAGCACCCTGGAGAAGGCCGGCTACGCCGACACCTCGGTGCAGAATTTTGGCTCCTCGCGCGACGTGCTGATCCGCATGCCGGTCAAGGAAGGGCAGTCGAGCGCAGACCTGTCGAAGAAGGTCATGGATACGCTCTCGGCCGAGGACAAGAGCGTGCAACTGCGCCGCGTGGAATACGTCGGCCCCCAAGTCGGGCGCGAGCTGGCGGAGAACGGCGCGATGGCGCTGGTCGTGGTTTGCCTCGGCATCATGGCTTACCTGGCACTCAGGTTCGAGTGGCGCTTCGCCGTGGCGGCGATCATCGCCAACCTGCACGACGTGGTCATTATTCTCGGTTTCTTCGCCCTGTTCCAGTGGGAGTTTTCCCTGCCGGTGCTGGCGGCCGTGCTGGCGGTGCTAGGCTACTCGGTGAACGAGTCGGTGGTGATCGCCGACCGGGTGCGCGAGAATTTCCGCAAGATGCGCAAGGCATCGGTCACCCAGATTATCGACAACGCCATCACCAGCACCATTTCGCGCACCATCATCACCCACGGCAGCACCCAGGCCATGGTGCTGTCGATGCTGCTGTTCGGCGGCGCCGCGCTGCATTACTTCGCGCTCGCGCTGACCATCGGCATCATGTTCGGCATCTATTCCTCGGTGCTGGTCATGGCGCCGATCGTGAAATGGCTGGGCGTGTCGCGCCAGCAGTTCATCCGCCCGCCGAAGAAGGACAAGCAGGAAGCGGTGGTCTAGTCGACCCTCGGGCTCGCGAATTTCATCGCGAGCACGCTCGCTCCCACGCGGGCGCCGCTCCCACGCTAGATGCGTTTGGCGAGTTCTGCTGCCTTCCCGATGTAGGTCCAGGGGGCAAGCGCGAGCAGGCGCTCGCGTTCCGCCTCGGGGAGCGCGAGCTGCCCGATGAACTGCTGCAGCGACTCGCGCGTGATGCCCTTGCCGCGGGTGAGCGTCTTCAACTGCTCGTAGGGTTCGGGCAGGCCGTAGCGGCGCATCACCGTCTGCACCGCCTCGGCCAGCACTTCCCAGGTCGATTCCAGGTCGGCGCGCAATGCCGCCGGGTTCGCCTCCAGCTTGTTCAAACCCTTGAGGCAGGAGACGCAGCCGAGCAGGCCGTAACCGAGCGCCACGCCCGCATTGCGCAGCACGGTCGAATCGGTCAGGTCGCGCTGCCAGCGCGACAGCGGCAGCTTCTCCGCCAAATGGCGCAGCAGGGCGTTGGCGAGCCCCAGATTGCCCTCGGAGTTTTCGAAGTCGATCGGGTTGACCTTGTGCGGCATGGTGGAGGAACCGACCTCGCCGGCGACCAGCCGCTGCTTGAAATAGCCGAGCGAGACGTAACCCCAGATGTCCCGGTCCAGGTCGATGAGGATGGTGTTGGCGCGGGCGCACGCGTCGAACAGCTCGGCCAGCGCATCGTGCGGCTCGATCTGGGTGGTGTAGGGATTGAACTCCAGGCCGAGCGTCTCGACGAACTTGCGCGCGAATCCCTCCCAGTCGAACGCGGGATAGGCGGCGAGGTGCGCGTTGTAATTGCCCACGGCGCCGTTAATCTTGCCCATAAGGCTGACTGCGGCAATGCGCGCGCGCGCGCGGCGCAGTCGGTGCACGACGTTGGCCATCTCCTTGCCCAGGGTGGTGGGGGTAGCCGCCTGGCCGTGCGTGCGTGCGAGCATGGGCACAGCGGCGAGCTCGTGCGCGATGGCGCGCAACTTGTCGATGACCTGGTCCAACGCCGGCAGCATCACCTGCTCGCGCGCATCGCCGAGCATCAGCGCGTACGCCAGATTGTTGACGTCCTCCGAGGTGCAGGCAAAATGGATGAACTCGGTCGCGGCCCCGACCTCGGCCTGCCCGGCAAAGCGCTCACGCAGCCAATACTCGATCGCCTTGACGTCATGGTTGGTGCGCGACTCGATTTCCTTGACGCGGGCCGCATCGGCTTCGGCGAAGACGGCCGCCGCCTGCCGCAGCTCGGCTACCGCCGCGGCGGAAAAGGGCCGGATCTCGGCCAGGCCGGGATCCTGCGCCAGCGCGATCAGCCATTCGATCTCGACCCGCACCCGGTAGCGGATCAACGCCGCCTCGCTGCAATAGGCCGCGAGCGGAGCGAGTTGCTTCTGGTAGCGCCCGTCCAGGGGCGAGAGCGCGCTGAGCGGTGTGGGCATTTTGCAGTCTTTGACAATTCCGCGGCAAAACTCATTTTATCATGCGCTCTGAATCCAATGCTTCGAGGGGATCCGGCGATGATGGTATAATTCCCCGCCCTCCAAGACGATTCGCGGCAAAAATCAAAACGCGGCAAAAATCAAAATGAGATTACTAGGTTCGCTCACCAGCCCCTTTGTGCGCAAGGCGCGCATCGCGCTGGCCGAAAAAAGGATCGAATATACCTTTGAGCTGGACGATCCCTGGGACGAAAAGTCCAGGGTGCCCGACGCCAATCCGCTGGGCAAGGTGCCGGTGCTGGTGCTCGAGGACAACAGCACCCTGTTCGATTCGCGCGTGATCGTTGAATTCCTCGACAGCGTGTCCCCGATCAGCCGCCTGATCCCCGCCGGCAATCGCGAAAAAATCGAGGTCAAGCGCTGGGAGGCGCTGGCCGACGGCGTGCTCGACGCCGCGGTCGCGGTGGCGCTGGAACGCCGCCGTCCAGCCGAGCATATTAGCGAGGCTACGATCGAGCGCCACATGGACAGGATCGAGCGCGGCGTGGCGGTGATGGCAAGGGATCTGGCCGACAAACCCTGGTGCACGGGCCACGCGTTTACCCTGGCCGACATCGCCTGCGGCGTCGCGCTCGGCTATCTCGACTTCCGCCACGACGCATTCGACTGGCGCGTTCTCCACGCGAACCTCGCCAGGCTGGCGGCGAAACTGGCGGAGCGCCCGTCCTTTGCGGATACCGTGCCGAGCGAAGCGGCGACTGCCTAGAGCAACATCCAGAAATCTGGAATTAGCGCGATTCCCAACTGCTGATCGCCACCGAAATCGCCATTGACGAAGGCGAAATAGTGGAAGTGGAACGCTTTGGCCGCGCTTCGAAGCGACGCCGCCGCGAAAGCGAGCAGCGCACCAGCGCCTGCGCAGGCAAGGTGCCGAAACCGGCGAATGGCGTTCCTACCGGCAAACTGCGTCAGACCATTATCAACATCGCAGGGAATAATCTCGGCCGCCGGGATGTTGACTCCTCTTGAGCGGGCCGGCTGGACTGCCGGCTCAATTGACCGTCCGCCAAGCCGCGCGGCGACGGTTGGATCCGTTCCCCGGAAACCGCGCGGAAAAGTACGAGGAGAGCAAGCAAATGAAGCAAATCAGCACGCTGCTATTGGCAGGGGCGATAGGTCTAGTCATTTCCGCAACCGCCACGGCCCAGGCCAAGCCCGAGCAAATGGTCAAACAGCGCCAGGCAGCAATGACGTTGCAGGGCAAGTACTTCGGTCCACTGGGCGCCATGGCCCAGGGCAAGGCTCCGTACAACGCGGAACTCCTCCGGCACAACGCGGCATTTCTGGACGTCCTGGCCAAGATGCCTTGGGACGGTTTCGCTGCCAGCACCAAGGACGTAAAGAGCGCCGCGCTGCCGGCTGCCTACACGGACACGGCCAAGTTCAAGGAAGCCCAAGACCGCTTGCAGAGCGAAGTCTCCAAGCTCGTCGCGGTCAGCAAGAGCGGCGATGAGGCGGCCGTGAAGGCGCAACTCGGAGCAGTCGGCAAGAGCTGCGGAGGTTGTCACGAAGATTTCCGCGAGAAGAAGAAATAATAGCCGGGCGCCTGCGCGTGCAAGCCCCGCTGCGGCGGGGCTTCACTTTTCATGAACGCTGATATCGCGCCGCCCCGGATACGGCTGGTGCCGGCGGGCGTGCTCGTGCTGTTGCTACTGGCACTGATCGAAACCACGTTCGCGCAGGGCGATGCGCAGCGTGGGCTGTACCTGGCCAAAGCCGGCGGCTGCATCGGTTGTCATACGGAAGACAAGAAGAACGCCGTCCCTTTCGCGGGCGGCCGCGCGCTAAAAACGCCTTTTGGCACGTTTTACGGACCGAATATCACGCCGGACCCCGTTGCCGGGATCGGCCGCTGGAACGAGGCCGATTTCATCCGCGCCATGCGCCACGGCACACGTCCCGACGGCGCCAATTACTTTCCGGCATTCCCCTATCCATCGTTTACGCGGATCACCGACACCGATTTGCGCGACCTCTGGGCCTATCTGCGCACGCTTGCATCGAGTACCCGGGCCAGTCAGGAACATGAGCTGCGTTTTCCCTTCGGCTGGCGCTTCCTCATCACGGTCTGGAAGTGGCTCTTCTTTGCTCCCGCACCGTTCCAGGCCGACCCGAAATTGTCGCAAACCCTGAACCGCGGCGCCTACCTGGTCCAGGCACTCGGCCATTGCGGCGAATGCCATACGCCGCGCAATTTTCTCGGTGGCCCGAAGCGCGACCGGTTCCTTGCAGGCGGAAAGGGGCCCGACGGCAAAGTCGTGCCTAACCTGACCCCGACGAAACTCAAGAAATTTAGCGATGCGGAGCTGAAGGATTTCCTCGAGAGCGGCACCACACCGGACGGCGATGTGCCCGCCGAGGCAATGGGTGAGGTAATTCGAAACACCACCGGTCAGCTAACCGCGCAGGACCTCGCGGCGTTGATAGCCTACCTGCGTTCGCTTGCGCCGCTTGCCAGTGAATCTCGCTGACTTGCTGCAAAATTGTTTTCAGCTAACTCAGCTACTGAATCACCCCGCCGCCCAGACATACCTCGCCCTGGTACAGCACCGCCGATTGTCCCGGCGTCACCGCCCATTGCGGCGCATCGAAAGTGAACTCGCAGACATCGCGCTCGGGCAGGCAAATGCGGCAGGGCGCATCGGCCTGCCGATAGCGCGTCTTCGCCGCATAGGCCGGCGCCGCGTCCGGCGCGCTGCCGCTGACCCAGGACAGGTCCGCGGCACGCAAGCTGTCCCTCTGCAATAGCGGATGGTCGCGGCCGGATACCACTACGAGCTCGTTCTTCGCCATATCCTTGCCGGCCACATACCAGGCCTCGCCTTCGCTGCCGCCGCCCTTCACCCCGCCTATGCCTATGCCCTTCCTCTGCCCGATGGTGTAGAACGCGAGGCCGACATGCTCGCCGATCACCCTGCCTTCGGGCGTGCGTATCGGGCCGGGCGTGCGCGGCAGATAGCGGTTGAGGAATTCGCGGAACGGGCGCTCGCCGATGAAGCAGATGCCGGTCGAGTCTTTCTTGGCGTGCACCGGCAGGCCCGCCTCCCTGGCGATCCTGCGCACCTCGGTTTTTTGCAGTTGCGCCAGAGGAAACAGCGCGCGCTCGAGCTGCGCCTGGCTCAGGCGGTGCAGGAAATAACTCTGATCCTTGCTCTTGTCCGCCGCCTTGAGCAGTTCGAAGCGCCGCGCATTTTCTCCCTCGCGCACCTCGCGCACGCCTGCATAATGTCCGGTGGCGATGCGCCCGGCGCCGAGCGCAAGGGCGTGACCGAGAAACGCCTTGAACTTGATTTCGGCGTTGCACAGCACGTCCGGATTGGGTGTGCGGCCGGCCTGGTACTCGGCGAGGAATGCGCTGAACACCCGCTCCTTGTATTCGACGGCGAAATTGACCGCTTCCAGCTCGATGCCGATTACGTCGGCAACCGTGGCGCAATCGATCAGGTCCTGGCGCGTCGAACAATACGCGTCATCGTCGTCGTCCTCCCAGTTCTTCATGAACAGGCCGACGACCTCGAAGCCGGCGCGCTTCAACAGCAGCGCCGCCACCGCGGAGTCCACGCCGCCGGACATGCCGACCACGACCTTTTCCCTACTGGACATTTGGAGTTGCCCCGGCGAGCCAGTCCTTGAGCGCCAACACCGCCGCCGGCTGGCCGTTGTCGAAGAACCAACTGTCGACGATATAGACCTTCTGCGTTTCCCGCTCGCGCATACGCGCGGCCCAGTGCTCGGCAAAGAAAAAGCGCCTGCGCATGAGCGGCGCCAGCAGTTCGTGGAACCTGAGCCAGCCGCGCGCCTGCAACAGTCGAAGAAATGCGGTGGTGTTGGTCGAGTGGTCGATGCAGTCCATTTTCCCGTTTTCCCCGCCGTCGGCATAATTGCCGCCCTTGTCGCGCCAGACCGGCGTCTGTTCGCCCGCGATGGCGTACATGCGGCCGATGACCACGGCAATCGCCTTGCGCTCCGCTTGCGCATCGCCCGCCGCCGCAAGTTGCTGCTGCAGGCGCTTGAGTTCCGCCTCGCCAAAGTTCACCGGCGCCCTGGCGTAGCAGCCGTAGTTGTAGCAGATCATCAGTTCGTCGGCGTGCGCAATGGAGCCCGGCGCGGCGAGCGCGCAAAGCAGCGCGACCCCGCCTGTTTTGCGGCTAAGCATGCTCGGTCAGAATCTCCAGCGGATAGCGCCTGCCGGCGAGATAGTCCGCCACGCAGCGCAACACCAGCGGGCTGCGATGGCGCTCGCGCGAGGCGCGTATCTCCTCGGGCCTCAGCCACACCGCGCGCACGATGCCCGCATCGAGTTTGCGTTCGGGCTCGTGCTCCCCCAGCTCGCCGCAAAAAGCGAAACGCAGGTAGGTCACGCCGGCGCCGGATGCCGGCGCCGGTTTGCTCCAGCGATAAATGCCCACCAGCTCGCGCGGCTGGAAATGCCAGGCCGATTCCTCCAGCACCTCGCGAGCGCAGCCCTCAACCAGCGACTCGTTCAGTTCCAGGTGCCCGGCCGGCTGGTTGAACACGATCCGCCCTTCGTCCTCTTCCTCGACCAGGAGAAATTGCCCGCCGCGCTCGATCACCGCAGCCACGGTGATGCTCGGTCGCGGATCCACGCTCAGCGGCTGTTCGCGCGGATGAATGCGGCCATGCGCGCGACGCCTTCCTCGATTGCCTGATTGGACGCGGCATAGGAAAAGCGGATGTGCTGGCCCTCGTCGGGCACGCGCGCGCCGAAATGGATGTCGGCCAGTACCGCCACCCCGGCTTCGTTCAGCAGGCGTTTTCGCAGCTCCTCGGAATCTTTGGCGCCTATCATGCGGCAGGCCTCGGTGACATTGGGCCAGGCGTAGAACGCGCCGCCGGGCAGCTTGCAGCTCACCCCCGGCACCCGGTTGAGCAGGCCGACGATCAGGTCGCGCCGCGCGAGAAAACTCGCGCGCATTTTGCGCGGCTCGTCCTGCGGGCCGTTGATCGCCTCGACCGCGGCCCACTGGCTGATATGCGAAGCGCAGGAATCGGTGTTGGTCACCCAGCGCACGAACTGCGGCGCCAGGATCGGATTCGAGACGTAGCCGATGCGCCAGCCGGTCATGGCCCAGGTCTTGGAAGCGCCGTCGGAAATGATGGTGCGCTCGTACATCCCCGGCAGTGACGCGATCGAGGCGAATTCGCCCGCGTACAGCAGGCGCGAATAAATTTCGTCGGCGAATATCCAGATCTCGGGATGACGCCGCAGCACCGCGGCGATGTCCTCCAGGTCCTTCTGCGTCAGGATGCCGCCGGTCGGGTTGTGCGGCGAATTGAGGATCAGCAGGCGGGTCTTCGGCGTGATCCTGGCTTCGAGCTCGGCCGGATCGAAGGCGAAATTGCGCGCCTCGCGCAGGTACAGCGGCACCGGCACCGCGCCGCAGGCGAGGATCTGCGACTCGTAGATCGGAAAGCCCGGATTAGGATAGATCACCTCGTCGCCGACGCCGTAATCGGTGGCGCACAGTATGGTGTAGGCGATGAACGGTTTCGCGCCCGCGCCGATCACCACGTGCTCAGGATCGATGGCGAGGCCGCGCAGACGCCCCAGGTCCGCCGCCGCCGCCGCGCGCAGCTCCGGGATCCCGGCCGAAGGCGTATAGCCGTGCCGCCCTTCGCGGATCGCCTTGACCGCGGCATCCTGGATATTGACCGGGGTATGGAAGTCGGGCTGGCCGATGCAGAAGGAAATGATGTCCTTGCCCTGGCGCACGAGCTCGTTCACCTCGGCGAGGACGACGAACGCGTTCTCGGTGCCGAGCTCGGCGGTGCGGCGGCTGGTCTTGGGCATGCGCATGGCGTCAGAATGCTGGAAAGAGCCATTTTAGCCTATGCAGCCGGCAGCTTGTCGCTCTAAAATCGGTGTGCTAACGAGGACGCTCCTATTGCATCTGTGACTCAATAGGAGCTTCCTCTAACTTGGGGGATCTACAAGGGGGCGTCGCCCCCTTGTTCCGTCCCCCTTACCGGGGAACGCAATGCTCATCAACTGCGCCGCATACCAGGACGGCCGCAAGCTGGCCGACATCAAGCCTGAGGAAATCAGCGACTACTTAAGCCGCCCCAACTGTTTTGTCTGGGTGGCGCTGAGAGATTCCGAGCCAGACGAACTTGCCAAAATGCAGGAGGAATTCGACCTGCACGAGCTCGCGGTCGAGGATGCGCACCACGGGCATCAGCGTCCCAAGGTCGAGGAATACGGCGACTCGCTGTTCGTGGTGATGCACACCGTCGAGGTCGGGGGCGACGAACTCAAAATCGGCGAGATCGACATATTCGCCGGAAAGAACTACCTCCTCTCGGTGCGCAGCCATTCGGGGCGCGGGCTCGCGGAAGTGCGCGCGCGCTGCGAGCGCGAACCGGAGCTGCTGCGTTACGGCTCCGGCTTCGTGTTGTATGCGCTGATGGACGCGGTGGTGGACCGCTATTTTCCCGTGCTCGACGCCCTGGAAGACGAACTGGAGCGGGTGGAGGAAAAGATCTTTGCCGGCTCCTCGCCGCGTGCCAATACCCAGGCGCTCTACGCCTTGAAGGAAAAGCTGATGTCCCTGCAGCATGCGGTGCGTCCGCTGCTCGACGGCGCGGGCAAGCTCCATGGCGGGCGCGTGCCCCCGGTTTGCGTCGGCACGCAGGAATACTACCGCGACATCTACGATCACCTGTTCCGCATCAACCAGACCATAGACAGCCTGCGCGACATGGCGACCACCGCGATCTCGGTCAATCTTTCGCTGATCACTTTGCAGGAAAACGAGACGACGAAACGCCTCGCCGCTTACGCCGCTCTGGTGGCGGTGCCGACCATGGTCGCCGGCGTCTACGGCATGAACTTCAGGCACATGCCGGAATTGGACTGGGTATTCGGCTACCCGCTCGCGGTCGGCACCATGGCCGCGATCGATTGCTACCTGTTTTACCGATTCCGCAAGTCGGGCTGGCTGTAGCGCGCGCACCTGAACGCAACAAGGCTACGGTTTTTCAAACGATGCGAAAGGCCTGATCGGCGTGCCTTCGTTTTCTGCTGCCAGATTCCCGTATGACGGGAAGAATCTGGATCTGACGATGAACTTGGATTACTGAGCCTCCTTTGTATGAACACCGCAGATTTCTCCTTTCTTTCCTCAATCCGCCGCACTCATCTGGAGGCAAGCGTGAGTGACCCGCTTGAAACCTTAAAGGCTGAACTTGAGCGCTACGGCGCGGCAAACGATGCCGCGACCAGCGAGCGCCCGCGCCGCATGCTCAACATCACCCGCGACACCGGCGAATTCCTGGCCGTGCTCGTGCGCGCCACCGCCGCGCGGCGGGTGTTGGAGATCGGCACCTCCAACGGCTACTCCACGCTCTGGCTTGCCGAGGCCGCAAGGGGGATAGCCGGCGCGGTCACTACGGTGGAGTTCGCCGTATACAAGATCGGCCTCGCCTCGGCCAATTTCGCGCGCTCCGGGCTGGCGCCGTTCATCACGCTGGTTCACGAGGACGCGGGCCAGCTCCTTCGGCGAGGTGATCAGAGCGCGTACGACTTGATCTTCCTCGATTCAGAGCGCCCGGAGTATCCCGGCTGGTGGCCTGACCTGCGCCGCATACTGCGCCCGGGAGGCTTGTTGGTGGTGGACAACGCGAGGTCTCACGCGGAGCAACTGGCGCCTTTCGTCGCGCTGGTGACGGCCGATCCCGGATTTGGGACCTGCCTCGTTCCCGTAGGCAATGGCGAATTTCTTGCGGTGAAGGCGTCGTCGTGAGTCTGCCGCACCGCTGGCCATCGCAGGAAAAGTGGTCATCTTCCATTTCGAGCGGATAGCTCCGCCGGCCTAGCGATACGCCGGACATCTCAAGTGCGCGACGACATGCCGTATCAATTGCTCGCGGACGCAGTACTCACGCTCCACTTCGCTATCGTCGTGTTCGTCGTTGGAGGGCTCGTTCTCACGATCCTCGGCAACTTCCGCGCCTGGCGCTGGGTCAATTCGCAATGGTTTCGCCTGGCGCACCTGGTCGCAATCGCCGTCGTCGTGGCACAGGCCTGGCTCGGCGCCACCTGTCCTCTCACGTCGGTCGAAATGTGGCTGCGGGCGCGGGCTCGCGCGACTACCTACAGCGGCAGTTTCATCGAGCATTGGTTGCAGCGGCTTCTGTACTACGACGCGCCGACTTGGGTCTTCACGCTCGGCTATTCGCTCTTTGCTCTGCTCGTCGCGCTAACGTGGTGGCGCTTTCCGCCAACCACCAAGCGCCGCCGCAATCAAGAAGATTCTCGGCTTTAGGTCAAGCGGTCACCACGCCGGCGATATTGCCGGCGTTGTCCAGCGGCGGCCCCTGTTCAATCTGCGCCTCGAAATAGGTCCCTGGCTTGCACCGGCGCAGCGTGCGCCATGCGCACGAACGTCGCGTCAGGCGTTCTTCCGAACCAGGAGCACACCGGGAAGTTTTTCGAAATGCGCATCGCAAGTCAGCAAATCCGCGCCATATTCGATGGCCGTGGCATAGACTATCGCGTCCGCGGTCGCGAGTTTGTACTGGCGATGCAGGTCGGCGGCGGAGAGAGCGATGCGCGTATCCAGCGGTGCCACCACGCACTTCTGCGTAAAGGCAATCGCCTGGTCCGCCTGATCTTCGCCGGCTTCCCGAACTAGCCACTTTGCCAGTTCCAGTTGCACGATCGTGGGCACCACACATTGCGCTTTTTCCGGAAACTCCTTCCTCAGCGTCTTGTGCAACGGGCCGCCGATCAGCCACTCGATCCACGCCGAGGTATCGACGACCCGCATCAGAACCGGTCCTTGCGATCCCGATAGCCGCCCGGCTTCGCGCCCTTGACCAGCCCGGCAAGTTGTTCCAATTCAGGCACCGGCATGACCAAGACCCCTTTCCCCTTGGGTATGAAGACGAACTCCTGGCCCGCCTCCCAGTGCTGTTCGTCGCGGACGGTTTTGGGGATGGAGATCTGGTATTTCGATGACAGGGTTGCGCTGGCGGCCATTTTCCTACCCTTCTCTTGTCGATATGGAATAGGTAAGATTATAGCGGCAAGCCGGCCGTCCGGGCGAGGGGTCGCAGGCCGGCGATGTTCCAGACAGAATGAAGCGTCGCGCTAGCCGGCTTGCGCCAGCACCGCCTGCAGCAGCACATTGCAGCCGGCCGCAAGATCCTCGGGCGTCGCGTTCTCGATTTCGTTGTGGCTGATGCCGCCCTCGCAGGGCACGAAGATCATGGCCGTAGGTGCCACGCCGGCGATATAGACGGCGTCGTGGCCGGCGCCGCTGACGATGTCCATATGGCGGTAGCCCAGACGCTCGGCGCCGTCGCGCACCGCCGCGATGCAAGTCTGGTCGAAGTGGCAGGGCGGGAAGAAAACCGTCTGGCGGATATCGATGTCCAGGCGCTGTTCCGCTGTGATCCGCGCAGCCGCCGCGCGCAGGCCCTGCTCCATGCGGTCCAAGCCGGACACATCAATGTCGCGAAAATCGACCGAAAACACTGTTTCCCCGGGCACGACGTTGCGCGAGTTGGGCCGGTTCACGATCATGCCGACAGTGCCGCGCGAATGCTCGGTGGCCTTGGCCAGGCGGTTGACCTCCTGAATCAGGAAACTCGCACCCAATAGCGCATCGCGGCGCAGGTGCATGGGCGTGGGGCCGGCGTGAGCGTCCATGCCGCTGACCGTGACCTCGAACCAGCGCTGGCCGAGCGCCCCGGTCACCACGCCGACGGTATTGCCGGTATTTTCCAGCAGCGGACCCTGCTCGATATGCGCCTCGAAATAAGCCGCCAGCGGACGTCCGCCAACGGGCGTCGCGCCGGCGTAGCCGATGGCGCGCAGCGCGTCGCCGAACGAAACGCCGTCCAGATCGCGTCCGGCCAGAATTTCATCCACCGTATGCACGCCGGCAAACGCGCCCGAGGCACCCATCACCGGCAGGAAGCGCGAGCCTTCCTCGTTGGTCCACATCGCGACTTCGAACGGAGTATCGGTCTGAATACCATGATCGTTCAGGCTGCGCGCCACTTCCAGCGCCGCCATCACGCCGTAGCAGCCGTCGAAGCGACCGCCCGAAGGCTGGGTATCCAGATGACTGCCCGAGACCACCGGCGGCGCAGCGGCGTTGCGTCCGGCACGGCGCGCGAAAATGCTGCCGACGCCATCCACGCTCACTGCCAGGCCCGCCTCCTTGCACCACGACACGAACAGGTCGCGGCTCTGGCGATCGAGTTCGGTCAGCGTCAGGCGCTTCACCCCGCCCTTGGGCGTGGCGCCGATTTTCGCCATCTGCATGAGCGAGTCCCACAGCCGCCCGGCGTTGATCCGCATATCTGTCGGTTTGGATGCCGCATTCATGGCTGCGCGCCCTTATTCATTCAAGGTAGATCACGAACAACGTCGGCCACGACACCGAACATTTCGTCCAGATGTTTCTTCTCCGCGATCAGCGGCGGGCAGAAGGCGATGTTGTCGCCGATCGGGCGCACGAACACGCCGCGCTCCCAGCACTTGCCGAACACCTCCTGCGCACGCGCCCCCGGCGCGCCCGCGCGCGGCGCGAACTCGATCGCGCCGATCAGGCCGAGGTTGCGGCAATCGATCACATGCGGCAGGCCCTTGAACGCGTGCACACCATTCTCGAAATCCGCGGCCAGCGTCTGCGCGCGCTCGAGCAGTCCCTCGTCGGCGTAGGTGTCCAGCGTGCCCAGCGCCGCGGCGCTGGCGAGCGGGTGCCCGGAATAGGTATAGCCGTGGAAAAAATCGATGCCGTTGCCCGCAGCCTGCATGAAGGTCTCGTAGATCCCGCTCTTGACGATCACCCCGCCCATCGGCACCGTGCCGCTGGTAATGCCCTTGGCGAAGGTGATGAGATCGGGCGTGACGCCGAAATATTGGCTCGCGAACGGCTTGCCCAGGCGGCCGAAACCGGTGATCACTTCGTCGAATATGAGCAGGATGCCGTGCTTGTCGCAGATTTCCCGCAGGCGCTGCAAATAGCCCTGCGGCGGCACCAGCACGCCGCCCGCACCCGATACCGGTTCGACGATCACCGCGGCGATGTTCGAGGCATCGTGCAGGGGGATGATCCGCTGCTCCAGCT
>JBQMQE010000064.1:0-16643 GCA_052172655.1 Burkholderiales bacterium
GATCATGTCAAAAGCTAAGTTTGAGCGCACCAAGCCGCACGTAAACGTAGGGACGATAGGTCACGTGGACCATGGTAAGACGACGCTGACGGCGGCGATCACGTTGATCATGTCGAAGAAGTTTGGTGGAGAGGCGAAGGCGTACGACCAGATTGATTCGGCGCCGGAGGAGAAAGCGCGGGGGATCACGATCAACACGGCGCACGTGGAATACGAGACGACGGCGCGCCACTATGCGCACGTGGACTGCCCGGGTCATGCGGACTACATCAAGAACATGATCACTGGGGCGGCGCAGATGGACGGGGCGATACTGGTGGTATCGGCGGCCGATGGTCCGATGCCGCAGACGCGCGAGCACATCTTGCTGGCGCGGCAGGTGGGTGTGCCCTACATCATTGTTTACATGAACAAAGCGGACCTGGTGGACGATGCGGAGCTGCTTGAGCTGGTGGAGATGGAGGTGCGCGAGCTGCTCTCCAAGTACGAGTTTCCGGGCGATGACACGCCGATCATCATCGGCTCGGCGCTGAAGGCGCTCGAAGGCGACAAGAGCGACATGGGCGAGGGCTCGATTTTCAAGCTCGCGGATGCGCTGGACGCCTACATACCGATGCCCAAGCGGGCGATCGACGGGCCGTTTCTGATGCCGGTGGAGGACGTGTTCTCGATCTCCGGGCGCGGCACGGTGGTGACCGGGCGGGTGGAGCGCGGGGTGGTGAAGGTGGGCGAGGAGATTGAGATCGTGGGTCTGAAGCCGACGCTGAAGACGGTGTGCACGGGCGTGGAGATGTTCCGCAAGCTGTTGGACCAGGGCCAGGCGGGGGACAACATTGGGGTGCTGCTGCGCGGCACCAAGCGCGAGGAGGTGGAGCGTGGGCAGGTGCTGGCCAAGCCTGCGAGCATCAACCCGCACACCAAGTTCGAGTGCGAGGTGTACATCCTGTCCAAGGACGAGGGCGGGCGGCATACGCCGTTTTTCCCTGGCTACCGGCCGCAGTTTTATTTCCGCACGACGGACGTGACCGGCAGTTGCGAGCTGCCTGCGGGGGTGGAGATGGTGATGCCCGGGGACAACGTGAAAATGGTGGTGACGCTGATTGCGCCGATCGCGATGGAGCAGGGGCTGCGCTTTGCCATCCGCGAGGGTGGGCGCACCGTGGGTGCCGGAGTCGTTGCCAAGGTGATCGAGTAGAGGTTAGAGACTGCAGGCCAGAGGTTGGCGCAAATGCGGGGGCAGGCTCTAGCAAGCCCCTGATTCCCAAGCCCCTGGCTTCAAAAAGGAAAAAAGATGCAAAGCACTAAAATCAGAATTCGTCTCAAAGCCTTCGACTACCGTCTGATCGATCAGTCGGCGCTGGAGATCGTTGACACCGCGAAGCGCACCGGCGCCGTGGTCAAGGGACCCGTGCCCCTGCCCACGCGTATCGAGCGCTTCGATGTGCTGCGTTCCCCGCACGTGAATAAGACTTCGCGCGACCAATTCGAGATCCGTACCCACCTGCGGCTGATGGACATTATCGACCCCACTGACAAGACCGTGGATGCACTGATGAAGCTGGACCTGCCGGCCGGGGTGGATGTGGAGATCAAGCTGTAACAGGCAAAGCAGTACCACGCGCACCGAAAAAACCACGGGCGCGTATTGATGATTGCCGGCCAATTGTAGTCGGCGCCTTTTAACGAAGGGAAAGAAGATGAGCTTAGGATTAGTCGGCCGCAAGGTCGGCATGACCCGCGTATTCACGGACGAAGGCGACTCCGTGCCGGTGACCGTGGTGGACGTGTCCGATAACCGCGTGACCCAGATCAAGAACGCCAAGACCGATGGCTATGTTGCCGTACAGGTGACTTTCGGCAAGCGCCGCCCCTCGCGGGTTACCAAGGCGGCTGCCGGCCATTTCGCCAAGGCCGCCGTCGAGGCCGGCCACACGTTGAAGGAATTCCGCGTCACCGAAGAGCAACTCGCCAACCTCAAGGTCGGCGGCAAGGTGGGCGTGGACCTGTTCCAGGTGGGGCAGATGGTGGATGTAACCGGCACTTCGCAGGGCAAGGGATTCTCCGGTGCCATCAAACGCCACCATTTTTCCTCCCAACGGGCGAGCCACGGCAATTCCAGGTCGCATAACGCCCCGGGTTCAACCGGGATGGCACAGGATCCGGGGCGCGTGTTTCCGGGCAAGCGCATGGCCGGCCAGCTCGGTAACGTCAAGCGCACCACGCAGGGCCTGGAGATCGTGCGCATCGATGCGGAACGCCAGTTGTTGCTGATCAAGGGCTCGGTCCCGGGCAGCAAGGGCGGGGATTTGCTGGTGCACCCGGCTAGCAAGGCGCGCGTGAAGAAGGTCGTTGTCGCGCCGGCCAAGGGAGGTAAGAAATAATGGATCTGAAACTGATCGACGCCAAAGGCCAGGCAGCCTCGACCATGGCCGCCTCCGACGCGCTGTTCGGCCGCGACTACAACGAACCGCTGATTCATCAGGTGGTCACGGCCTGTCAGGCCAACGCACGCCAGGGCACGCGCGCGCAGAAGGGGCGTGCCGAGATTGCCAAATCCACGCGCAAGCCATGGCGCCAGAAAGGTACCGGCCGCGCGCGTGCCGGCATGGCCTCCAGCCCGCTGTGGCGCGGCGGCGGCAGGATTTTTCCGTCCAGCCCGGATGAGAATTTCACGCAGAAACTGAATCGCAAGATGTATCGCGCCGGCCTCGCGTCGATTCTTTCGCAGCTTGCGCGCGAGGACCGGCTCAAGGTGGTCGAGAATTTCGCCCTGGAAGCGCCGAAGACCAAGCTGTTCCTGCAGAAAGTGACCGACATGGGCGTGGCCGATTCGCTCCTGCTCATTACCGACCAGCTCGATGACAATCTGGTTCTGTCCTCGAGGAACCTGCCTAACGTGCTGGTACTGGAAGTGGCCGAAGCCGACCCGGTGTCGCTGATCCGCTATCAGAACGTGATCCTGACGCGCAAGGCGGTCAGCAAATTCGAGGAGATGCTGGGATGAGCGCGCTACAAGCAAGCAAGACCCCGGCGAAAACTGCGGTGAAAAATCCGCAACGCCTGATGCAGGTGCTGCTCGCTCCGCAGGTGTCGGAGAAGAGCACCTATGTCGCCGAGAAGAATGAGCAGGTGGTATTCCGCGTCGTCGGCAATGCGACCAAGCCGGAGATCAAGGCCGCGGTCGAGCTGCTGTTCAAGGTCGAGGTCGAAAGCGTGCAAGTCGCCAACGTCAAGGGCAAGCAAAAACGCTTCGGCAAGCTGAGCGGCCGGCGCAAAGACTGGAAAAAGGCGTATGTGTGCCTGAAGCCCGGGCATGAAATCAACTTTCACGCGGTGGAGTAGAGCATGGCACTCGTCAAGGTAAAACCCACTTCACCCGGGCGCCGCTCGCTGGTCAAGGTCGTCAACCCCGATCTGCACAAGGGCAAGCCCCACGCCCCTTTGCTCCAACCACAGTCGAGGCGCGCCGGACGCAACAACAGCGGCCATATAACCATGCGCCACCAGGGCGGGGGCCACAAGCAGCATTATCGTATCGTTGATTTCAAGCGTGCCAAAGACGGCATCACGGCCAAGGTCGAGCGGCTGGAATACGATCCCAACCGCAGTGCCAACCTGGCCCTGCTGTGCTACACGGACGGCGAGCGCCGCTACATCATCGCGCCCAAGGGCGTCGCGGTGGGCGCGCAACTCATGTCTGGCGCGGAAGCGCCGATCAAGCCAGGTAATGCCCTGCCGTTGCGCAATATCCCGGTGGGAACCACCGTGCACTGCGTCGAGATGCTGCCCGGCAAAGGGGCACAGATAGCGCGCGCCGCCGGCACTTCGGTGCAGCTTCTCGCGCGCGAGGGAAGTTACGCCCAACTGCGCCTGCGCTCGGGCGAAGTGCGCAAGGTGCACATCGAGTGCCGCGCCACCATCGGCGAAGTCGGCAACGAAGAGCATTCGCTGGAATCGGTAGGCAAGGCGGGCCGCATGCGCTGGCGCGGCGTACGCCCGACAGTGCGCGGCGTGGCCATGAACCCGGTCGATCATCCGCACGGCGGCGGCGAAGGCAAGACCGCCGCTGGCCGGCATCCGGTCAGCCCCTGGGGCACGCTCACCAAGGGCTACCGCACGCGCAAGAACAAACGCACCAGCGGCATGATCATCAATCGCCGTAACAAGAAATAGAGGATAGGACATGGGACGTTCAGTCAAGAAAGGCCCGTTCGTTGACCACCATCTGGTGGGCAAGGTGGAGAAGGTGCGCGGCAGCGGCGACAAGCGCCCGATCAAGACCTGGTCGCGCCGCTCCACCATCCTGCCGGATTTCGTCGGCCTGACCATCGCGGTGCACAACGGCAAGCAGCATATTCCGGTCTATATTTCCGAGAACATGGTGGGTCACAAGCTTGGTGAGTTTGCGCTCACCCGCACCTTCAAGAGCCACTCGGCTGACAGAAAAGCCGCAGCGCCCGGCGGCGGAACTCCCGCACCGGCTGCGGCGGCGAAGAAATAGGAGTGACAGCCATGCAAACCAGAGCCAGCTTGCGCGGTGTCCGCCTGTCGGCGCAGAAAGGGCGGCTCGTCGCCGACCTGATCCGCGGCCTAGCAGTGGACAAGGCGCTCAACGTTCTTGCGTTCAGTCCGAAGAAGGGCGCCAAAATAATCAAGAAAGTGCTGGAGTCGGCCATCGCCAATGCCGAGCACAACGACGGCGCCGATATCGACGAACTGAAGGTGCAGACCATCTTTGTCGAGCAGGGCTCGATGCTCAAGCGCTTTCATGCCCGCGCCAAGGGCCGCGGCAACCGTGTCAACAAGCACTCCTGCCATATTTTCATCACGCTGGGCGACGAGGTCAAAGCAAGGCGCAGCGCGGCCAGAACAGTCGTCAAAGCGCGCGCGGCGGATGCCGCGGCCAAAAAATAAGGGACAGTCATGGGACAGAAAATCCACCCGATCGGATTCCGCCTCGCGGTCAACAAGAACTGGGGTTCACGCTGGTATGCCAACAGCAAGAACTTCGGCGCCATGCTCAACGAAGACCTCAAGGTACGTGATTACCTGAAGAAAAAGCTCGCGCACGCCTCGGTCGGCCGTGTGGTGATCGAGCGTCCGGCCAAGGACGCCCGCATCACCATCCACAGTGCCCGCCCCGGTGTGGTCATTGGCAAGAAGGGCGAGGACATCGAGGTGCTGAAGGCCGAGTTGCGCAAAATTCTGGGCGTGCAGATGGTGCACGTCAACATCGAGGAGATCAGAAAGCCCGAGATCGATGCCCAGTTGATCGCCGATTCCATCGCGCAGCAACTGGAGAAGCGCATCATGTTCCGCCGCGCGATGAAGCGCGCCATGCAGAATGCGATGCGCCTGGGCGCGCAGGGCATCAAGATCGCAAGTTCTGGCAGGTTGAACGGCATCGAGATCGCGCGCAACGAATGGTACCGCGAGGGCCGCGTGCCTCTGCATACCCTGCGCGCCGACATCGATTACGGTTTTGGCGAAGCCAAGACCACGTACGGCGTGATCGGCATCAAGGTGTGGGTGTACAAGGGCGAGACCGTGGGCAAGACCGAGCAGCCCGTAGCCGTGCCGGGTTCCGCCCCCGAGGAAATGCCATCGCCGAGAAAAGCGAGAAAAGCCCCGGCCCCGGCGGCCAGGACAGAGGCAAGCGCGGCCAAACCCGAAGGCGAGGCAAAGCCCAAGGCTGCACCGCGCGCGCGCAAGAAGCCCGCAGCGGGCGGCGCTGCCAAGGGCGGCGAAGCACCCAAGACCGAGGCCACAGCCGAGGGATCGACCGGCGAACCCGCCAAACCCGCGACCAAGGCCAAGACTACGGTCAGGCGCGTGACGAAGAAGACAGGAGCGTAAGATGCTTCAACCAGCCAGGACAAAATACCGCAAGCAGCAAAAAGGCCGCAACAAGGGCATTGCTACGCGCGGCAACAAGGTGGCTTTCGGCGAGTTTGGGCTCAAGGCCATAGGCCGCGGCCGACTGACCGCGCGCCAAATCGAGGCCGCGCGCCGCGCCATGACCCGCCACATCAAGCGCGGCGGCCGCATCTGGATCCGGATTTTTCCGGACAAGCCGATTTCGCAGAAGCCGGCCGAGGTGCGCATGGGTAACGGCAAAGGGAATCCGGAGTATTTCGTGGCCGAAATCGTTCCCGGTAAAGTGCTGTACGAAATGGACGGCGTGGACGAGGCGCTGGCGCGGCAGGCTTTCCGCCTGGCTGCGGCCAAGCTGCCGATCGCTACGGCCTTTGTCCACCGTTTAGTGGGGTAGACCGATGAAACCGAATGAACTGCGCGCCAAGGACACGGCACAACTGAACCAGGAACTCAATGACCTGCTGAAGGCGCAATTCAGCCTTCGCATGCAGGTTGCGACCCAGCAGCTGACCAACAACAGCCAGTTGAAGAAGACCCGCCGCGATATCGCGCGGGTACGCACCATCATTGCACAGAAGGCGGCAAGCAAATGAACGACACCCAAACAGCCAAAGTAACCAAGGTCGTGCGCGCACTCACCGGCCGCGTGGTCAGCGACAAGATGAACAAGACCGTAACGGTGCTGATCGAACGCCGTGTGCGTCACCCCTTGGTGGGCAAGATCGTGACCCGGTCCAAGAAATACCACGCGCACGCAGAGAATAACGAGTACAAGCTCGGCGATCTGGTAATGATCGAAGAGACGCGGCCGATTTCCAAGACCAAGGCGTGGAAGGTTACCAAGCTGGTCGAGAAGGCCAAGAACATCTAACCGCATAAAAATCTTGCCCCGGCAGTCGGGCTCGGATATAATCTTCCGTTCTTCGCATTAGCGCTTCGCCCCAGGGCTGGGGCGTTCAACCCAAGCGGGTTCCAAGACTGGTCGCAACGCGTCGCGCGCACTTAAGGGTGCGCTCGCAAGCGGTCCAAGTTGGAAAGGAAACAAATCATGATTCAGATGCAAAGTGTATTGGATGTGGCCGACAACACCGGTGCGCGCGCTGTGATGTGCATCAAGGTATTGGGCGGCTCGAAGCGGCGCTATGCCGGCATCGGCGACGTGATCAAGGTCAGCGTCAAGGACTGCGCTCCGCGCGGCCGTGTGAAAAAGGGCGAGATCTACAGTGCCGTGGTGGTGCGCACGGCCAAGGGTGTGCGCCGCGCCGACGGCTCGCTGATCAAGTTCGACACCAATGCCGCAGTGCTGCTCAACGCCAAGCTCGAACCGATCGGCACGCGCATATTCGGGCCGGTAACACGCGAGCTGCGCAACGAGCGCTTCATGAAAATCGTTTCGCTTGCGCCGGAAGTGTTGTAAGTGACGGGTTGATGGAACAAAGGGCCTAGGGAAGGCGTGGGACCCTTCCTTTCCCACCCGGCCCCCGCGCAACTCCCCCAAGTCAGGAACATAGGAATCGAAGGCTATGCAAAAGATTCGCAAAGGCGACGACGTGATCGTCACCACCGGCAAGGACAAAGGCAAGCGTGGCACCGTGCTGCGTCGCGTCGATGACAAGCACCTGCTGATCGAGGGGATCAACCGCGCGAAGAAGCATCAGAAACCAAACCCGATGAAGGGCCAGACGGGCGGCATCGTCGACATGGACATGCCGATCGACATCTCCAACGTCGCGCTGTTCAACCCACAGACACAGAAGGCCGACCGCGTCGGCTTCAAGACGCTTGAGGACGGACGCAAGGTGCGCATATTCAAGTCCAACGGCGAAGTCGTGGACGCCTGAGAGAGAAAACGCTATGGCACGCCTGTACAGCTATTACAAAGAGACGGTGGTACCCGACCTGGTCAAGAAGTTCGGGTACAAGACGACAATGCAAGTCCCGCGCATCGAAAAGATCACGCTTAACATGGGCGTGGGCGAGGCCGTCAACGACAAAAAGATCATGGATAACGCCGTCGGCGACATGACCAAGATCGCCGGGCAAAAACCGGTGGTTACATTGTCGAAGAAGCCAATTGCCGGCTTCAAGATCCGCAAGGATCTCCCGATCGGTTGCATGGTGACACTGCGCGGAGTGCGCATGTACGAGTTTCTCGACCGCCTGGTCAGCATCGCGATACCGCGAATCCGCGATTTTCGCGGCCTGTCGCAGCGCGCTTTCGACGGCCGTGGCAACTACAACCTGGGTGTGAAAGAGCAAATCATTTTCCCTGAAGTCGAATACGACAAGATCGATGCCCTGCGTGGCATGAACATCAGCATCACCACCACTGCGAAGACCGACGAAGAAGCCAAAGCGCTGCTCGCGGCTTTCAAATTCCCGTTCAAGACCTGAAGGATTGCGCCATGGCAAAAACCGCAGTCATCAACCGCAACGAAAAGCGCCGCAAGACCGTGAAGAAATTCGAGGTCAAGCGCGCAGCGCTGCTCGCCATCATTAACGATTTCAAGCAGCCCGAGGACGAGCGCATGGCAGCGCGCATGCAGTTGCAGCGACTGCCGCGTAACGCCAGCCCCACGCGGGTGCGCAACCGCTGCAAGCTGACGGGCCGCCCGCGCGGTGTGTACCGCAAGTTCGGCCTGGGGCGCAACAAGCTGCGCGAGATCGCCATGCGCGGCGAAATTCCCGGCATGACCAAAGCCAGCTGGTGAGAGGAGACATAGCATGAGCATGAGTGATCCGATCGCCGATATGCTGACCCGCATCCGCAATGCGCAACTTGCGGAAAAGCTGTCGGTGGCGATGCCTTCGTCGGGCGTGAAAGCGTCTATCGCCCAAGTGCTGAAGGACGAGGGCTACATTGAGGAATTCAAGGTGCGCGATGAGGACGGCAAGCCCACCCTCGAGATCGTACTGAAGTACTACGCGGGCGAGCCGGTGATCGAGAAGATCGAGCGCGTCAGCCGCCCTGGACTGCGCATTTACAAGGGCCGCGACGATATTCCCAAGATTATGAATGGCCTGGGGATCGCCATCGTCTCCACCTCGAAGGGCGTGATGACCGACAGAAAAGCGCGCGCCACCGGGATCGGCGGCGAAGTGCTTTGCATCGTGGCTTAAGGGGACGAAATCATGTCGCGGATCGGAAAAAACCCCGTTGTTGTGCCTAAGGGGGTCGAAGTGACAGTGTCGGCCGAACAGGTCGCGGTGAAAGGCCCGCTGGGTACGCTGACGCAGCGCTTGAGCAGTGACATCAAGATTGAACGCGACGGCGACAATCTGTTGTGCCTGGTAAACAACGACTCGAAGCGGGCCAACGCCATGTCCGGCACCATCCGGGCCTTGGTGGCCAACATGGTCGAGGGCGTGACCAAGGGATTCGAGCGGAAGCTGACCCTGGTCGGCGTCGGCTACCGCGCGCAGGCGCAGGGCGACAAACTCAACCTTGCGCTAGGTTTTTCGCATCCGGTGGTGCATCAGATGCCCGCAGGAGTCAAGGTCGAGACCCCGAGTCAGACCGAGATCATTCTTCGTGGTAACGACAAGCAGCAGGTCGGCCAGGTGGCCGCCGAGGTGCGCGCGTATCGCAGCCCCGAGCCGTACAAAGGCAAGGGCGTGCGCTATACGGGCGAGAAGGTGGTCTTGAAAGAGACCAAGAAGAAGTAAGCGGAGTTAAAGCCATGATAGATAAAAAGCAGGCGCGGTTGCGCCGAGCGCGTAGATCCCGTGCCAAGATTGCTGAACTCAAGGCTGTGCGTCTTGCGGTGCATCGCACCAACAGCCACATTTACGCCCAGGTGATTTCCGCCTGCGGCACCAAGGTTTTGACCGCGGCCTCGACGCTGGAGAAAGAAGTGCGCGCGACCGTGGCTAATGGCGGCAACGTAAAGGCGGCCGAGGCCGTCGGCAAGCGCATCGCTGTCAAAGCCAAACAACTCGGTATCGAGAAAGTGGCATTCGACCGCGGCGGCCTGCAGTATCACGGCCGCGTCAAGGCGCTGGCAGAAGCCGCGCGCGAAGCCGGGCTGAAGTTTTAGGGGCGCCTGACGGAATTGTCGTCAGGCGGCTGAAATAGGGGAGCACGAGCGGCCGAGGAAAGGGAGGGACCTTTCCTTTCCCTCCCGCTTCCCCTCGTATCGTAAGACCTCTAATCGGGGACGAATATGGCGAAGATGCAAGGCAGGATGCAGGGCAAGATGCAAGGTCAGGACGACCGCGGCGACGGCCTGCGCGAGAAAATGGTTGCGATCAACCGCGTCACCAAGGTGGTGAAGGGCGGGCGCATCCTCAGTTTTGCCGCGCTCACGGTCGTCGGCGACGGCGACGGCGGGGTCGGCATGGGCAAGGGCAAATCACGCGAAGTCCCGGTGGCGGTGCAAAAGGCGATGGAAGAAGCGCGGCGCAAAATGTTCCGCGTCAGCTTGAAGAACGGCACGCTGCACCATGCGGTGATGGGTCGCCATGGCGCGGCCAAGGTCTACATGCAGCCGGCGTCAGAAGGTACGGGGATCATTGCCGGCGGTGCCATGCGTGCCGTGTTCGAGGTCATGGGCGTCACCAACGTGCTCGCCAAGTGCATCGGCTCGGGCAGTCCCTACAACGTGGTGCGCGCCACCCTGCAGGGATTGAAATCCATGAACACGCCGTCCGAGATTGCCGCCAAGCGCGGCAAGTCGGTCGAAGAAATCACCGGTTGAGGGCAATCATGGCGGAGAAGAAACTCAAAGTTACCCTGGTGAAGAGTGTTATCGGCTGCAAGGCCGGACACCGCGCCACGGTGCGCGGGCTGGGCTTGAAGCGCATCAACCACACCGTGGAGTTGCAGGATACCCCTGCCGTCCGCGGCATGATCAACAAGGTCTACTACCTGGTGAAGTGCGAGGCATAGATGCAGCTCAATACGATCAAACCTGCAGCAGGCGCTAAGCGCCCGCGCCGTCGCGTCGGACGCGGCATCGGTTCCGGCCTCGGTAAGACCGCGGGACGCGGCCACAAAGGGCAGAAGTCGCGTTCCGGCGGCTTCCATAAAGTCGGTTTCGAGGGCGGCCAGATGCCGCTGCAGCGGCGCCTGCCCAAGCGCGGCTTCAATTCGCTCGCGCGCGGGCTTACTGCCGAGGTGCGTCTGTCCGATCTGCAAAAAATGCAGCTTGCGGAAATCGATCTGAAGGCGCTGAAACAGGCCGGCGTGGTGCCGGAGGCAACCGAAGCCGTCAAGATCATCCTGTCAGGCAAGCTCGAGCGCAAGGTCAGCTTGAGCGGGCTGCGGGTCACCAAGGGCGCACGCGCGGCAATTGAAGCGGCCGGCGGCAGCATTGCAGCGATCGCGGAAAAAGCGCCCGTGGGCAAAGGCAAGAAGGCCAAGGCGAGGGTTGAGGCTATCGCCAAGGCCAAAGCCCGGGCCGAGGCGCCGAAGACGGTCAAAGCCGAACGGACGGACAAGGCGAAGGCCAAACCCAAGGCGCAGAAAGCGGGCAAGGGCGCCGCCGAGCCCGCCGCCAAAGACAAGTCCAAATCCAAGACAAAGGGCGAAAAGGCTTAATTGCCGCTCAGCGAGATGGCTACCCACGCTCAAAATATCGGCAAGACCGGCAAGTTCGGCGACCTGAAAAAGCGCCTGCTGTTTCTGCTTGGCGCGCTGGTCGTGTTCCGCACCGGCGCGCACATTCCGGTGCCCGGGATCGATCCGAACGTGCTCGCCGACCTGTTCAAGTCGCAGCAGGGCGGGATCCTCGGCATGTTCAACATGTTCTCGGGCGGAGCCTTGTCGCGCTTCACCATCTTCGCCCTGGGGATCATGCCTTACATTTCGTCTTCGATCATCATGCAGTTGATGACGACGGTATCGCCGCATCTCGAGCAGTTGAAGAAGGAAGGCCAGGCGGGGCAGCGCAAGATCACCCAGTACACGCGCTACGGGACGGTGTTCCTAGCGCTGTTTCAGGCGACAGGCATTTCCATTGCGCTGGAATCGCAGCCGGGGCTGGTTCTCGATCCTGGGCTCATGTTCCGCTTCGTCACTGTGAGCACGCTGGTGACCGGTACCATGTTCCTGATGTGGCTGGGCGAGCAGATCACTGAGCGCGGCCTGGGCAACGGCATCTCCATCATCATTTTCGCCGGCATCGCCGCGGGCTTGCCCAACGCGGTCGGCGGCACCCTGGAACTGGTGCGCACCGGCGCCATGCATCCGCTCACGGCGCTGATGATCGCGACGGCCGTGGTGCTGGTGACCTGGGCCGTGTGTTTCGTCGAACGCGGCCAGCGCAAGATCCTGGTGAACTACGCCAAGCGTCAGGTCGGCAACAAGATCTATGGCGGCCAGGCCTCGCACCTGCCGTTCAAGCTCAACATGGCCGGCGTGATCCCGCCGATTTTTGCCTCGAGCATCATCCTGTTTCCGGCGACGCTGGCCGGCTGGTTCGGCCAGAGCGAGAGCATGCGCTGGCTGAGTGACATCTCCAGCACGCTCTCGCCGGGTCAGCCGATCTACGTCATGCTGTATGCGGGGGCGATCATATTTTTCTGCTTTTTCTACACCGCATTGCAATACAACCCCAAGGACACTGCGGATAACCTGAAAAAAAGCGGCGCATTCGTGCCTGGTATTCGACCGGGCGATCAGACCGCGCGCTATCTCGAGAAGATCCTTACGCGGCTTACCATGGCCGGGGCGATATATGTGACCCTGGTCTGCCTGTTGCCCGAATTCATGATCCTTAAATGGAACGTGCCGTTCTATTTCGGCGGAACGTCGCTGTTGATCATCGTGGTGGTAACCATGGATTTCATGTCGCAAGTGCAGGCCTACATCATGTCGCACCAGTATGAAAGCCTGCTGAAGAAAGCCAATTTCAAGGGTGCGGGCTTCCCTACACGCTGATGGCGAAAGAAGACGTTATCGAAATGCAGGGGGAGATCGTGGAGAATCTCCCGAACGCAACCTTCAGGGTGAAGCTGGAAAATGGCCACATAGTGCTGGGGCATATTTCAGGCAAGATGCGCATGCACTATATTCGCATCCTGCCGGGCGACAAGGTGACGGTGGAGTTGACGCCGTATGATTTGACAAGAGCGCGCATCGTTTTCCGCGCGAAGTAGTCCAGGTGCGGGTGTAACAGCGCGGATCGGATCGGAGCAGGAGAGCATCATGAAAGTACAGGCATCAGTGAAAAAGATGTGCCGCAACTGCAAGGTCATTCGCAGGAAGAGGGTGGTGCGCGTGATTTGCACTAACCCGCGACATAAACAGCGTCAAGGTTAATTGGCTGGCAAAGAGCATGACATCAAGTTATAATTATCGGTTTCGCATTCTTGGAGTGAACTAATGGCCCGTATTGCAGGCGTCAACATTCCAAACCACCAACACGCCGAGATTGCGTTGACCGCGATCTTCGGTATCGGGCGGGCGCGCGCGCAGGCGATATGCGTTGCCGCCAAGGTCGGAACATCGGCCAAGATCAAGGACCTGTCGGACTCCGACATGGAACGCTTGCGCGAAGAGGTGGCCAAATTTACGGTCGAGGGTGACCTGCGGCGCGAGGTGTCGATGTCGATCAAGCGCCTGATGGACCTGGGCTGCTATCGCGGCTCGCGCCACCGCAAGGGCTTGCCCGTGCGCGGGCAGCGTACGCGTACCAACGCGCGCACGCGCAAGGGCCCGCGTAAGGCCGCGATCAAGATGAAATCCGCGGCGAGCAAGACCTAAGCCCCGGATCAACGGATACGTAGAGGAAAGCATAAATGGCCAAACCCCCGAGCGCCACAGCAGCGGCGCGCGTACGCAAGAAGGTGAAGAAGAACGTTGCCGAAGGCATCGCGCATATCCACGCGTCGTTCAACAACACCATCATCACCATAACCGACCGCCAGGGCAATGCGCTCTCGTGGGCGACCTCCGGTGCCGCCGGGTTCAAGGGTTCGCGCAAATCGACGCCGTTCGCGGCGCAGATTGCCGCCGAGCAGGCAGGCAAGGCGGCGCAGGAATGCGGCGTGAAGAACGTCGAAGTCCGCATCAAAGGTCCGGGCCCGGGACGCGAGTCCGCCGTGCGCGCCCTGAACGCGATCGGACTGAAGATCACCAGCATCAGCGACGTAACGCCGGTGCCGCACAATGGCTGCCGCCCGCCGAAGCGTCGGCGCATCTAAGGAGACTGGAACGTGGCCCGCAACCTAGACCCCAAATGCCGTCAGTGCCGCCGCGAGGGCGAGAAGCTGTTCCTCAAAGGCGAGAAGTGCTTTACCGACAAATGCGCCGTCGAGCGCCGCGCCTATGCGCCGGGCCAGCACGGCCAGAAGAGCGGCCAGCGCCTGTCCGACTACGGCAAGCAATTGCGCGAGAAACAGAAAATCCGCCGCATCTACGGCATCCTCGAGCGCCAGTTCCGCGGCATGTACGCGGCGGCTGCGCGCCAGAAAGGCATTACCGGCGAGAGCCTGCTGCAGTTGCTCGAGTCGCGCCTGGACACGGTGTGCTTCCGCATGGGTTTCGGCGCCTCGCGCAACGAGGCGCGCCAGGTCGTACGCCACAACGGCATCATGGTAAACGGCAGACGCGTCAACATCCCGTCCTACCAGGTGCGCACCGGTGACAGCATCGAGGTGGCGGAAAAGGCCAAGGGCCAGCTGCGCATCAAGGGTGCATCCGCGGCAGCTGCTTCGCGCGGCATTCCCGAATGGCTGGAAGTCGATACCACGGCGATGAAGGGCATGTTCAAGGCCAAACCGCAGCGCACCGAACTGCCTTCGACCATCAATGAGAGCCTGGTAGTCGAACTGTATTCCAAGTAATTGTCAAAGTTTCCCAGAGGAACCTCCATGCAAAGCAGTGGATTTCTGAAACCGCGCATCATAGACGTGCAGAGCATCGCTCCAAATCATGCCAAAGTGGTGATGGAGCCGTTCGAGCGGGGCTACGGCCACACACTGGGCAACGCGCTGCGACGCGTACTCTTGTCATCGATGCCGGGATTCGCCCCGACCGAAGTGCAGATCTCGGGCGTGCTGCACGAGTATTCCACCATCGACGGCGTGCAGGAGGACGTGGTCGATATCCTGCTCAACCTCAAAGGTGTGGTGCTGAAAATGCACAACCGCACCGAAGCCCTGCTGACGCTGAAGAAGAAAGGCGAAGGTGCGGTGACCGCCGCCGATATCGAAGTTTCGCACGACGTCGAGATCATCAACCCTGAGCACGTCATCGCGCACCTTTCGCCCGGCGGCAAGCTGGAGATGCAAATCAAGGTCGAGCGCGGCCGCGGTTACGAGCCCGGCAACCTGCGCGTGGCGCCGGAAGAAAGCAAGGGCATAGGCAAGATCATCCTCGACGCTTCGTTCTCGCCGGTGCGCCGCGTCAGCTACGCGGTCGAGTCGGCGCGGGTGGAACAGCGCACCGACCTCGATAAGCTGATCATGGATATCGAGACCAACGGCGTGGTCGAGCCGGAAGAGGCGATACGTTACGCCGCGCGCGTCCTAGTGGACCAACTGTCGGTGTTTGCCGCGCTCGAGGGCACGCCGATCGCCAGCGAGCCGGTCAGGGCGCCGCAGGTCGATCCGATTCTGCTGCGCCCGGTGGACGATCTGGAGCTCACGGTGCGTTCGGCCAACTGTCTGAAGGCCGAGAATATCTATTACATAGGCGATCTGATCCAGCGCACCGAGACCGAGCTGTTGAAGACGCCGAACCTGGGCCGCAAGTCGCTCAACGAGATCAAGGAAGTGCTGGCGTCGCGCGGGCTGACCCTGGGCATGAAGCTGGAGAACTGGCCGCCCGCAGGGCTGGAAGTCGCCCGCGTCTGAGTAGGAAGTCGCCTGCGACAAAGTTGGAAGTCGCCTGCGACAAAGTTGGAAGTCGCTTGCGACAAAGTTGGAAGTCGCTTGCGACAAAGTTGGAAGTCGCTTGCGACTAGGCGCAGGCCGCGCGCAGACCATTCGCGCTCAATGAACATCGCCCTCGGGATGAGGGCCGAACAGAAGAGGCAAGAACATGCGTCACCGCTTAGGACTGAGAAAGCTCAATCGCACCAGCAGCCACCGCCTGGCTATGTTGCGCAACATGACCAATTCGCTGCTGAAGCACGAGGTTATCAAGACCACGCTGCCCAAGGCGAAAGAGTTGCGCCGTGTGGTGGAGCCGATGATCACGCTGGGCAAGATCGCCACCGTCGCCAATCGCCGCCTGGCTTTCAACCGCCTGCGCGATCGCGACATGGTCACCAAACTGTTCAACGAACTCGGCCCGCGCTACGCCAAGCGCAACGGCGGCTACCTGCGCATCCTGAAGTACGGTTTCCGCCAGGGCGACAACGCGCCGATGGCCCTGGTGGAGCTCATGGATCGACCCGAGCTTGCGGAAGGCTCCGCTGCGGCGCAAGCCAAGTCCTAGAAAAAGGACTTGCTGCGATGAAGAAGCCGGCTAGAGCGCCGGCTTTTTTGCTTCCTCGGGCTACAATGAGTTCATGGCGATCGTGCTGTTTACCGATTTTGGTTCCAACGACATCTACGTCGGGCAGGTGAAGGCGGTGCTGCAGCGGCTCGCGCCGGGCGTGGCGGTAATCGACCTGCTGCACGACGCGCCGGCATTCAATGTGCGCGCTGGCGCGCACCTGCTCGCAGCCATGGTCGGCCGTTTTGCCGAAGACAGCGTGTTTCTGGCTGTGGTCGATCCGGGCGTAGGCGGGGCGCGTGATGCCGTCGTCGTGCGAGCCGATGAGCGCTGGTACGTAGGCCCCGACAACGGGCTGCTTTCGGTAGTCGTTGCGCGCGCG
>JBQMQE010000064.1:16653-20088 GCA_052172655.1 Burkholderiales bacterium
GAAGCCGCCGAACAAGCGGTCCCCGGCGTTGCCGCCCTTGAGGACGTCATCGCCCATTCCGCCATCGTCGGGACGGTTGCGGGTGCAACAGCGATTGCCGGCGCATCACCTGGCAGTCGCAGCAACTCTCGGCCTCGTTCCATGGGCGCGACCTGTTTGCGCCGATCGCCGCCGCGCTGGCCGCGCAAGGCGCGTTGCCCGCGGGCTGGTTCGAACACACCGACAGGCTCAAGCTCGAGTTCGGCGGCGACGACCTGCCCGAGATCATCTATATCGATCATTACGGCAACGCCCACACCGGCATGCGCGCAAGCGGGACCGCGCGCAAGGCGTCGTTCCTGGTCGGCGCGCGTCGGCTGCCTTACGCGCGGGTTTTTTCTGAAGTTGCCGAGGGCGAGACTTTCTGGTACGAGAACAGCCAGGGTCTGGCGGAGATTGCAGTCAACTGCGGCAGCGCGGCACGGCTGCTTGGATTGAATATCGGCGACGGCGTAGCCTGGACGTGAGCATCGCCCGTGGGGACCACAGGCTGAATCCGTTCGGCTGGTTGGCCGGAGCGCGGGCAGACCGGAGCTAGCTTTTCTTGGGCGGCGGCAACTGCGCGGCCATGCACTTGCGGTGCTCGACCCTCGTGTCCTTGTCCTTGCACGCTTCCAGCGCCGCGTTGTACGCTTCGCAGCGTTCTTTGTTGCGCGCCTTGGTGCAGTCGCGTGGCTTGGGCGGCGCGACTTTCACCGCTGGTGCCGGCCGATGCATGCAGTCGCGCCACTCGTCGCCGATCTTGTCCTTGCACGCTTCGATATCCCGGTTGAGGGATACGCAGCGCGCCTTGTCCTTCGCTTTGGCGCAGTCCATAGGCCGCGCGCCCGGCTTCGTTTCGGGGCCGGCTCCAGTGGAATATGCGGCAGCGGTGATGGCAAAGGTTGTGGCGGAGACGGCCGCGAACAACACTGAGAGGGTCGGTTTCATCGGCTTTCCTTCCAAAGATGCGCGGATGGGGCGGATACCACCGCGCCGGTCCTCTGCAAAGCGGAGCAGGGCGTATGTTCAATCTACGCCCGCAATCTCGCACCGGTTTGACTTTCGTCAAATTTCAGCCGACTGGCGTGCGCGCGCCAAACCTCGATCTTTTCGCCCGGCATGATTGGAAACTTCTCGGTCGGAACGCCGTGGCTCCCGTAGTCCCTCAGATCGCCTATTACAGCACGAGTATCGCCCGGAAATCATTGACATTAGTCCGGGTGGGGCCGGTCACGACCAAGTCGTTCAACGCCTCGAAAAAACTATAGCCGTCGTTGTTCGCGAGGAGTTTCTTGGCGGACACGCTGTTCGCTGCGGCGCGCGCGAGCGAGTCCGGCGCGAGCACTGCGCCGGCGTTGTCCTCCGAGCCGTCGATGCCGTCGGTATCGCAGGCGAGGGCGTGGATATCGGGCATGCCACCCAGTTCCAGCGCGAGCGAGAGCAGGAACTCCGAGCAGCGGCCGCCGCGGCCCTTGCCGCGCACCGTGACCGTGCATTCGCCGCCCGAAATCAGCGCCAGCGGCGGTTTGAACGGCTCGCCATGCTGACGGATCTGGCGCGCCAGCGCGGCGTAGACTTTGGCGACTTCGCTCGCTTCGCCGGTGACGCTGTCGCCCAGCACCACCGGCGTGATGCCCTTGGCGCGGAAATAGCCTGCCGCGGCTTGCAGCGAACCTTGCGCCGTGGCGATGACTCGGTTTTCCACCCGCTGGAACAGCTTGTCGCCTGGCTTGGGCGTCTCGGCGATCTCGCCGCGCGCGCCGCGCTGCAAATGCGCCCCTACCGACGCTGGCGCCTTGACGCCATAGCGCGCGAAAATGTCCTCGGCGTCCTGGTAGGTACTGGGGTCGGGTGCACACGGACCGGAACCGATATGGGTGGGGTCGTCGCCGGTCACGTCGGAGATGATCAGCGCCAGCACCCGCGCCTTGCACGCCGCGGCGAGCCGGCCACCCTGGATGCGCGAAATGTGCTTGCGCACCGTGTTCATGTCCTGAATCGGGGCGCCGCAGCGCAGCAGTTCCTTCGTTGTGGCCTTGAGTTCGTCCATGCCTATGCCTTCGACCGGCAGGCTTAGAAGGCTGGATCCGCCGCCCGACACCAGCACGAGCAGCAGGTCGTTCGCCCCCAGGGTCTTCGTGCGGCGCAGGATCTCGTGCGCCGCCCTTTCGCCGCTCTCGTCGGGAACCGGATGGCCGGCCTCTATCACCTGGATGCGGTTGGTGAGCAGGCCATGCCGGTAGCGTGTGATCACAAGGCCGTCCAGCGGCGCCGCCGATGGCCAGTGCTGTTCGACCGCGAGCGCCATGGCGGCGGCGGCCTTGCCCGCGCCGACCACCAGCGTCTTGCCCTGCGGTGGCTGTGGCAAGTGCGGCGGCAGAATCTTCTGCGCATCGGCGGCGCCGACTGCGGCGTGAAAACTTTCAATGAGCAGCGCGCGCGGATCCATGAGCGGAGAAAGATAACAGCTTTCCGCGGCGCCTGCCACGTCGGCGCGGCAAGGATTTGGCTTGGCCCTCTGGCACTGCGGTGGCGTGGAATTGTTTGCGCGGCGCGAAGACTGCGCCTGCCTGGACCCGGCGAATCCGCCCGCGACCGATTTCAAAGGCTCATCATTTCCAGCGCGCCCTTGAACAGGGCACTGGCGGGATCGGCGAGTTGTTCGAGCACGGTGAGATGGTTGCAGCCGGGCATTGGAATGTCGCCGGCAAAGGCATGGCGCCAGGTGCTGGCGATGAGCGCGTTCTGGCGTTTGAACTCTTCGCTTTCGTTGCCGCCGACCGCGGTATATAACGGTGCAGTGGTGGCGGGCGGGATGTTTACCGGGCTCAGCCTGTGCGCTTGCGCCGGGTCCAGCTTCAGGTCATCGTTTACAAATGGGGCATGCAGCAGCGGCTCCAGGTCGTAGATGCCGCTGACCGCGAGGCCGCCTTTCACCAGGTTGTAAGGCAGCTCCGGCATGTAGGTGTTCCAGCGCGCCGCCAGCATCATTGCCGCCAGGTGGGCGCCGGCCGAATGTCCCGCCACGTACAGCCTGCCTGGATTGACGCCATGATGCGCGCCATGGTGCCACAGCCAGGCGATGGCGAGCAGGTTCTGCTTGACGATATCTTCGATTCCGACTGTTGGGCAGAGTCCGTAGTTGGGGAGGGCCAGCGCCATGCCGCGACGGGTGAAAGCGGGAGCGAGGTAGGAAAAATCGCTCTTGTCGCGCGACCTCCAATAGCCGCCGTGGATGAACACCAGCAGCGCCTTGCTCCTGCCCTCGGCGGGGAAGATATCGAGTCTTTCCGCCGGAGTCGCGCCATAGGGAATATCCAGGCGGCAAGGCAGGCTTGCGCGCGCTTCCTCCGAGCGCTTTGCGCCGCGCTCGAAAATCTGCGCATGATCCGGGATCATCGCGCGGGCATTGTA
>JBQMQE010000065.1:0-20075 GCA_052172655.1 Burkholderiales bacterium
ATGACATGTACTGGGGCCAGGACCGGCTCGATTTCGTCGCGCAGGCGCTGGCCGCCTAGCCGCAGCGAGGAAGGCGCGGCGGCTGTTCGCCCGCCTGCAGACAACAGGCGGGCTCCTGCGATCGGGCCCGGCCGGCTGCTCAGGCCTGCGCGCCCTCCGCGCGCAATTCCGCGAACACCTTCGTCGCCACCAGCATTGCGTCGCGCACCAGCGGCGCGCCGACATAGCCGAGGATGTGAACCAGCGCCTCGCTCAGTTCCTCCTCGGTCCAGCCCTGGCGCCGCGCCATGCGCAGGTGGATCGCCAGCTCCGGCTCGCGCCCGGTCGACGCGTCCGAGATCACCGTGATCAGCGTGCGCGTCTTCAGATCCAGCCCCGGCCGCGTCCACACGGTGCCGAACACCGTTTCGCTCGCGAGGTCGATGAACTTCTGCATCAGCGGATCTTTGTAGGTCGTCGCCGCCATGTTGTCGACATAGGCGTCGCCCAGCAGCTTGCGCCGCATTGCGCGGCCTTTCGTCAGATTCGTTTCGGACATAGGCTTCTCCTTGGTAGTGTCAGGTGGGTGACGCGTAGCGTCTGAAAATGGAAGGCCGCGACGGCTAGACGGCCGGACTCACGACGTAGGGTTCGACCTTGTCCTGCTCCGCCGGATCGTTGCGGGCGACGACCGCGCGCGCGGGCTCGCTCGCGCTGAGATTGATCGCCTCGTGCGCTACGCCGGGCGGCACGAACAGGAAGTCGCCCGCTTCGCTGACGATTTCGTGTTCCAGCGCCGCGCCCCACCTGGTACGGACGCGCCCCTCGAGGACGTAGATGCCGGTCTCGTAGCCGACATGCACATGCGGCGCGGCGCGCGCGCCTGGGGGGATGACGACGATGTGCATAGACAGGCCGCGGGCGCCGACGGAATCGCCCGAGATGCCGATGAAATACGGCAGGCGCTGACGCGTCATCACCTCGCGCTCGGGTCGCAGACCCTGCAGCTTGCACTCGTCCGTGTCCATGGTGGCTGCTCCCGGTTCGATGTTGTAGCGGTAGATTTCCATTGTAAGGCGAGGCGTCCCGCTATTGCGTGTACTCCCCTCTGCCCTGCGGGTATTGCCTTTCCCAATTGCGTCCGTCGATCTGCCTGATGCCCATCTCCTTCACCGTGCCGGGGTCGAGGCAGCGCGCATTCACGCTGTAGCCGTCGGGATGCGAGCGCGGCACGTAGAAGGACTTGATGCCGCACACCGAACAGAACATATGCTTCGCGGTGTGGGTATTAAAAGTGTAAGTGGTCAGCACCTCGCTGCCGCAAAGCAGCTTGAAGCGCTCCGCCGGAACGACAAGATGCAGAAAACCCGTTTTGCTGCACATCGAGCAATTGCATTCCGACACCTGCAGCGTTTCCGGTGCGATCACTTCGAATCGGACACGGCCGCAGTGGCAACCGCCGGTGTGGGTGATCATGTGTACTCCTTTCGACTCATGTCCAATATCAACTGCGCTGCGCGGCCCGCCCGTGCGCCTCCGGGTTCACCGGCTGGTCAATCCGCAGTCGGCCCATCGGCAATAAGCCTCTTGCCCAGACTGACCATTTCCTCCTGCGCATAGCCTATGGCCCGATAGAACGCGAGCACGTCGGCGTTCGACGAACGCACCTGGATATTCAACTTCGGACAACCTAGGTTCAGCAACAGGTGCTCGGCCCGCTCCATCAAGGCGCGCCCATGGCCGCGCCCGCGAAGGTCCGGCGCGACCGCTAGGTAGTTCACCCAACCGCGATGGCCTTCATGCCTAAGACAATACACCCGTGCGCCTTATGTGCTCAAGACGTATAACGAATAGCGTATATCTGACGCCGAGGTGAAGCTGAAGCGAAGGCACGGTGCCGCATGGCAATGGCTGAATCGGGATCTCGAGCGCTGGGCGGCACGCTACGGCGCGGCGTTCAGGCACAACCCGCATTTCCCGATCAACGCGCTGGCGCTGATGCGCGGCGCGGCCGGCGTGCAGATGCGCGCGCCGGACTTTCCCAAATACGTGGAGACGGTGTTTCACGCCATGTGGGCCGAGCCGCGCAATCTGGGCGAGCCACGGGAACCCGCCAACGCGGGCGGGGTGAGCTTCTCACCGGTACTGCACTAGCTCTATTCCGCGGGTGGCTGCCACTCGAAACTGCCGCTGCTGCCTGAAAACACGCGCGACGCGCTGTCGCTGGCCTCGTGCAGGCGCTTGTGCAAAGCCTTGGGCGGCAGCGACGCAAGCGACGGCTCATTGAGTGCCTGGTGCAGGGTATGGACCCGGGTGTCGCCGGCCACGGCCTCGATCGCGCAAGAGATGCCTTGCTCCGCCGCCCGCCGCGCCTTGCGCAGCGCCTCGATTTCCTGGTCGGTCTTGGCGATATTCTTCCGCGCCTGCTGTATCTCGCCGTTGAGCGTTGCAATCCGGCGCAGCAAGGGGGCCAACTGCGTCTGCAGGGCCTGCCATTGGACCTGCTGCGCCGGGCTCATGGTCAGCGTCTTCGCCGTCAGCTTGGATCGAATGGCGATATAGTTCCTCATTTCAGTCTGATTGATTAGCTCCTGGAGGGTGGCGTCGTGTTTGGCTGCTTCCGCCTCGATATTGCTACGTGATTCGCCCAGGCGTTTCAGTTCGAAATTTGAGGGCGCAAGGTCGGGCAGCAGCAGGGTGACGGTAGTGAGCTCGTCCTTGTACGCGGTGGAAGTCTTCAGCGCCACCTTCTTGGCGAAGATGGAGCAGCCTTCCGCCATTTCGATTTCCACTTCGTCGGCGACGATGTCGCACTTCACGGCGTGCTCGATGCGCACCCTGTCGGCGACGACGAGGCTGCCCTCGGCGCGCCTGACGATCACCTCGCCGGGCCGCGCTTGCAGCATCGCGCGCGAGGCGAGCCCCTCGACCGCGATGCTGCCGCCGGGGCTGTGGGCTGCGCCGCCGCTGATGTTCTGCTTGATCGTAATGCGACCGCCGTCGGAGTGAACATCGCCGAAAATATCAGCGAGGAAGGTCATGTTGTGGCCGTTGACGACGCGCCTCTCCTGCACTTCGCCATGCTCCTCGTAATCCTCGCCGTCCAGGGCAAGATCGCCGGTGGTGCGCATGCTTACGCCTTCGCGGTGCACGATCTTGTGGACGACCGAAACCTGGTTCGACTTCGCGTCGATGTCTAAGAAGCCGCCCTGGTCGGCAACGACATAGGTGCCCGTAGCGTCCTTTACCACTTTCGTGCCAACGCCGGCGAGCTTCTCGATATCGAAGTCCTTGACGGTTGCGGGCAACAATTCCCTGCCCTGAACGTCCCAGCCGGAGACGCCGGGCACGCGCGGAATCTTCTTGAACAGCCGTGTGCCCGCCGGGACCTGCGGAAAACGGTTGCTGTAGTGGCGCAGATCCATGCGGCCGTCGGGCAGCAAAAGCGGGGCATCGTCGCGGTGCAGCAGGTCGGACTGCTCCTCGATGCTGGCATCGCTGCCTTTGGTCGCCGGCTTCAGGCGGGCAATGATCGTGCGCTCTGCCTTGTCGCGGGCGATGGCCTCGCGCACGCCTTCGGCGTCGATGCCGAAGCGCACGCCCTTTTCCCAGAGCGCGGCGACTAGCTCGTCGAAATCGGCAAAAAGCCGCTCGACAATCTTGCGGCGGCCGGAACCGTCGGGCGCCTCGGGATCGTCCACCACGCGCTCGACGCTGACCTGTTCGAAGATGTACTCGGCGGCCTTGCCGCCCTCCAGAATCTTGGCGCCGCGGTAGATGCTGCGGCGCTCTTCCGGGAAAGGCACGATGCCCTGCGCCAGGCGCACTTGCGGCAGCTTGCCCTTGCGCTTGAACTCCTCCAGTTGGCGGTCGAAGTCGGCCTGCTCCCAGACAAACGCCAGGTTAACGAAAAGTTCGTAGTCGAGGTCGGCGAAGCGGGCGCCGGCGGCGAACACGCGCTCGATGAATTGCTCGACGACGCCGCGCGAACTGACGGCGCGAAGGTCGACGTAGAACCCGTCCTTTCGCCTGGCGGCAAAGCTGGGCAACAGTACCTGGTCTTGCTCAGGCTTCACGTTGTTGGCGACGCCGGATGATTCGGTCATAAAGGCCTCAAACATTCTTCCACGGAGGGAAACCGCCATGCACGCACCCGGCTCAGCGCGACGATGGAAGTCGCGGCGCCGGCATTCGGCAACCGGGAGGATGGCGTTAAAAAGGTCATGATGGATTATGTCATGTTTGTTCGAGCTTGACGCCAAGCCCCCGACAGAAAAGGAGCCTCCATGACCGTACCTCCGAAACGCTATCACTCGAATCGTTGAAGACCGGTCGCGCCGACCGCACGATCAGAAGCAAGAAAGCGCCGTTCAGGTCTTCAAGCAGTGAGCGGCGGCCAAGGGACTGGAACCCGTCGCTCAGGCAATCGAATCTTCTGTGCGAAGCGTTGCTGGTGCCGGCCGAGTGCGGGACCCGACTCCCGCCGGCTACTGAAATTCGGGGCAAAGTCCGCTATCCCAAGCTGACGGGGACCGCAGTGGACCCGAAGGGGCCGCACCGCGTTTGATTTTATGAAGATCAGCGAAAGGCGGTGATGCGTCCGTACAAATGGCGTACTCCAACCGCCGAAAACTGGCGCGTCCGCGTTTCAGAATCTTAGAATCCACAGCGTGATGGCGGGGAACGCCACGAGTATGCAAACGCGCAGCAAATCGCTGAAGACGAAAGGCCACACGCCGCGATAGGTATCGCGGACGGAAATGTCCGGCGCCATCGACTGGATCACAAACAGGTTCATGCCCACCGGTGGCGTAATGAGGCCGACTTCGACCACGATCAGCACCAGGATGCCGAACCAGATTGCCGTGTTTTCCGGCGACAGGCCAAAGTCCAGCCCTGAGATCATCGGAAAGAAGATCGGGATGGTCAGCAAGATCATGGATAGCGAATCCATCACGCAGCCCGCAACCAGATAAAAGATCAGGATAGCCCACAGCACTGCATAGGGGCCAAGGCCGAGGGTGCCGACCCATAGGGCGAGTTCCTGCGGCAGTTGCGACAGGGCGAGGAAATTGTTGTAGGCGGCGGCGCCGAGCACGATCAAGAACACCATCCCGGTTCCACTGGCGGTGCCCTCGAAGGCTGCGAGGATATTTTGTCTGGACAAGCCGCCGTTGCGCCAGGCGAGCAGCCCGGTAGCCACGGCACCCACCGACGCGCCCTCGGTCGGCGTAAACACGCCAGAATAGATGCCGCCGATGACCACGACGAAAATCACGATAGCCGGCCAGACCGCGCGCAACGCACGCAGGCGCTCGGGCCACGGTACTGCCGGAATCTGGCCGGCCGAACTTGGCGCGACGCGCACGTAAATGGCGATTACCGCCATATAGCCCAGCGCTGCAAGGATCCCGGGGATCATCGCGGCGGCGAACATCTTGGCGATGTTCTGCTCGGCCAGTATGGCGTAGATTACCAGCACGATCGACGGCGGGATGAGAATGCCCAGGGTGCCGCCGGCCGCGAGTGCGCCGGTAGACAAGGCGCCGGAATATCCGGCGCGGCGCAATTCGGGCAGGGCGACCTGACCCATGGTTGCCGCAGTGGCGAGCGAGGAGCCGCAGATCGACCCAAAGCCGGCGCAAGCGCCGATGGCTGCCATTCCGACACCCCCCTTGCGATGCCCGAGGAAGGCTTCGGCGGCCTTGAACAAAGCCCGGGACATGCCGCCGAGCGACGCAAACTGCCCCATCAGCAGGAAAAGCGGCACGATGGACAGCGAATGGTTGGAGAATTGGACGTACGCCAGTGTTTTCATCTGGTTCAACACCGGCGGCAGGCTGCCATAGACCAGCCAGGAACCCGCCAGGCCCAGCAGCAGCATCGAAAGCCCGATCGGAAACCGGAGAAAAATCAGAACCATCAAGACGGGGAACGACCAGGCAGCTAGCGCGAGTGCGTCCATCAGTGGCCGCCTCCGGCCAGGGTAAAGTCTTCGTGCGCCGCGACCAAACCCAGCGATTCGAGCAAGCGCCAAAAATAGATGATGCAGCCAAGCACGCCCGGGATCATCGACGCGGCATAGCCCCACCATACCGGCATCTGCAATATGAAGCTGACCTCTTCATTGGCCCGGTAACCCAGCATGCCGACCCCCATGCGCCAGACCAGCAACAGCCAGACCGCCAGCATGAGGCCGTCGGAAGCGGCCGCAAGCACACGGCGCAGGGACGATGGATAGAGCAGCCAGAAAAGGTTGACATCCGCATGGCGCCGCTTGAGGTGGCACCAGGGAAGAAAGCAGAACACGGCAAGCGCAGTCCCGGCCTCGACCAGTTCGAAATCGCCGGGCACCGGGCCCAGGCCGGCGAAGCTGAAGGTGCGCCCGGCGATGCTGACGACGCTGAGCACGGCCAGTGCGGACAGCACGAATCCGCCTAACCAGGCCATGAAGCGGCTGGTGCCGTAGATGAGCTTGCTCATTGTTGCGCGATCGGAACAGCGGCGCGGCGGCTGTCGCGCGCCGCGCCTTTGGTCGAAAACCGGGCTTCCTTCCTATTTGCCGGAATATTTGGCGATCAGCCGTTCAGCCTCGGACGCAAGCTTCGGCCCGTCTATGCCCTTGCTCGCCACTTCCTTGAACCAGGCGTCACGCACGCCCGCGGCGGCGTTGCGCCACTTCTTGGTTTCCGCAGCGTCCAGCATGTAGATCTTGTTGCCCGCCTTCTGTGCCAGCGCCAGCCCGACCTTGTCGCCGGCGTCCATGGCGGCGCCGAATAAGGCTGCTGTTTCGGCGCCGCTGTTGTCGTCTATCACTTTCTTGAGATCGGCCGGCAGTTTGTCGTACGCGGCCTTGTTCATCACGATGCCGAAGGTCTGGGTGTACAAGCCCTTGTCGCCTTCAAACCCGGTATGGTTCTTGACGATCTGCTGCACTTTCAACGCCGGCACCACTTCCCACGGAATCGTCGTGGCGCTGATCACGCCCTTGGACAAGGCCTCGCCCACCGCCGGAACCGGCATGCCGACCGGCGTTGCGCCGAGTTGCTCGAGCATGATGTTGACGATGCGAGAACCGCCGCGCACCTTCATCCCTTTCAAATCCTCGAGCTTGGTGATGGGCTCCCTGCTGTGAAACAAACCTGGGCCATGTACGTGAACCGCGATGAGCTTGACGTCCTTGAACTCGTCCATCGCATACTTCTCGACGTACTCCTGGAAAGCGCGCGAGGCCGGTTCGGCCAGGCCGCTGCTGAACGGCAGCTCGAACACCTCGGATTTCGGGAATCGGCCCGGGGTATAGCCGAGCACCGTCCACACGATGTCAGCCACGCCGTCTTTTGCCTGGTCGAACAATTCAGGCGGTTTGCCACCGAGTTGCATGCTGGGGAAGTGCTGCACCTTGATGCGCCCGCCGCTTTCTTTCTCCACCTTCTGCGCCCAAGGCACAATGGCCTTCGACGGAATCGTCGCCTGCGGTGGCAGGAACTGGTGAAAGCGCAGCGTTATGTCCGCCGCGAAAGTTGACTGCCAAAGCGCCACGCCAATTGCTGCTGAAACTATTTTGCCAATGAGCTTCATGGTGTTTCTCCTCCTTTGATTGTCATGAATGTTACAAGTCTTGTGCGCCTTGCTTGCTACGCCGACAGTTGTGATTCCAACATACCCGGAACACGATGGCAAGGTAATACCATGGTCGCGTCGGCGTTCGGCTTCCAACGCTCGCGAATGGCGGCGAAAACGTCGAGGTCCTGCAAAATGGTGGCGTGCAGATTGTCATGCCGTCTTGCTGCAGGAAAGGATGACAACGTCCGACCCGGGTTCGCTCGCATGCAAACGCTCTACCTGATTTGCGCGCCGCGTGAGGATTGCGCGCTGGTCTATTTACCCCTTGCCGGCAATTTCGTTGTGGTCGAGCGTAGGCCGGACACCTTGCGCGGCAAGTTTCCCAATGCGCCAACCTCTCTTGCTGGCCGCTAGGGTGAACTCGCAGTTGCGCCCGTAACCTGCCACTTGCAAAATCCCGCTTTGTCTTGAGGCTAACAGAATGATTTGTAGGAATTTTACCTACACGTTTTTGCGGTGATCGCTGACTTGTTTTTCGGTGAAGAAGGGGTAAGGTACTTACCAACGCTACCGCATTGCGCCAAATGCGACTGAGAGGATGGAGATTTCATGGAACATTGCCTGAATTTGCCGAATCGATACGCGATGATACTTGACACCGAAGCGATTAAGAGTGTCATCGCGCATGCCGCGGAATTGAAACTACCACGCCGGGAATGCCGTCCGCTGGACCGCTACCGCGGCAAGTGCGCGAATGCCGCCCTGGCGAAGTACGACGCCGAGGTAGACGCTGCGCCTTTGGCGAATGAAGAATTGGACATCATCGAAGCGGTGGTTGAAGCGGTAGATGCATCCGTTCCCGAGAATGCCGATTTCGCTGATGACGATTTCTAGTACCGCCGGTTAGGGCCGGCATGCATGAGGAGCACGGTCCGAGCATGCGCCACTGCGAGTCACGCTGTTTCGCGTCGTCGCCATCGATAAGAAATCTCGGCTTTTGCGCCGCATTGCCGTTAAATTGAGTAGCTTCGCTATTCTGGTCAAGGTACCTTTCAAGCACAGAGATACCTACAGGTTATTGCCCAAGACATCCGCTGTTGTGCGCGCCCCTTATCGCGGGTGTACCTGATGCGGGCGGGCGGCGACCACATTGACCCCGAGGTTTGAAGGGTATCTTGACCAGAGTGACGAAGCACACGACCGCTGCCCGGCTGCAGTGAATGCCTCCACTCGAGTCGAGGTAGATCGATTGGTTGGTCCCGACCGCCGCAGCCGCCATTGGTACCCGACGCGATGCGGCGCTTAGCTGCAAAATTCAACAACTCCTGAAGTGGGCCACGCGGCATTGCCGCCGGAGCTTGCGGCTGCCCTTGCCTTGACAATATTTGCCTAGGCAATTAGCATCTGTCCCCCCGTTCGACACTGCGTTTCGCGATGCAGCCTATCTACGACATCGAGACCTTCCGCCCCAGCCAGGGGGTCGGCGCCTATATCGGCCGCGCGCGCCGGACCATCGTGGAGGCAATTGACCAGGAGCTCGCGCCGCTGGACATCAGCCACGCGCAATGGATCGTGGTCATGCTGCTCGGAGACGGAGCCGCCGCCACCGCGGCCGAGCTGTGCAAGATCCTGATCTACGATCCGGGCGCGATGACGAGGCTCTTAGACCGCCTGGAAAAAAAAGGCGTGCTGCGGCGCGTGCGCACCAACGATGACCGCAGGACGGTGCGCCTGGAGCTGACCGCCGACGGCGCGAAGCTGTATCCCAGGATCCTCGAAGCCCTGGTGCAGGTATTCAACCGCCTGCTGCACGGCTTTACCAAGACTGAGGTGCAACAACTCGAACAGCTGCTGAAACGCATGGTCGCGAACGCATGAAAAGACCGCGCATGATGCGAGCACGACTGCGCGCCCCGCTCGCCTGCGCGCTCGCCTCCCTCGCCGCTGCCCTGCTCGCAGCGGGCTGCGCCAGCTCGGACGGGCTCGCGACCAAGGCAGTGCGCATCGACCCTGCGGCCCTGGCCGCAAACACTACACTAGGCGACGCGAAACTGTCGGCGGCTGCCTGGCCTGCCGCAAACTGGTGGCAGCGCTTTGGCGACCCGCAGCTCGGCGCGCTGATCGAGGAAGCGCTCGCGGGCAACCCGGGCATGGGCAGCGCCCGGGCGCGCATCGACAAAACGGTCGCACTCGCGGCAAGTGCCGGCGCGGCGCTGGCGCCGCAGGCGAATGCCGGCGCCGATCTCACGCACCAGCGCTACTCCAGCAACGGCATTTCCCCCCCGCCCATCGCCGGTTCGTGGCACACCCAGGCGCAGCTCGCCGCGAGCTTCGGCTATGAGCTCGACTTATGGGGCCGCAACCGCGCCGCATACGAGGCCGCGCTCGGGCAGGCGCGCGCGGCCGAAGTGGACGCTTACGCCGTGCGGCTGCTGCTGGCGGCGAACGTAGCGCGCGCTTATGCACAGCTCGGGCGCAGCTTCGAGCAACTCGATCTGGCGCGGGACACCTTAGCGCAGCGCCAGGCGATGTTCGAGCTCACGCAGCAGCGCGTCGCAGCGGGACTGGACTCGGATGTCGAGCTGAAGCAGGCGGAAAGCTCGATTCCGGCCGCGAGACTGCGCATTGCCCAGATGGAAGAGGAAATCGCGCTCGGGCGCAACCTGCTCGCGGCGCTCGCCGGCCAGGGCCCGGACCGCGGCCTCGCCATATCGCGACCGCGCCTGCAGCAGCAGCCGATCACCCTGCCCTCGGTGCTGCCCGCGGACCTGCTCGGCAGGCGGCCGGACGTGGTGGCGCAGCGCTGGCGCGTCGAGTCGGCGCGCCGCGACATCGACGCCGCCAAGGGACAGTTCTACCCCAATGTCAATCTCAGCGCCCTCGTCGGCGTGCAGAGCATCAGCTTCGCCAAGCTTCTGACAGCGCGCAGCGCGGACCCCGCATTCGGCGCGGCGCTGCGCCTGCCGCTGTTCGACGGCGGGCGCCTGCGCGGCAATCTCGCGGCGAAGGACGCCGACTACGACCTCGCGGTCGAGCAGTACAACCAGACGCTGATCGAAGCCTTGCACGAAGTGGTGGATCAGCTCGCCTCGATCAAATCGGCGCACGCGCAGCGCTCGGAAAACGAGCGTGCGCTCGCAACCGCGCGCGACGCCCACGCGCTTGCGAGCGCGCGCTATCGCGCCGGCCTCGCCAGCTATCTGCAGGTGCTGGCGGCCGAGACGCCTTTGCTCGAGCAACAGAGTCTGCGCGCGAACCTGCGCGCGCGCGAACTGGAACTCGCGATCGATCTCATCCGCGCGCTCGGCGGCGGCTTCGACGACGCGCGCGCTGGCGGCGCATCCTGACGCGGCACGAACAAGGGCTATTGCATGAACGACAACGACAAAGCCAGCGCGACACCGCCCAACGGCCGGCGCGCGCGCATGCTTTCGCTACTGATCGGCCTGTTCGTTGCGGCAGGCGTAGGCTATGCGATCTACTGGACGCGCATCGCCCGCTATGTCGAATCGACGGACGATGCCTACGTCGGCGGCAACCTGGTGCAGATCACGCCGCAGGTATCGGGCACCGTGCTCGCCATCGGCGCCGACGACACCGATTACGTCGAGGCGGGACAGACGCTGGTCGAACTCGACCAGGCCGATTCCAGCATCGCGCTCGAGCAGGCCGAGGCCGCGCTCGCGCGCAGCGTGCGCCAGGTGAGGAATCTCATGGCCACCACCGCCCAGATCGGGGCAAACGTGGCGCTGCGCGAAACCGAGCTGGCACGCGCGCGCACCGACCTCTCGCGGCGCGCGCCGCTGGCGGCCGGCGGCGCGCTGCCCGCCGAGGAACTGCAGCACGCGCGCGACGCGCTGGCGAGCAGCCGCGCTGCGCTGGACGTCGCCGAGCGCCAACTCGCCGCGCAAAAGACCCTGGTCGATCACACCACCGTGGAAAACCATCCCGAGGTGCAAAGCGCCGCGGCGCGGGTGCGCGAGGCGTATCTCGCCTACGCGCGCACCGCCCTGCCGGCCCCCGTTTCGGGCATCGTCGCCAAGCGCAGCGTGCAGGTCGGGCAGCGCGTCGGCCCGGGCACGCCGCTGATGGCCGTAATTCCGCTCGACCAGGTATGGGTGGATGCGAATTTCAAGGAGCGGCAACTGCCCAATCTGCGGCCCGGCCAGGCGGTCAAGCTCAATGCCGACATTTACGGCAGCGCGGTCGAATTCCACGGGCGGGTGGCCGGATTCGGCGCCGGCACCGGCAGCGCCTTCGCCCTGCTGCCGCCGCAGAACGCGACTGGGAACTGGATCAAGGTGGTGCAGCGCGTGCCGGTGCGCATCGCGCTCGATCCGGCCGAGTTGGCGCAGCACCCGCTGCAGCTCGGCCTGTCGATGCAGGTCGAGGTCGACACGCACCAGCGCGAGGGCGAGCTTCGGCCGCGGACCGCGCGCACCGCGCCCGCCTACCAGACCAAGGCCTATGCCTCGCTCGCCGAACTCGCTGATCAGCGCATCGCCGCGGTGATCAAGGCGAATGGCGGCGGCGAGCGCCGGCCAGCGAGGGAAACAACTGCGAGCGCCCGGCCCAAGCCCGGCACGGACTGAGCCCCGTGGCCAGCACGCGCGCCATGCCGGACACCGCGCCCTATTCCGAGCACAAAACGCCGGTACTGCTGACGCTGCTGCTGGCGATGGCCACGTTCATGCAGGTGCTCGACCTGACCATCGCCAACGTCTCGCTGCCGGCGATCACCGGAGATCTGGGCGCGGCAACCAGCCAGGGCGCCTGGGTCATCACCTCCTACGCGGTCGCCAACGCGATCACCGTGCCGCTCACCGGCTGGCTCTCCGACCGCTACGGCCAGGCGCGCATGTTCGCCATCGCGACGGCCCTGTTCACGTTTGCTTCGCTGCTGTGCGGGCTGTCCTGGACTCTGCCCATGCTGATCAGCGCGCGCGTGCTGCAGGGAGGCATGGCAGGCTTCATGGTGCCGCTGTCGCAGGCGCTGCTGCTCGGCAATTACCCGCCGGAAAAGCGCGGCATGGCGCTCGCGATCTGGGGCATGACCGTCGTCGTCGCGCCTATCGTCGGCCCGCTGTTGGGCGGCTGGATCACCGACAACGCGCACTGGTCGTGGATCTTTTTCATCAACCTGCCCATAGGGGCGATCGCGGCGTTCGGCACCTGGCAATTGCTCAAGGATCGCGAAACGCCGCTGCGCCGGCGCCCGCTCGATCGTGTCGGGCTGGCGCTGCTGGTGATCTGGGTCGGCTGCCTGCAGGTGCTGCTGGACAAGGGCAACGAGCTCGACTGGCTGAGCTCGAATTTCATCGTGGTCCTGGCGGTGGTGGTGGTGGTGAGCTTCAGCCTGTTCCTGGTATGGGAGCTCACCGATGCGCATCCGATCGTGGATCTGGAGCTGTTCCGCCACCGCAACTTCGGCATGAGCGCGCTTGCCTTGAGCCTCGCCTATGGCGTGTTTCTCGGCACCATGGTGATCCAGTCGCTGTGGCTGCAGACGCAGATGGGCTATACCGCGCAATGGGCCGGCTACGCGCTCGCGCCCGTCGGCATTTTCGCCATATTGCTGGCGCCGCTGATCGGCCGCGGCCTGCAGCACATCGACCCGCGCCGTTTCGCCACCACCGCCTTCATCGTGTTCGCCGTGTGCTTTTACTGGCGCACCCAGTTCACCACCGGCGCGGACTTCGCCACCATCGCCCTGCCGCAGTTGCTGCAAGGCGTGGCCGTCGCCATGTTTTTCGCGCCGCTGGTGAGCATCAATGTCGGCGGCATCGCCCCCGAGCGCATGGCCTCGGCGACCGGCACGCAGAACTTCCTGCGCACCATGTGCGGCAGCTTCGGCACTTCGCTCGCGATCGCCCTTTGGACCCGGCGCGAGTCGCTGCACCGCGCGCAGCTTGCCGAGCACATCAACATTTATGCGCCGCAGAGCACCATGTTCTCCGAACGCCTGGGCGCCACCGGAATGCCGCCCGAACAGATCCACGCGGTGCTCGACCGGATACTCTCCGCCCAGGCCAATATGCTCGCCACCAACGACGTTTTCTGGGTGTCGGCCTGCCTGCTGGTCGCCCTGATACCGGTGATCTGGCTGGCGCGGCCGCCGTTCGGCCGGCCCAGGCCCGCCGCGGCCGAATAGCCCGCGGCCGGCGCCGGATCACCGGCTCCCGCCGCGTGCCAGGCCCGGTGATTGGCAGCGTGCGAGCCGGCTTATCCGGCATAATGTCTATTCTCGGCAATTTCGAAGGCGATTCCCATGAGTGCCCCTACCACCCCTCCCGGCTCAGCGTCCTCACCGGTAAGAGACCTCGCGGCGCGGATTTACGTCGAGCTGGTCGGCCGCGTCATGCTCACCAAAGATCAAACCAAGCCCAACCCCGTGGAACTGGCCAAGTATTGCTACAAGCTGGCCGAGGCGTTCCAGAGCATCGAGATCGACGCGCAGAAAGAGGCCGTCGCCAAGATGGCGAAGTATGATGTCAAGGTCGATGACATGACTAGCTGGAAAAAGTAGTCGACGTCCAAACAAGCGGCGCCAGTACACGAACATGAGCAAACAGATCCGCCTGACGGCGAGGCAACTGAAAATGGGCCAAGAGCTGCCCTGGGATGTGTTCGACCAGAACGGTAATCTGCTGCTGCGCCGCGGCTATTTGATCACGCGGGAATCTCAGGTCGGCTCCCTCCTCGAACGCGGATTGTTCGCGGACGTAGAGGCCTACCTGGGATCGTCAGACGGGTCGCCGCAGGGCGATGACACCGAATACGACCCATTCTGGCTCTGGGATAAAGTTCAAGGCAAACTCGCCCGGTTGCTGCGCGCTCCATCTGCGGATGCGGGCGTCGCCGATCAGGCGATGGAGCTATCGAGCGCGATTCAGGTGCTGTGCGAGCGCAGCCCCGACATGGCGCTGGCGGCGATGATGCTGATGGATCAGAAGAGCTATCCGGTGATCCACTCCATGCATGTCGCAGTGCTTGCGGAGCTGACAGCCAGGCGTATGCAATGGCCCGAGGATCGTCGCACAAGCATGTGTTGCGCAGCACTCACAATGAATATCGCCATGATTGAATTGCAGGCTCTACTCAGCAATCAATCGACGCCGGTCACACACGAACAGCGCAGCCAGCTCAAATCGCACCCCGAGCGCGGAGACGCCCTATTGCGCAGGGCGGGGATCACCGATGAAGTGTGGCTGCGTGCCGTGCGCGAACACCACCAGCCTCCGAATGGAAAGGGGTCTGCGGCAGGCGTGCAGTCGCCCTCGGAGGAGGCGCTCCTGCTGCGAACCGCAGACATACTGAGTGCCAAGGTGTCGCCTCGGGCCACCCGTCGCCCGATGCTGTCGATCGGGGCGGTGCGGGCCCTCTTTCTGCAAGAGGGCAACGACGAGGGCAATCCGTTTTCATCGGTGATGATCAAGGAAATCGGAATCTACCCGCCCGGCACCTTCGTCAAGCTCGAAAACGGCGAGATCGGCGTGGTTCAGCGCCGCGGCGACGCCGCCAATGCGCCGCTGGTGGCCAGTCTCGTCACGACGCAGGGAATGCCGCGGATCGAGCCCGTTCAGCGCGATACGCAGAATCCCGGCCTGGCCATCTCCGCGGTGATGCCGCGCGAAAACCTGATGCTGCGCTTCAACATCAACCAGATCTGGAAGACCTGAAACCCGTTTTGCGCAAGTCGGGGTTCAATGCGAAATGCGCGGGCGGTTCTCCTCATGCTGCCCTGCATTTGGGCTGTTTCTTCACTTCGGTATGGCAGGGCCGCAATAGCGGCTCGGGGCACCGAACCCGCTTCTGGATTCCCCGGTTCCGACGCAATGACTGCGCGCCCATCTTCGCCATCGGCTTGGCGCTCCGCCCCCTCGGTTTCATTCGAAATGCCAGCGAAAACAGGTTCTATTGAAGAAATGACCGGCAGCAGCCGTTAACTAGAATGGGATCTGCGTCGAGGCAACCGCGCTTGACGCGACCACGGCAGCTCGCTGGCAGCAGCGCGCCGCCGCAACATCGCTTTGAATCAACGCGTTATAGGCATGCGCATCAATCCGGACATGAGATCGAAAACGTCAAAGACCCGCCCTGCCCTGCAGCAAATGCGCTGGATCGCCGCGTGCCTGGCGTTTGCATGCGCCGCCGCCGCGGCCGACCCAATCGCCGGCGTGCGCGCGCTTGAAGCCGTGGCGCGCTACGGCGACCTGCAGGCCCTGGTCCAGCTCGCCGCGAAATATGAGCGCGGCGAAGGCGTGGCAAAAGACTTGGCCAAGTCCAGGCATCTCTATTGCCAGGCTTCGGCGCGCGGCGATGCGATAGCCCAGGTGAGACTGGGCCTGATGTATTTCAACGGAGGCGAAGTGCAGCCCGATGAGGGCGTCGCCGCGCTATTGTTCAGCAGGGCCGCGGAACAGGGCAATGAACAGGCGAAAAGACTTCTGGAGTACGTGAGCTGGCAGTCCGACAGCGTCATGCCCGAATGCGCGAACGAACCGGCGCCGCGCCGCATTGGAAAAAGCGAGGTCGCGCTCCTCGTGCACTACCTGGCGCCACGGTATTCCATCGATCCCAAACTCGTGATGGCGCTGATCTCCACCGAATCAGCATTTCACGTCAACGCCCTGTCGCCCAAAGACGCGCAGGGCCTGATGCAACTGATCCCGGTCACGGCCGAGCGATTCGGCGTGAAAAACGCCTACAATCCAGTCGAAAACCTGAAAGGCGGGATCGCCTATCTGCAATGGCTGCTGGCGTATTTTCAGGGTGACGTCGCCTTGGTGCTTGCCGCCTACAACGCCGGCGAAGAAGCCGTCGACAAGTACCGCGGCATCCCGCCGTACCGGGAAACGCGCGACTACGTAAAGCGGATCACCCGCGCTTACAAGAAGAAGAACCATCCCTACAACGCCGACCTGGTCGAGCCTTCGCTTGTCCTTAGCCTGATGAGCACACGCGCCCGCTAGCGGGCGCTGCACCGGCCGCGGGCTGGCGGCCGGCGCCAGCAGCTCGGTGCCGGGTCTGGTCGCCACGGGCGAATTGCGCCAGCGCGTGAATCTCCACGCCGATGCTCAGCTCGAGGCCGCACCAGCGCAGCGTCGCCCTCTACTTCTGCCTGCGCGGCGCCTGCTGGGGTCTTTCCCGAAAAGCCCGCGTCAGCCGGTTTTCCCCAGATCCGCCTTGAGCGCGGCGATCTCGGCGTCGATCGCGTCCATTCCGGGAAACGCCCGCCGGGCGCGCCGGTACCAGTAGCGCGCGTTCGATTCGTCGCCCTCGATCAGGTGGACGATGCCGTGCGCCCAGGACGCAAGCGGGGCGTCATTGTCCTGGGCGATTTCGTGGGCGCCCTGCCAATCCCGCGCCTCGAGCAGCGCAATCGCACTGAACAGGGATTTCGTCTCCACGCCGTCACTCGCGCAGCTTTCGCGCTTCCCGCGCGGCCGCACGCTCGATGCTCGCCCTCAGCCAGACATCGAAGCTCGGATACTGCGACAGCTCGTATTTGAGCGGCACCAGCGTGTAGAGCACGCTCGCCACCATGAAGTCGGCCATGTCCCAGCGCTCGCCACCGAAGTATGCGTTTTTCGCAAGATGCTCGTCGAGCAGTTTGAGTTTTTCTTTGAGCTGCGCCTCCGCGGTATCGGCGAGCGCCGCGTTGCGCTTTTCCGGCGGGAACAGCACGCGATTCCGGAACATGGTGATCAGTGGCGGCTCGACGTCGTTGGCGATGTAGAAGGCCCACTGCAACATGCGGCCGCGCCCCTGCGCCGTCGCGGGGTAAAGCGGACACTTGTACTTCTCGGCGAGGTACAGGTTGATCGCCGCCGATTCCCACATGACGAAGCCGTCGTCGTCGATGGTCGGCACGCGCGCATTCGGATTCAGCGCTACATACCAGGGCTCCTTGCATTGCGCATTGTCGGCGCCGATGCTCACCGGAATGTGTTCGTAGGCAATGCCGGCTTCCTTCGCCAGCCATAGCACGCGGAATGCGCGTGAACGCGGCTGCCCGTAGATCTTTAGCATGATCCTCCCTTCGATTTGGCCAAAATTTTGATTCGATACCGTTCGCGCAGATCGCATTGGCATCGGCTTCCCCCGTCCGAACGCACGATGGGCAACGCGATTCTACTTCAGCGCCGCAATCGCGCGCGCCGGCCCGCTGAGCTCGACAACGTGCATGCCGGTGTGGGCGCGATCTACCATGTAAATGTAGCCGCGCTCATCGACTTCGACGTTGTTGGTCTGAGTCACGCGCTTGCAACGCCCGCCGCCGATGCAGCGCGTGTCCGTATTGCTGTTGGCCGCGGGAATGTAGTAGCCGACTTCCTTTGGATGATAGGGATCGCGGATGTCCACCGCGCGCACGCCGGCGTTGAAATGGGCGAAGAACATGATGCGCCGGTAGTAGATCGGGGCGAAGCTTTCGTTCGACGAATGGGTACCGAAGCGCCCGCCGCGGCGGCAGAATTCGCCCTTGGCATCGGCCACGGTCCAGCTCGCCACCACCCGCGGCTTGGCCTCGGCGCTCACGTCCACCATCCACGCCATCTGCCGCGGCTCGCGGCATTCCCCGGCCAGGGATTCGCTGGTGACGACGACGAAATCCTGTGCCTGGCCTCGTTTGTCGCCGGATGATCCAGCGACCTCCATGCCGAGCACCGGGAACGCGGTATGCGCGCCCGCATCCGGTCCGAGGTCAAGCCGGCCGACCTGCGGATAGAGCAGGTTTTCTTCAGTGGGCGCCTTCGGACCCGAGAGCAGCTTGTCGCGGTCCACGATCTGCAGGATACCGTAGCTGCTGGTGCCGTAACCAAAGTACACACGGTTGCCTTTAGGCCCCGTCGAAATCGGGCCGTGCAACTCGGTCGGCACCGGTCCGATCGAGCCCGGCTGCTGCCCGGGCAGGCCGAAGTTGCGGATGAACACCGGTTTCGCCGGATTGGCGAGATCGTAAATCTGGGTCATGCGCGAAGTGCGCCACCCCGGAACGCCGGAGACGAGGTAGGCGATGCCGCTGTCGCACTCCCACCAGCTCTTGTGCGTGGCCTGCAGCCCGCCCGCCACAGTGCTCAGCAATGCGGGACTGGCCGGAGCCGTAACGTCCCACACCTGGTGCGCCGAGTTGCCGAAGGTGCGCAGCAGGTACACCCTGCCCTTGTCGGCACGCGGCAGCTCGGCGCCATCGCACACGCGCACCATCTGCGCACCGGCGCCGGGCGCGCCCGGAATATGCGCGAGCCATTTCGGCCGCCGCGGATCGCTCACATCCAGAATCGCGGTGCCGTTGTGTTCGGCTTTTCCCGTGAGCGCGTTGGGCAGATTGCCGCCATGCAGGCCGATGTAGGCGATCCAGCGCCCGCCCTGCGCATGCACCACGGGCTGGTAGGCACTGCGGCCCTGCAGGTCGTGATAGCCCACCAATTCCATACTGTGCTGTTCCGCGCGGTCCTGTGCCTGCGCGATCAGCCCCCACGCCATGCATGACGTGGTCCACAAGAGGGTTCGATACCAGCGCACGTGCGACGAAACCTGCCGCCGCTCACGCGCCGCGTTTCTTCAGCGCCTCCAGGATCGGCGTGATCAGGTCCATCGGCACCGGGAACACGATGGTCGAAGCTTTGTCGCCGGCGATGTTGCTCAGGGTCTGCAGGTAGCGCAACTGCATCGCCTCCGGCTGCCGCGACATCACCTGCGCCGCCTGCAGCAGTTTTTCCGAGGCCTGCAGCTCGCCTTCGGCATGAATCACCTTGGCGCGTCGCTCGCGCTCGGCCTCGGCCTGGCGCGCAATCGCGCGCACCATCGACTCGTTCAGGTCCACGTGCTTGATCTCGACGTTGGAAACCTTGATGCCCCAGGCGTCGGTCTGGGTGTCGAGCACTTTCTGGATGTCGAGGTTGAGCTTCTCGCGCTCGGCCAGCAGCGCATCGAGTTCGTGCTTGCCCAGCACCGCGCGCAAGGTCGTCTGGGCGAGCTGGCTGGTCGCGCCGAGGAAATCGACCACCTGGATGATCGCCTTCTGCGGATCCATCACGCGGAAGTACACCACCGCGTTCACCTTGACCGAAACGTTATCGCGCGTAATCACGTCCTGCGGCGGCACATCGAACACCACGGTGCGCAGGTCCACGCGCACCATCTGCTGCACCACCGGGATCAGAAAAATCATCCCCGGCCCCTTCACCTTCCAAAAGCGCCCTAGCTGGAACACCACGCCGCGCTCGTACTCGCGCAGGATGCGCATCGACGCAGCCAACAAGGCCACGACGAGAATGATCACGCCTAAACCGAAATTAAGGACCATGATTCCATCTCCTTGTTGCTAGCTGATTCGGGCACCGCGCAAAGCGCGCGGTGCCGGGTCAAGGGTCTCGCTCGCTGGATTGCGCCACCACGTCCAGCATCAGGCCGTCGATCGCCGCGACGCGCACGCGCTGGCCGGCCTTGAGCGGCGTTGCCGCGCGCACGCGCCAGTTTTCGCTGTGCACGCGCGCCCAGCCTTCGCGCTCGAAATCTTCCAGCAC
>JBQMQE010000066.1:0-6453 GCA_052172655.1 Burkholderiales bacterium
GCGGCGGCTCGCCGGAAAAGCCGGTGGGCACCGTGTGCTTCGCCTGGTCGCGGAAGAACGGGGCGCCGGTCGCGCAAACGCGGCATTTCGAGGGCGACCGCGAAAGCGTGCGCAGGCAGTCGGTGATTGCCGCGCTGCAGGGGGTACTGGAGTTGCTGGAAGGTTGAAGCTGAGGACCGGGAATATGCGGCCGAGCTTGACCCCGCCGTTTGCCGGCCTAGAATTAAACATGGTCGCCCCCATATCCTAGCCATGGTCTCGCTTCGCCCCGCCGCTGTCGCTGGCATGTTTTATCCCGCTGCTCCACGCGAGTTGGCCTGGGAGGTGGACAATATGCTCGGCCACAGCGCCGGCGGCGGTCTCGTTCCCGGTTTTCCCAAGGCGCTGATCGTGCCGCACGCGGGCTATGTTTATTCCGGCAGCGTCGCCGCGGAAGCTTACGACAGGCTGCGTCCTGGGCGCGGGATCGTGCGCCGGGTGGTGCTGCTCGGTCCCTGCCACCGCGTGCCGGTGCGCGGGTTGGCTCTGCCCGATGCGACGGCGTTCGACACGCCACTGGGCCGGGTGCCGATCGACCGAGAGGCAGTCGAGTCGCTGGCAGGATTGCCGCAGGTGGTGGTGAGCAGCGCGGTGCACGCTGAAGAGCACGCGCTGGAAGTGCAGTTGCCGTTTCTGCAGCGGGTGCTGGGCGAATTCGGCCTGGTGCCGCTGGCGGTGGGTGCGGCGACCGCGTCCGAGGTGGCCGAGGTAATCGAGAAGCTCTGGGGTGGCGAAGAAACGCTGATCGTCATCAGTTCGGACCTTTCGCACTACCATGCCTATGATGAGGCGCGCGCGATCGACCGGCGCACCGCCAGTGCGATACTCGAGTTCTCCACCGATATCGATCACGAGCAGGCTTGCGGCGCGACCCCGGTAGCGGGCATGTTGCTTGCGGCCAGGCGACACGGACTGAATGCGCAATTGCTCGACTTGCGCAATTCGGGCGACACCGCCGGCGGCCGCGCTCGCGTGGTGGGTTACGGCTCGTTCGCGTTTTGGGACGGCGAACCACGTTTTGCCGCGGCGCACGGGCGCACGCTGCTTGGCATCGCGAGGAACAGCGTCGAGGCTGCGTTGGGAGTAGTCGAGGCCAAGCGCTTCCCCGATGAGCCCTGGCTTAAGTCTGCGCGCGCGAGCTTCGTCACGCTGACCCAGGAGGGCAGGCTGCGCGGCTGCATCGGCAGCCTGGAAGCGCAGCGGCCGCTGGGGGAGGATGTGCGCCACAACGCCCGCGCCGCGGCGTTGTCCGACCCGCGTTTCCCGCCGCTCACGCGCGAAGAACTCGCCGCCACGCGCATCGAGGTATCGCTCCTATCCACGCCCAAGCTGCTCGCCTTTGCCGATCACGCCGACCTGATCGCGCAGTTGCGGCCGGGCGAGGACGGCCTGATCCTTGAATATGGCCAGGCGCGCGGCACCTTCCTGCCGCAGGTGTGGGAAAGCCTGCCCGATCCGGAGCAGTTCATCGCCGAACTCAAGCGCAAAGCCGGCCTCGGCGCGGAAGCGAGTACGACCAAATGCCGCATCCAGCGTTACGGCGTGCTCAAGTGGAAGGAGGAGACGGTCGAATGAGCGTCGCCGAAAGCAAATACCCTGCGCGCTGGTGGCATCTGCTGCCTGACGGCAGGATGCAGTGCGACCTGTGCCCGCGCGATTGCCGCCTGCACGAGGGCCAGCGCGGCCTGTGCTTCGTGCGCAAGCGCGAGGGCGATCAGATGCTGCTCACCACTTACGGCCGCTCGTCCGGCTATTGTGTCGATCCGATCGAGAAAAAACCGCTCAACCAGTTCTATCCGGGGACCAGCGTGCTTTCCTTCGGCACCGCCGGCTGCAACCTCGCCTGCAAGTTCTGCCAGAACTGGGACATCTCCAAGTCGCGCGACATGGACCGCCTGGCCGACGCCGCCGGCCCGGAGACGATCGCGCAGGCGGCGCAAAGGCTGGGATGCAAGAGCGTGGCCTTCACCTACAACGATCCGGTGATTTTCGCCGAGTACGCCATGGACGTGGCCGACGCCTGCCACGCCGCGGGTGTGCAGACCGTGGCGGTGACCGCGGGCTATATGCACGATGCGCCGCGGCGCGAGTTCTACGCCAAGATGGACGCGGCCAATGTCGACCTCAAAGCCTTCAGCGACGAGTTCTACGTCAAGTTGACCGGTGCCCACCTCGCGCCGGTGCTGGATACGCTGAAATATCTCAAGCACGAGACCAGGGTGTGGTTCGAGATCACCACGCTGCTGATTCCGGGCAAGAACGACAGCGATGCCGAACTAGAGGCGATGTGCGCCTGGATCGCGCAGGAACTGGGGCCGGAAGTGCCGCTGCATTTTTCCGCCTTCCATCCCGACTGGAAAATGACCGATATTCCGGCGACGCCCGTGGCCACCCTGACGCGCGCACGGCGGATCGCGCTCGGGCGCGGGCTGCACTATGTCTATACCGGCAACGTGCACGACACGGAAGGCGGAACCACTTTCTGCCCGCATTGCAGTAAGCCGCTGATCGTGCGCGACTGGTACACGCTCCTCGACTACCGCGTCAGCGCAGACGGCCATTGCCGGGAATGCGGCGGCGCCATCGCCGGACGCTTTCAGGCGTTTGATATCAAGCAGCAATTCGGTCCGAAGCGGATACCGGTTCATCTCGCGGCAGCCTAGGCGCGAAACGGCGGCGGCGCTTGACTTCCGCCGGAACCTGTATAAAGATACAGGCTCCGCAACAAGCTTAGGTACGCCCATGGAAGCGCTGACCGCCAAGCAGCAGGAAATCCTCACGCTGATACGCCAGGCCATTGAAACTACGGGCCTTCCTCCCACGCGCGCCGAAATCGCCGAGGCCATGGACTACAGCTCGCATAACGCGGCCGAAGAGCACCTGCGCATGCTCGAGCGCAAGGGCGCGATCGAAATCGTCAAAGGTTCGGCGCGCGGCATCCGGCTGAAGGACGGCGGCGGCATTCCGCTCATCGGCCGTGTCGCCGCCGGCTCGCCCATCCTCGCCGAGGAGCACATCCAGGCGCATTACCAGGTCGATCCGGCGCTGTTCAAACCGCGCGCCGATTATCTGCTCAAGGTGCGCGGCATGAGCATGCGCGATGCCGGCATTCACGACGGCGACCTGCTCGCCGTGCACAAGACCAGCGAAGTTCGCGCCGGGCAGGTGGTGGTCGCGCGCGTTAATGACGAGGTCACGGTGAAACGGTTGCGCCGCCGCGGCGCGATCATCGAACTTCTCCCGGAGAACCCTGAGTTCGAGCCGATTATTGTCGACACAAGGCGCGAGGAATTCGTCATCGAAGGCTTGGCCGTGGGTGTAATCCGCGCCGGCCGTACGTTGTAGTACCTTCGCTTGTGCCGAATCAAGCCCTTGTTTTTCATATGGGTGTTGCAAAAAACCAAGAACTGTATAAAAATACAGGTCAACGCCGGAAGCCTGGCGTCCGTTGATGCACTCATTGCCACCGAAACCGAAGGAGATTGACATGGAAGAAAACAAGACCAAGGCGCTCGCAGCCGCGCTGGCGCAGATCGAAAAGCAGTTCGGCAAGGGTTCCATCATGCGCATGGATTCGGACGCGATCCAGGATGATGTGCAGGTGGTCTCAACCGGTTCGCTCGGCCTGGACATTGCGCTGGGCGTAGGCGGGTTGCCGCGCGGCCGCGTGGTCGAGATTTACGGGCCCGAATCCTCCGGCAAGACCACGCTCACCTTGCAGGTCATCGCCGAGATGCAGAAACTGGGCGGCACCGCCGCCTTCATCGACGCCGAGAACGCGCTCGACCCGCAGTACGCGCAGAAGCTGGGCGTGAAAGTCGAGGACCTGCTCATCTCGCAGCCCGACACCGGCGAGCAGGCGCTCGAAATCGCCGACATGCTGGTGCGCTCGGGTTCGGTCGACGTAGTGGTGATCGATTCGGTGGCCGCGCTCACGCCCAAGGCCGAGATCGAGGGCGAGATGGGCGAGCCGCAGATGGGCCTGCAGGCGCGCCTGATGAGCCAGGCGCTGCGCAAACTCACTTCCAACATCAAGCGCACCAACACCCTGGTGATATTCATCAACCAGATCCGCATGAAAATCGGCGTCATGTTCGGCAGTCCGGAGACCACCACCGGCGGCAACGCGCTCAAGTTCTACGCCTCGGTGCGCCTGGATATCCGCCGCATCGGCTCGATCAAGAAGAACGACGAGGTGATCGGCAACGAAACGCGGGTGAAAGTGGTGAAGAACAAGATGGCGCCGCCGTTCCGCGAGGCGCTGTTCGACATCCTCTACGGCGAGGGCATTTCGCGCGAGGGCGAAATCATCGAACTCGGGGTGAAACACGGCATCGTCGAGAAATCCGGCGCCTGGTATGCCTACAACAAGGACAAGATCGGCCAGGGCAAGGACAATGCGCGCGACTACCTCAGGGAGCATCCGGAGCTTGCCATCGAGATCGAAGCGCGCGTGCGCGAGGCGGTCGGCGTGAACAACCCCGGCGCCAAGCCGGCCGCCGCTCTGAGCGTCGTGGCGGGGTAATTCCGGGGCGCGATACGCATGGTGAAAAGGGAGGTCTCGCTGCACGAGCGGGCACTGGCCATGCTTGCGCGGCGGGAGCATACTCGCGCCGAGATGACGCGCAAACTTTCCCCACACGCTGAATCTCCAGAACAGATCGAACAGCTACTGGACGCGCTGGCCGCGCGCGGCTGGTTGTCGGAGGCGCGATACGCCGAGTCCCGCGCGAATACGCTGGCGCGTAAATTCGGCAGCCGTAAGATCCAATACGACCTCAGGAGCCGTGGCGTATCGGCTGAAATCGTGGAGCAGACGCTGGAGCGCTCGCTCGCGCAGGAGTTGGAGAACTGTCGCGCGGCCTGGCAGAAGAAATTCGGCGTGCTGCCGCAAAGCGCTGCCGAGCGCGGCCGGCAGATGCGCTTCCTCGCCGGTCGCGGTTTCTCTGCCGAAGCCGTGCGCGAAGTCCTCAAAGCGGGAGACCACGACTGATGTCCGATAGCGAACATTCCCAGAAAGGCTGGCACGAGGAAAAGCGCTCGGGTTACCTTTACCGTGTCATGGCCGAAGCCGAGGCCGGCACGCCGCGCGCCGAGCTGTTTCGAGGGCTTACAGTCGAAGCTGAGAACCAGGCGACGATCTGGGCGCGCCAAGCTGGAGGTGCCGAGAGCGAATACGCCCCCGATCTGCGCGCGCGCATGGTCGCCGCGCTGGTGCGCCGTTACGGGGTCCGGCCCCTGCGCTCGGTGCTGGTGGCGATGAAGGTGCGTGGCCTATCGGTGTATTCGCACGCCGCGCCGGGCCATCCGCTGCCGACTACGTTGGAGGACGTGGGCAAGCGCCACCGGGGTGTCGGCGGAGGCGGGAATCTGCGCGCCGCGGTGTTCGGCGTCAACGATGGCTTGGTTTCAAACGCGAGCCTGATTCTGGGCGTGGCTGGAGCGTCGGCCAACAATTCGATTATTTTGCTCTCGGGCGTGGCCGGGCTCCTGGCTGGCGCATTTTCCATGGCGGCGGGGGAGTACGTATCGGTGCGTTCGCAGCGCGAAATGTACGAGCACCAGATCGGGCTGGAACGCGACGAGCTCGCGCAATACCCGGAGGAGGAAGCGGAGGAGCTGGCGCTTATTTATGCCGCGCGCGGCCTCGCGCGGGAGGACGCGCTGAAGCTGGCGAAGGCCATCATTGCCGACCCGGCGCAGGCACTCGATACGCTCGCGCGCGAGGAACTGGGCCTGAATCCGGACGAACTCGGCTCGCCCTGGGGCGCCGCGATCTTTTCGTTTCTTTCCTTCGCTGCGGGTGCTTTCGTGCCGCTGCTGCCGTTTCTCGCGCTCGCCGGAGCGCGGGCGCTTCCCGTCTCGGTCGGGATCACCGCGCTGGCTCTGTTCGCGGTCGGCGCCGCCATCAGCCTGTTCACCGGCAGAAGCGCGCTGCGCGACGGTCTGCGCATGCTCGCCATCGGCGCCGCCGCCGGCGGGCTGACCTACGCCATCGGCACGCTGCTTGGGGTCGGCCCGGGCTGAACGCGTCTGCGCGCTCTGCGGCGCTGCCGCCACAGCGTCGGTGCGGATTTGCATGCGCGCCTGATTCAGGCGAAAATTCAAACTTTTACGTCAGGACCGCCGGACTCGCGGGCAGCTCTTGCGCCCGGCCCGAAGCGAAATTATGAGATCAGCAGAAATCCGCAGTAAGTTCCTGACATTTTTTGCCGAGCGCGGGCATGCCGTGGTGGCCTCCAGCCCGCTGGTGCCGGGCAACGACCCGACTCTGCTGTTTACCAACTCGGGCATGGTGCAGTTCAAGGACGTGTTTCTCGGCAAGGAGATGCGCCCCTACAAGCGCGCCGCCACGTCGCAAAAAAGCGTGCGTGCCGGGGGCAAGCACAACGATCTGGAAAACGTCGGCTATAC
>JBQMQE010000066.1:6463-20047 GCA_052172655.1 Burkholderiales bacterium
ATGCTGGGTAATTTTTCCTTTGGCGACTATTTCAAGCGCGACGCCATCCACTATGCCTGGGATCTGCTCACGGGGGTGTACAAGCTGCCCAAGAAAATGCTGTGGGTGACGGTGTACGAGACGGACGACGAGGCCCACGCTATCTGGGCCGATGAGATCAAGGTGCCCAAAGAGCGCATCGCGCGCATCGGTGACAAGCCCGGCGGCGGTTCGGACAATTTCTGGCAGATGGGCGAAACCGGCCCGTGCGGGCCGTGCAGCGAGATCTTCTACGACCACGGCCCGGGGATCGCCGGCGGCCCGCCCGGCTCGCCCGAGGCAGACGGCGACCGCTATATCGAAATCTGGAACCTGGTGTTCATGCAGTACAACCGGGACGACGCGGGCAAGCTGCACCCGCTGCCCCGACCATCGGTGGACACCGGCATGGGGCTGGAGCGCATTGCCGCGGTGCTGCAGGGCGTGCATTCCAACTACGAAATCGACCTGTTCCAGGACCTGATCAAGGCGGCTGCACGCGAGACCCACGTCAAAGACCTGGCGAGCAATTCGCTCAGGGTCATCGCCGACCACATCCGCGCGACATCCTTTCTCATCGTCGACGGCGTGATTCCGGGCAACGAGGGCCGCGGCTACGTACTGCGGCGCATCATCCGCCGCGCCATCCGCCACGGCTACAAACTGGGTCAGACCGAACCATTCTTCCACCGCCTGGTCGAGGATCTGGCGCGGGTCATGGGCGAAGCCTATCCGGAGCTCGTCAAGGCAAAGGAGCGCGTAACCCGGGTGCTGAAGACGGAAGAGGAGCGTTTCGCCGAAACCCTGGAGCACGGCATGAAGGTGCTCGAAGGCGCGCTCACGCGCGAGGACCGAATGCTCGACGGCGAGACCGTGTTCCAGCTCTACGATACGTTCGGATTTCCCGTCGATCTGACCGCGGACATCGCGCGCGAGCGCGAGGTGCGCGTCGACTACGCCGGCTTCGAGGCGGCGATGCAGCGCCAGCGCGAACGCGCCCGCGCCGCGTCCAAGTTCGCGGTAATCGCGGGCGTGGAATATTCCGGCCGGCCGACCGAGTTCCACGGCTACGATAGCCTCACGCTGGAAGGCACGGTGGCGGCACTGTACCGTGAGGGAGCCTCGGTCGAGGAGATCGCCGCCGGCGAGTCCGCGGTGGTGGTACTCGACCGCACGCCGTTCTATGCCGAGTCCGGCGGGCAGGTGGGCGATCGGGGAGAACTTGCCGGTGTGAATGGCAGCTTCGGCGTCGAGGACACGCAGAAAATCCAGGCCGAAGTGTTCGGCCACAAGGGCGAAGTCAAGGCCGGGCGACTGCGTGTCGGCGACCGCGTGATGGCCGCGGTGGACAGCGCGGCGCGTGCGCGCGCGGCGTGGAACCACTCGGCCACGCACCTGATGCACGCGGCGTTGCGCAAAGTCCTTGGCGCCCATGTGCAGCAGAAGGGCTCGCTCGTCGATGCCCAGCGCACGCGCTTCGACTTCTCGCACAACGAGCCGATGAACGAGGCGCAGTTGCGCCAGGTCGAGGACCTGGTAAACCACGAGGTACGCCGCAACACCGAGGTCTCGGTGCGGGTGATGAAATACGACGACGCGATCAAGGCCGGCGCGATGGCGCTGTTCGGTGAAAAATACGGCGACGAAGTGCGCGTCATCGGCATGGGCGAGTTTTCCACCGAACTGTGCGGCGGCACCCATGTGCGCCGCACTGGCGACATCGGTTTTTTCAAGATCGTGGCGGAGTCGGGCGTGGCCGCGGGTATACGCCGGGTCGAGGCGGTCACGGCCGACGGCGCCCTCGCCTGGGTGCAGGAACAGGAGGCGCGTCTGGCCGAGGCTGCGGCCGTGCTCAAGGCCCAGCCGCAGGAATTAATCCAGAAAATATCCCAAATCATCGACGGCGCCAGAGCGCTGGAGAAAGAGCTCGCACGCTTGAAATCGAAGGTCGCGTCGGCGCAGGGCGACGATGTCGCGCTGCAGGCGGTCGAGGTCGAAGGGGTGAAGGTGCTCGCCGTTGCGCTCGAGGGCGCCGATGCGAAAGCCTTGCGCGAGACCCTGGATAAGCTGAAGGACAAGCTAAAGTCGGCGGCGGTGGTCCTGGCCTCGACCCAGGGGGAGAAGGTGAGCCTGATCGCCGGGGTCACCTCCGATTTGACCACCAAGGTGAAAGCGGGGGAGCTGGTCAATTTCGTGGCACAACAGGTCGGCGGCAAAGGCGGCGGACGGGCGGACATGGCCCAGGCCGGAGGCACAGATGCGGCCAAGCTGCCTGCCGCGCTGGCCTCAGTGCAGGCATGGGTGCAGCAAAGACTTTCGAGCTAGAACTTCCGGATGGGGGGATAAGATGAGCAAAGTCATGGCGATCGTGAGTTTCAAATTGCCGCAGCGGCAGACGCTGGATCAGGCGGCGGCGACGTTCCAGTCCACCGCGCCCAAGTACCTGGGCATGCCGGGGCTGCTGCGCAAGAATTATTTCCTCACCGAGGACGGCATGCGCGCCGGCGGTGTCTATCTGTGGGAGTCGCGTCAGGCGGCCGAGCGCGTGTACACGCCGGAGTGGAAGGCATTCGTCCGGGGCAAATACGGCAACGAACCTGAGATCGTCTACGTCGATACGCCGTTGCTGGTGGACAACGAGCAGGGCAGAATCGCCAGCCTTTGAGCATGCGCTATTGCCGGCGTTGCGCGGTCTGGAAGTGAATTTTCTCCGGCCGGGGGCCGACGCGGATGAAATCCGCGAAAACCCGCGGCTAAAACCCGATGCGCTGTTTCTGCTTTGCGCGCGACTCGGCGATGTCGGCCTCCTTGACTTCGTCGCGCCCGGCCAGCTTGGCGTTGCCGAAGGCGTTGAACATCACGCGGCGCATCTCGCGCGGTGAAAATTCAGCCAGGCGCGCGAGCACATCCGCATCCGGCTGTTCGGGAAACCGCCGGCCCCATTCGTGGCCGTCGCGGATGCCGCTGTAGATGGCCTGGGCGATGCGCATCGCGCCGTCGCGGTCGGGCGGCTCGATGTGGTAGACGTTCATGCGGTTCAGGATCGGCTCGGGGATGCGCGTCATGTCGTTGGCAGTGGCGATCCAGACCGCGTCGCCCGCGTCGATGGGAACCTCGACGAACTCATCGATGAACTGGGTGGCGGTGTCGTGCTCCAGCAGGGCATAGAGCGGGCCCAGCGGGTCGTATTGGGTATCGCCACCCGCCTTGTCGATCTCGTCGACGAGTATTACAGGGTTGGCGTAACTGCCGTTCAGAAAGGTGTCGAACACCTTGCCCGGCTTGGAGTTCTTCCACTGCGAGGATGATCCGGACAACACCCAGCCCGCAGTCATCGAACCCATCGAGACGAAGCCGAACCCGGTAGCGAGCAATTGCGACAGGCGCTTGCCGAAATGCGTCTTGCCTATTCCGGGCTTGCCCAGGAGCAGCATCGGCGGCAGTTCCATTGCGTCCCGGCTGTCGCTCACCAGCGCTATGTGTTTCCTGATGTCGTCCAGAACTTCGGTGAAATTCGGCAGGTCCTGATACAGCGCATCCATGCTCGGTACGCCCGCCGGCTTGACCGTCAGGCGCGCCCCGCCTAGGCGCAGCATCTTCTCATAGGTGGACTTGAGCGCTTCGCTGGCGGAGGAGGTCAATTGCTGCAGGGCATGTTCGACCGCGGCAACGTCGTATACCTCCTTGAAGCCGGCGATGGGTATCGACGAGGTAACGGTGGCCGGACAATTCATTGCAGTGCCCATGCAGCCCTCCTGTGCATATCGCGATGGAGCAAAATTAACACCGGCACGCTGGAGTTGCAATGCCTTAAATTGATTAACGGCACAAATCCGGCAGGGTTAACCCCGCGCCCGACGGATATTGCCGCTACCCGGGCGGCGGGAGTGCAAGTGTGAATCAGACAGGCTCCGCGCAAGCGACGCCGCTGTGGGCCCGGTGGCGGCATGGCACCGGCTGTGGTTGCCGCACGGAAGACCGCCGCAAGCAATGCTTGCCAAGCGAGCGGGATTCGTGCTTGAATTCGTCCTGGAAATATTTGAAATGAGCCGCGTCTACGCCTTTTGGTTCCACTTTTACTTTCCCCAGCCGCTGGCGGAGGGATTGAGCTAGGTTCGCGCCCAAGTATCCCGAAAAACCGCCAGCGCCCACAGCCTGGCGGTTTTTTTTTAACCGAGATCAAGCTATGACCATGAGCGCCATCGCACGCCAGATAGATCTGCCAACGCGGGAAGACACAAGCGAGCGGCCGCGGACTTACCGCTATCTAGGAGAAATCATGACCCACAAGGTTGACGACGTCCGCATCCGGGAAATCAAGGAACTTGCGCCGCCCTCGCATGCGATCCGCGAGTTTCCCGTATCCGACGCGACCGAGCGCATCACCTTTGAGACGCGCCAGGGCATACACGGCATATTGCACGCGGCAGACGACCGGCTGCTGGTGATCATCGGCCCGTGCTCGATCCACGACCCCAAATCGGCGCTGGAGTATGCGCGGCGCCTGGCCCAGGAAAAAGCCAGGCACGCAGCCGACCTGCTCGTCGTGATGCGCGTATATTTCGAGAAGCCGCGCACCACCGTGGGCTGGAAGGGTCTCATCAACGACCCGCACCTCGACGGCACGTTCAGCATCAACGAGGGCCTGCGCCTCGCGCGCAGCGTGCTCCTCGACATCAACGAGCTGGGCGTGCCGGCCGGGGTGGAGTACCTCGACATGATCACGCCGCAGTACATTGCCGACCTGGTGAGCTGGGGCGCGATCGGCGCGCGCACCACGGAGTCGCAGGTGCACCGCGAGCTGGCCTCGGGGCTGTCCTGTGCGGTCGGATTCAAGAACGGCACGGATGGCAATATCCGGATTGCGGTGGACGCGATCAAGACCTCGCGCCAGCCGCACCATTTTCTTTCGGTCACCAAAGGCGGGCACTCGGCCATCGTCTCCACCGTCGGCAACGAGGACTGTCATGTGATCCTGCGCGGCGGGCGCACGCCCAACTACGACGCCGCAAGCGTGGACGCAGCGGCCGGGCAACTGGCGGCGGCCGGTCTGGAACAGCGCCTGATGATCGATTTTTCCCATGCCAACAGCGCCAAGAACTATTTGCGCCAGATGGAGGTTTGCGCCGACGTCGCAGGTCAGATCGCCGGCGGGGACGACCGCATCATCGGGGTAATGGTGGAGTCGCATCTGCACCCCGGGCGGCAGGACATGGTGCCGGGCAAGCCGCTTGCCTACGGCGTGTCCATCACCGACGCCTGCATCGGCTGGGACGACAGCGTCAAGATCCTCGAGCGCCTGGCAGAGGCGGTGCGCAAACGCCGCCTGGCGCGCGAGGCCGAGGAGTAGCGCCGCGCGTTGGTTGGCGCGAGCGAGCGCGCAATGTTTGCTCTTGGCATGCGTCGGAATTAGGGACGTCATGTAGAGTGCGCGCCGGCTAAACCGGCTGCACTTATAATCCCGCCCATGCAAATTGTTTCCGGGCAGATCGCGGTGCCGATGCGCACCGCCTTCTACGTCACGCTGGTACTGACGCTGGCATTCAAGTTCTGGCTCGCCCAGGCGCTGCCCATGACCGGGGATGAGGCCTACTTTATCTACTGGGGCGTCTATCCCGACTTCGGCTATTACGACCATCCGCCGATGATCGGCTGGATCCTGGCCATGCTGCTGCAACTGTCCAGGGCCGAATGGGTGCTGCGACTGCCGGTGATCGTGCTGCCCGCTCTGGTGGCTTTGGCCATGCTGCAATACCTGCGGCGGGTGGACGAAGACAAAGCCTATGTCGCGGCGCTCGCGTTCCTGCTGCTGCCGGTGAATGTCTGGAACGTGCTCATCACCACCGATACGCCGCTGGTGCTGTTCTCCTTTGTTTCGGCACTTTGCTTCGCCGCGGCGTTGCGGCGCGATTCGCAGCCGCTGTACGCAGCCTCGGGCGCATTCCTCGGGCTGGCGTTCCTGTCCAAATACTTCGCCGTCCTGCTGGGGCTGGGCTATCTGGGGTTCGTCCTGACCCAGCCAGCGCGCCGGCGCAGTTGGCGCGGTCTCGCGACCGTGGTCGCGAGCGTGCTGCCGTTTGCCGCGCTCAATGTCTGGTGGAACTACAATCACTGCTGGGCCAATCTGCTGTTCAATCTCTACAACCGCAACGACGATGCCGGCTGGTCGCTGCAGAATCCGCTGCTGTACGCGCTCGGCGTCCTCTACATGCTGTCCCCGGTCGCGCTCTGCCAATTGTGGCGCGGCCGCGCTGCGTTGCGACAGAAGCTCGCTCAACCGCGCGCGCGGCTTTTCATGTTCGCCTGGACGGTGCCGCTTGCCGTGTTCGCGCTGCTTTCGCTGGAGAAGCAGATCGGCCTGCACTGGCTGCTTTCATTCGTTCCATTCTTCTTCGTTGCCGCGGCGCTGGCGCTCAGCGCGGCACAGTTGCAGAAATCCGTAGTCTATCTCTGCGTGTTCTCGGTGATTCACGTGGCAGCGATAGTCGGCGCCAGCCTGCTGCCGCTCGAGACATGGAAGAGCAGCCGGCTCTACGACGGCATCGTGTTTCACCTCAAGACCGCCGAGCTGCTGCAGCGGCTCCAGCCTTACGCCGGAAAGTACGAATTCTCCGCCGATGGATTTTCGCCGGCGGTGACGGCATCCTATGCCTCGGGCAGGTACTTCTTCGTGTTCGGCGCGGCGTCCTCGCATGCGCGTCAGGATGACATCCTCACCGATTTCCGGGCACTAGCGGGCAAGAACATCCTGGTGTTGCGCAAGAACGCGCCCAATCCGGACGACTACGCGCCCTATTTCGCCAAGCTGGAGTACCGCCAGTTCGAGTTGCGCGGCGCCACGTTCCATCTGGTACTGGGCCAGAACTTCGACTACCTGACATATCGCGAGCGGGTGCTGCGTCCGCTGCGCGAGCGTTACTATAGAATTCCGTCCTACCTGCCGCTGGGCCATTGCTATTTTTGCGAACGCTATTTCCCCGATGAACCTCGTCCCACCCGCTAGAGGGGTGTTGGAAAGAGGGGGCACGCCGCGTTTAATTTTCCCCATTTCAGAGGCCGCGGAATATCGCTTTCCCGGCGGAACATTATGCGCGTAGACAAGATCATGGCAGAGGGAAGCGATTTTCAACAGCCTGCTAGAGGTTGGGCGCTCGCGCGGCAACTGCTCAAGTTGCTGCGTCCGCACCAGTGGGTCAAGAACGGCTTTGTCTTCATCGGCCTGCTGTTTGGCGACGTCGGCCACAACGGGGGGCTGATAGGCGACGTGCTTCTTGCCGCCGCCGGATTCTGCCTGCTGTCGAGCTGTGTCTATGTGCTCAATGACGTTTTCGATCGCAAGGCGGATCAGGCGCATCGGCTGAAGCGCAGGCGGCCTTTGGCCAGCGGCACGGTGGGCATGGGTCAGGCGTTCGCGCTGGCTTCTATTTGCGCGGCTGTGGGACTCGCGCTGGGCGCTGCGGCTACTGCCGGCGTGGCAGCGATCCTGATCGTATATCTGTTGCTCAATCTGGTCTACAGCGCCGGCCTGAAGCATGTAGCGATCCTCGATGTGTTCATCATCGCCGCCGGCTTCATGTTGCGCATCATCGCCGGAACCTGGGGGGTGGGTATCGTTCCTTCGCAATGGTTGCTGTTGTGCGGCCTGCTGCTGACGATCTTCCTCGGCTTCGCCAAGCGTCGCGCCGAACTGATGGTGAGCGAAGGCGATGGCGCCAATGGCGCCAGCCAGCGGCCGGTACTGGGCCAATACAGTCCGGCGCTGCTCGACACCATGATGGCGATCAGCGCTGCCGGCGCCATCGTCAGTTACAGCTTGTACACCTTCAGTCCCGACACGATAGCGCTGCACCACACCGACAAGCTGATCTATACCCTGCCCTTTGTGCTGTACGGCATTTTTCGCTACATTTTTCTGCTGCATCAGCGCGGCGGCGAAGATCCGGCTTCGACGCTGCTCACCGACGCGCATCTGGTCGTTACCGGCGCCGCCTGGCTTTGCGTCACCCTATGGCTGATCTGGTGAGGGGAAATCCGATTTGAGCTTGCTCCCCGCTTTCGGCATAATCGCCGGACGCCGGGCTCGTTGGCGGGACCTTCCTGGACCCGCCCGATCCGTCTGTCTCGGACTTGCGCCCCATGGTTGAAAGCGGCAGACACGATCAGCTGGCACACCTGGAATACCTCGGCGATGCGACCCAATTCGCGGGGAAGATGCATCGCATGATCAGCTATTCGCCGTTGTTTGAGAACTTCAACATGGCGGAGATCCGGCTGATGAGCCACTTCATGCATGTCTACCGGGCCGGGCGAGGAGATCATCCATGAAGGCGAACAAGGCGATTTCATGCTGCTGATAATCGAGGGCAGTGTCGAGGTGTTCAAGCAAGACCGCTGGAACACGCCCAAGCTGATCGCCTCGGTCGGTGCCGGCAAGACGCTGGGCGAAATGTCCATGATAGACGGCGAACCGCGCTTCGCGACCTGTGTTGGCGCCGAGCCCAGTGTGATTGCGGTGCTGTCGCGCGAGAACCTGGCGCGCATTATTCTGGAACAGCCGGTTCTCGGGGCGAAAATCCTGATGGAACTGGTGCTGATGCTGTCACAGCGCTTGCGCCAGACCAGCGTCAAGCTGGTAAGCCTGATGGACAAGGAACGCAACTGAGGTCGGGCGATCACTCCTGCAGCCGAGTTTTTTCCGAAACGGCCTGCTATTTCCCCCGCCCCCGGTTCTCACTTCCCTTCGATTTAGCCGGCTGCCACAATACATCGCTGCCGCCGCCTGCGCGGTTCAGCGCCCGGCCCAGAACGAACAGCAGATCGGACAAACGATTGAGATATTTTCGCGCCGCAGTTCCGACCGGTTCGGCGCGCGCGAGCGACACCAACGCGCGCTCGGCGCGACGGCACACGGTGCGCGCGAGGTGGGCCAGGCTTGCCGCACGCGTTCCGCCGGGCAGAATGAATTCCTTGAGCGGTGGCAGTTCCCGGTTATAGTCATCCAGCAGCGTCTCCAGGCGCGCGACCTGCTTTTCACTCATGCTGGTATGTCCCGGAATGCAGACTTCGCCGCCCAGGTCGAACAGGTCGTGCTGAATACCGGCGAGCGCCGCGCGTATACCGGCGGGCAGTTCTTCCGCAAGCAGCAGGCCGAGCGCTGAATTCAACTCATCGATTTCGCCCAGCGCATGCACGCGTTGGCTGTCCTTGGGCACGCGCGAGCCGTCGCCGAGGCCGGTCTCGCCAGTGTCGCCGGTTCGAGTATAGATTTTTGTGAGGCGGTGGCCCATGCTCAGCTGGCTGCAGTCAGCGCGACCGAGGGTGCACAGCAGGTCGCGCGGTGCTTCGGCCCGGTGTCCAAGGTTGGAATGCAAATCTTTGTGAAACGATGGTCCATGCTCATCCAGTCGATAACGCCGGGAATTGTACCGCATAGTATGGGATTATCCGTGAACGCCGAACGCGGCGGAGCGGCATTCCACCGGTGTTGGCCTCGCGTTCAGGCGCGATTAACGGCAACGGACCGGGAATGCTCGCGCGCGCCCATAACTCGTCCGGACGAGCGGACATCGTGCGTCCAGACCGGGTCGATGGCCGTTGCATCATAGTAGAATATTTGCGCCGGACAAGCCGCGCGCAGGGCGTCGACGCTGCGCAGGCTGAGGACCCTAGGTGATTTTTTTGGCGGAGGCGGCGTTGCAACAAACCAAGGAACGGCTCAATCTGGCAATGCGGTCGCCGGCCATCCCGATTTGGGCGTGGGACGCAAGGCGCGGCACGCTTTATCTCTGCGCGGCGCGGGGTGCGCCGATGGCAGTGGCTTGGATTGGACTGCGACCCGCCTCCAGACTGCGTGCGAAGTGAAACGGCTATCCATCATCATCCCGACGCTCGACGAGGCGCCGTGCATCGTCGCCACGCTGGAGTCTCTGGGCGACCTGCGCCGCCGCGGCCATGAAGTCATCGTGGCCGACGGCGGCTCGTGCGACGCGACAGCGGATTTGGCACGTAACCTCGCAGACCGCGTCGTTTGCTCGGCCGCCGGCCGCGCCGAGCAGATGAACGCGGGCGCGCGCGCTGCGGCTGGCGACGTGTTCCTGTTCTTGCACGCCGATTCGCGCCTGCCCGCGGAGACCGACCGCCTGGTATTGCAGGGCCTGGCCGGCGACGGTCCGGCCTGGGGCCGCTTCGACGTGCAGATTGCCGGCTCCCACCCTCTGTTGCGGCTGGTAGAGCGCATGATGAATCTGCGCTCCCGCCTGACGCACATATGTACCGGCGACCAGGGCATTTTTGCGCGGCGCGAGGCGTTCGAGGCGATTGGCGGCTACCCGCGCCAGGAGTTGATGGAGGACATCGCCATCAGCGTGCGGCTGCGTCGCCTGTCCGCGCCGTTATGCCTGCGCGAGCGCTGCCTGACATCGGCGCGCCGTTGGGAAAGCCGCGGCGTGCTGCGCACTATCTTGTTGATGTGGTGCTTGCGCTTGCAGTATGCCTTCGGCGTGGCGCCGGCGCGCTTGGCGCGCGCCTATGGAAGACGCGGCCATTGAGAACCTGTTGCAATATGAATATTGCAATGCCGAATACAGGGGAGCACGAGGCGACGCATACGCCTATCTCGAATGAACTCTAACTGCCGCATCATGATCTTTGCCAAGGCGCCCACGCCAGGCCAGGTGAAGACACGCCTGATTCCGGCGCTGGGCGAGCGCGGTGCCGCGGAACTACAGCGGCAACTGATCGAGCGCACGCTGCGCACGGCCGTGGCGGCGGAGCTGGATGCGCTCGAGCTGTGGTGCGCGCCCGGCCCGGACGACGCATTTTTTGCGGACTGTGCCAAACGTTATGGCATCGGCCTGCAGCCGCAGGGGGAGGGCGATCTGGGGATGCGCATGGCGCGAGCGCTGGAGTTCGCCCTGGCGGCCGGCTCGCCGGGGCTGTTGATCGGCTGCGACTGCCCGGCGCTGACATCGGCATATTTGCGTGAGGCCGCCGCCGCCCTGGCCGGCGGAAACGACGCGGTATTCGGTCCGGCTGAGGATGGCGGCTATGCGCTCATCGGTTTGGCGCGCAGTCAGCCGGCGCAACTGTTCGAGGATATCGCCTGGGGCACCGCCACCGTGATGCAGCAGACGCGCGCGCGGCTCGCGCGCGGCAACTGGCGCTGGCGCGAATTGCCGTTGCTGTGGGACGTGGACCGGCCGGAGGATCTGCCGCGGCTGCGCCAGTTGCTCGCCCAAGACGTTGTCTGACCTGTGAGTGTATTGCGCGTCAGGCTTACCAGGCCGGGCCGTCGCAACAAAAATTTGGCAGCGGGGTCCCAGGCTAAAAGAAGAAGGGCAGGGTAACCGGTGTTACCGGCTACCTTGCCCACGCGGGGAGAGGAGGAGATCCCGCGAAACCGTTGTTGTCGTCTTGCCGCCTAGCGGAAAAAACTTCCGCTGAAGGTAATCATCATCTGGCTGCCCAGAACGCAGGCTAGTTTCACCGCAGCCACCAGCGCGGCGACGCTGGCGGTCAGATAACCCGCAAGCACTTTGGCGACGCCGAAGTTCATGATATGGGTCCCGTTTAACTAGTAGACTCAGTCTAAATAGGACTTAACTATTTGTCGAATCGATTTTTTGAATTTAATATATCCACCTTATGGATATAAGAAACGTGGACCTCAACCTGCTGGTAGCACTGGACGCGCTGCTGGCGGAGTGCAGCGTGTCGCGCGCCGCGGTGCGCCTGCATTTGTCGCAGCCCGCAGCGAGCGCCCTGCTTGCGCGCCTGCGCGAACTGTTCGGCGATCCTCTGCTGTTGCGCAGCGCGCGTGGCATGCTGCCGACGCCGCGGGCGCTGGAGTTGCTCGGCCCGGTCAGGCAGGTGCTGGACGAGATCGACGTCATCGTACAGCCGCGCGCGGCATTCGATGCGGCCCGCGCGGTCTGCACTTTCACCCTGTCGGCCTCCGATTACGTCGAATTCGCCCTGCTGCCGACGCTGGTGGATTACCTCGAGCGCAAGGCCCCCGGGGTGCGCCTGGTGGTGAGGCCGCTCGATCTGCAGTCGGTGGCAAGACAGATGGAAAGCGGCGATGTCGACCTGTGCATCACCGGGCTGCAGAACGCCATGGCCGGAATGCATGTGCGGCCGCTCTATACGGAGCGCATAGTGTCGGTGGTGCGGCGCAACCACCCGGGAGTAGGCGCGCGCCTGACGCTGGACAAGTTCTGCAGCCTGGAGCACATCCAGGTATCGGTGCGCGGCAGCGGCCTGAGTGCCCGCATCGACGCGGCACTGACCGCGCTCGGACGCAAGCGCCATGCGCGGCTGGCGGTGCCGCATTTCCTGCTGGTGCCGGAGATCGTGGCGCGCTCGGACATGATCAGCGCCTTGCCGGAGCGTCTGGCGCGCGGTTACGCGTACAAGCTGCGCATACTCGAGCCGCCGCTCGATATTGAAGGCTTCACCGTGGGCGAAATGTGGCACGCTCGCAACGAGCGCGATCCGGCGCAGCAGTGGCTGCGCGACGTGTTGCTGGAACTGGCGCAAATGCCGCCGAAACAGTCGCCACTGCCCGCCAGGCGCAAAGGCGATGCGGTGCGCGAGGCGTTGCCTGCGAGTCCGCCTGAAACACGCAAGGGAATACAGGATGAACAGTGATGTCTGTTTCCTGCCGGCCGCCGAATTGGCGCAGCGCATCCGGCGTAAAGACCTGTCGGCACGTGAACTGATGCAGGCGTCGCTGGCGCAGATCGAGCGCCTCAATCCCAGGCTCAACGCTATCGTCAGCCTGTACGCCGAGCAGGCCCTGGCGCAGGCACATGCCGCGGACGAGAGGCAGGCGCGGGGCGAAGCGCTGGGCGCGCTGCACGGCCTGCCCGTTGCGCACAAGGATCTGTTCCTGACCCGTGGCATGCGCACCACCTTCGGCTCGCCCATTTTCAGGGACTTCATTCCGGATCAGAATCTGCTGATCGTGGACCGGCTGCAGGCGGCGGGGGCGATATCCATAGGCAAGACCAATACGCCCGAGTTCGGCGCCGGCTCGCAGACCTTCAACGCCGTATTCGGCAAGACGCTCAACCCCTACGACACCGGCAAGACCTGCGGCGGCTCCTCCGGCGGTGCGGCGGTGGCGCTCGCTGCGGGCATGGTGCCCTTGGCTGATGGCAGCGACATGGGCGGCTCGCTGCGTTGTCCGGCCAATTTCTGCAACGTCGTCGGCCTGCGCACTTCGCCCGGTCGCGTGCCGATCTGGCCCGCGAAGACCGGCTGGAGCACGCTCGGGGTGGAAGGGCCGATGGCGCGCACCGTCGAGGATTGCGCGCTGATGTTGGGCGCGATCGCAGGCTGGGATGCGCGGAGCCCGGTTGCGATCGCGGAGCCTGGCAAGATGTACGCGCGGCCGCTCGCGCGCGATTTCAAGGGCGTGCGCATTGCCTGGAGCGCCGACCTCGGCGGTTTGCCTGTTGATGCGCGCGTCACCGCGGTGCTCGAATCGCAGCGCCCGACCTTTGCTGCGCTCGGCTGCGCGCTCGATGAAGCGACGCCCGATCTCGCCGACGCGAACGAGGTCTT
>JBQMQE010000067.1:0-5386 GCA_052172655.1 Burkholderiales bacterium
CCTGCCATTGCAGGTACTCGTAGAACTCGACGCGCTCGGCCTTGGATTCGGCGAAACGCGCGACCTCGGGCACGTCAGGATCGCGGTAGGCTTCCGGCCAGACCGGCCAGCCCCACACCTCGGCATCCTCGCGATGGAAATGCGCCTGCAGCGCCTCGAACAGGGCGTGCCGCCTGAGCGCCGGCGCGTACGCGCTCTGATAGGCACGGAATGCCTGCGCGCGCGGCGTGTTGAAAGCGAGGTGGTGGTTGCGGAAATGCGCGAAACAGAGCTCGAGCAGCGGCAGCTTGACCTCGGCGACGCCGGCGTAGTCGACCAGATCGGCGCTGCGCAGCGCCTTCAGGCGCGACTGAAACTCGGGCGCGCGTACTTGCGCCTGCGCCTCGCCGCACTCGCCGTAGTCCGGGATCGCCTCGACGTCGAGGTAGAGCACGTTGACGAAACAGCGCGAGGACGGGCTGTAGGGGCTCGCGTGTTCCGGGTTGTGGGGAAACAGCGCGTGCAGCGGATTGACCCCGACCACGCCTGCGCCGCGCGCGCCCCATTGCGCGAGCACAGTCGCGAGGTCGGTGAAATCGCCGATGCCCCAGTTGCACTCCGAACGCAGCGCATAGAGCTGCACCGCCGCGCCCCAGATGCGGCCGTCGTTCTCCACCGCGGGCGGGCGGAAACAGCGCGAGGGCACGACGATGAACGCCGCTTCGCCCAACATGGTGCCATCGTGCAGGATCGCGAGGCGATGGTAGCCGCAGGGCGTGGCGACCGGCAGCGTGTAATCGCGCGCGACGTAGCGCTCGCCGTCCACTTCGGCGGCTTCAGCGATGTCGAACGAGGCGGGGTGAAACGCGCCTTCGCGGCGCGCGCCTGCCTCCTCGGTGAGGCGCCAGGCGAGCGGCGCATTCGCCTGCGCCGCCTGAAGGTTCAGCCGGATGGTCCACGGCGCGGCTTCTTCGCGCACCACGATCGCCGGTGGCAGCACCGCGCGCCAGCGCTGCACCTCGGCTAAGCGTATCGAATCTGCCACTTCCTGCGGCGTGCCCGCGCGCACACCCAGCGCAGCGAGCAGCGCGACGAGGCTCGCGTCGGGAACCTCGTGCCGCTTGCCCCAGATATCGTAGTAATCCGGGGCGATCGCGTGGATCCGGCCCAGGCGTTGCAGCAACTCACGTTCAGCCATCTACGTGCTCCAGCGTGTATGCCACAGTCCAGGCCGGCAGCGCGCTTTGCCCGCCGGCCTTGGCAAGCGGCGAGCTCGCGTACAGAAATTCGCCCGGCGGCAGCGTCAGCGGAGCACTCGCGCTCGCCGCAAAATTCGCCATCAAGTGCAGGCGCGAGCCCTCGCCCATGGTCCACTGCACGCGCAGCACGCCACCTTCGATGCGGAAATCTCCGCCCGATTTCATTCCCGCGAGGCGCGGCACGATCAGCCGATGGCGCAGCGCGAGCAGCTCGCGATAGAGCGCGAGCCACTCGCTGTGTGGCGCACGCTCAATCTCATCCCAGCGCAGCTTGGAGGCGGCAAACGTCGCAGGATCGTTTGGGTCGGGGATCGCCGCCTGCGCCGCAGGATCGGAAAAGCGCGCGAAGCGCGCGAATTCCTGGCGCCGCCCGCGGGTCACCGCCGCGGCGAGCTCCGGCCCGAAATCGCAGAAGAACAGAAACGGGGTGCTCGCCGCGAATTCCTCGCCCATGAACAACAGCGGTGGCGCGGGCGCAAGCAGCAAGCAGGCCACCGCGGCGCGCAGCGCCTGCGGCTCGGCGAGGGCGCACAGCCGCTCGCCCAGCGCCCGGTTGCCGACCTGGTCGTGCGTCTGCAGGAACGAGATGAACGCGGCCGGCGGCAGGTGCGCGCTCTTCTCGCCGCGCACGGCGCCGTCGCGGTGGGGCGAGGGCTCGCCCTGATAGGCGAAGCCTTCGGCGAGCGTGCGCCCGAGGTACCACAGCGGACGCTCGGCGTAATCCTCGTAGTAGCCGTCGCGCTCCCCCGTAGTCAGGATGTGGAAGGCGTGGTGCAGGTCGTCGTTCCACTGCGCGCTCGCCTGCAACGCTCGCCCCGCCTGGTCGCGTTCGAGGTAACGCGCCAGGTTGCGGTCGTTCTCGAGAATCAAATGGACTTGCCGCTCGCGTCCCGGCCCGGCGCGCAGCGCGCGCGCGAGCTCGGTGACGATGTCGGGATCCGATTCGTCGGCAATGGCATGCACCGCGTCCAGGCGCAGTCCGTCGAAGCGGTATTCCTCTATCCAGTACAGCGCGTTGTGGATGAAGAAGTCGCGCACCGTGCGCGCGAGCGCGGCGTCGAAATTGATCGCCGCGCCCCAGGGCGTGTGGTGCTTGGGATTGAAGAACTGCGGCGCATAGGCGTTGAGGTAGTTGCCCTCAGGCCCGAAATGGTTGTACACGACATCGAGAAACAGCATGAGCCCGCGCAGATGTGCCTGCTCGATGAGGCGCTTCAGATCCTCGGGCGTACCGTAAGCGGTGTCCGGCGCAAACGGCAGCACGCCGTCGTAGCCCCAGTTGCGCCGGCCGGGGAAGTCCGCCACCGGCATGATCTCCAGCGCGGTGACGCCCAGACCGGCGAGATAATCGAGCTTGCCGATCGCCGCGGCAAACGTCCCTTCCGGAGTAAATGTGCCGATGTGCAGTTCGTAGATCACCGCCTCTTCCCAGGCGCGGCCGCGCCAGCCGCCGTCCTTCCAGTCGAATGCGAGCGGGTCCACCACCATGCTTGCGCCGTGCACGTCGTCCGGGTTGCAGCGCGAGGCCGGGTCGGGAAAGCGGGTGTCGCCGCTGCGATACGCATAGCGCGTGCCCGCCGGCGCCCCCGCCACGATCGCTTCGAACCAGCCGGCATCCAGCGCGCTCATGGATGCCTGGGATTGCGCGGTGCCGGCGGTGGTTTCAAGGGTCAGTTGCTTCGCGCCGGGCGCCCAGAGGCGAAAGCGCGTCCTGCCGTCGTCCAGCACTTCCGCCCCGAAGGGCATGGTATGTCGGTGCTTCAATTCTGTTTTTCCTTCGTCGGCTGATTGTTGCGCCTGCCCTGGCCGAAGCGTTCCTCCAGCGCGGCGATCTGCTTGCGCTCGGCGATGACGATCACCTCGTCACCCGCGCGCAGGGCCGTTTCCGGGTCCGGCAGCAGGAACTTGTCGTTGCGGTAAGCGCAGACGACGCGCGACGCTTGCGGCAGTCCGATGTCGGCGACCGGCCCGGCGTCGGCATCCTGCGCGACGAAGGAGAACACGCGCGCCTCGCCGCGAATCATCGCCGAAATCTCGAGGGGATCGTGTCCCTCGAACATGTCGGCGAGATAGCGCCCGATGGTCCGCGACGGAATGATGGTGCTGTGCAGGCCGAGTTCCAGGCAGATATGCTCGAACTCGGGATCGTCGATTTTGGTCACGACCTTGCCGAACCCGAGTGAGCGGCCGACCAGGCTCGCGATGATGTTCGCCTGGTCCGAACCGGTGAGGCAGAAAAGGAAATCGGTGTGTTCGGGATCGGCCTCGCGCAGCACGCCCGGCTTGGCGCCGTCCCCGTGCAGGAAACCGCAATCGAGTTCGGGCGAGAGCGCGTCGATCGCCTCCTTCTCGCGCTCTATGATCACCACCTCGTGCCCGCGCTTGACCAGCAGCCGCGCGCTCATCACGCTGAGCGAACTGGCACCGACGAATACGGCTCTCATGATTCGGACGACCTCCTTGCAAACCAGGTTGGCGGGTAGAACAGGATCAGCATCGCGACCAGCTCGACCCGGCCGAGCAGCATGTCGGCGGCAAGCACGGCCTTGAGCCCGGAGGCGAGCCCGGGCGAGCTGATCCCGGCCGACAGCCCCACGGTTCCCAGTGCCGAGACTACCTCGAACAGGGAATCCATGGGCGCATAGCCTGCCGCGAGAAAAGGCAGCCATGAAACCAGGGTCGTGAGCACGAACAGAAGCACGAACACCAGCGCCCGCAGCGCCTCATCCGGCTCGACCTTGCGCCCGCCGACGCGCAGCTCGGCCACCGCGCGGCTGGGCATGCTCAGGCGGCGCAGCAGCAGTTGCAGCAAACGAAACACCAGGATCGCGCGCAGCAGTTTGATGCCGCCCGCGGTGGAACCGACAGCGCCGCCGACAGTCATCGCCACCAGCAGCACCAGCTTGGAGGCGGCATCCAGCGTCGCGATCGGGAACGGCGCGAATCCCGTCGTCGTCTGCGCCGACACCGTCAGCAGCGCGAGGCCAGGCAGGTCCGCGGCGGCGCCCTGCGCATCGCGCGCAAACGCTATCGCGGCGAGCGCGGCGAAACCGGCGAGCAGCGCCACGCCGAGGGCGCGCAACTCGGCATTGGTTGCGACGCGGCGCCAATCGCCCCGCGCCAGCGCGATATACAGTGGCAGGGACAGCGCGCCGAGCAGGCCAAATGCAACGATCGCGGCGCGGGCGGCGCCGCTGCCGATCGCAGCCATGCTCGCGTTGTGCGGCGCGAAGCCCCCGGTCGAAATGGCGGCGAGCGCATAGTTCACGGCGTCGGTGGCAGTCAAGCCGAGCGCGACCAGGCTCGCGATCGCGAGCAGCGTAAGCGCGACGTAGACGACGGCAATGCGCCGCGCGTACGCGCGGGTGGTGGTGGCGAGTTGCTCGCCCGCCTCCGCGGGGGCGACCAACTGATGCGCGGCGACGTCGTTGCCGAGCAGCAGCGCAATCGAAAGCACGACGATGCCCAGTCCGCCGAACCACTGCAGCCAGGCGCGGCCGAACAACAGGGTGCGCGGCAGGCCTTCGACGTTGGCGATGGTCGACAGACCCGTGGTCGTGATTCCCGACACGGCCTCGAACAGCGCCTCCTCGATGCGAATTCCGGCCGCCATCATCGGAAAGCCAAAGGCGACGCTGCCGAGCAGGTATGCCGCCGCGATCACGACCAGGGCCTCGTTCACCTGAATGCGCGCCGGCTCGCTGCGCCGCGCGCAAGGCCAGCCGAACGCCGCCAGCGCGACTGCGACTGCGAGGTAACCCGCGGCGATCGCTGGCTCGCGATAATACAGTCCGGCGAGCGCCGGTATCAGCGCCAGCGCGGCGAGCACCAGCGCGAGTTCGCCCAGGTACTTGAGCACCACCGGAATGCGCACCGCATAGATGAGCGTCGCGATCGATGCCGGCGCCGCCATCCTCAGCCCCCGGGAAATTTCGCCCGCGCGAGCTGCGGCGCGACGCGGGGTCCGAGCCTGCCCGGCGTGGCGCGTGCTAGGGCGCGCTTCACGCGGCCACCCGCTGCAGCAATACGAGTGAACGGCCCTGAATGTTGTATTGGGCGTTGGCGTCGAACGTTCCGTCGACCGCCAGGCCTTCCTCGAACTCGGTATCGAGCAGAGCGCGCCAGCGACTGCCGGCGTAATCCGGCAG
>JBQMQE010000067.1:5396-7468 GCA_052172655.1 Burkholderiales bacterium
GCTTGAACGGGATCGGCTCGTGATGCGCGTTGAACAGCACCAGGAAGTCGCGGTCGCGCACCGGCCGGCCGCGCTCATCGGTTTCCGTCAGCGCCTCGCCCGCGAGATACACGCCGAGGCAGCGGGCGAAGTCATTGCTCCACTCGTCGTCGGTCATTTCGCCGCCCTCGGGCCGCAGCCAGGCGATGTCCTTCACGCCCAGGCCGCGCACCGGATGCCCCTTGTAGAAGTCGCGCCGCCGGAATACCGGGTGCGCGCGGCGCAAGGCGATGAGCCGCTGCGTGAACGCCAGCAGCTTGCGCTTGTCGTCGTCCAGCGTCCAGTCGATCCAGGATATCTCGCTGTCCTGGCAGTAGGCGTTGTTGTTGCCGCCCTGGCTGCGGTCGATCTCGTCTCCGGCGAGCAGCATCGGCACGCCCTGGGACAAGAGCAGCGTGGCCAGCATGTTGCGCTGCTGGCGCGCGCGCAGCGCGCGCACCACCGGGTCGTCGGTGGGGCCTTCCACGCCGCAGTTCCACGACAGGTTGTTGTCGCTGCCGTCGCGGTTGTCCTCCTGGTTCGCCTCGTTGTGCTTGTCGTTATAGGAGACGACATCCCTCAGCGTGAAGCCGTCGTGGGCGCTGATGAAGTTGATGCTCGCGTGCGGGCGGCGGCCGCCGTGCCCGTACAGGTCGCTCGAGCCGGTGATGCGCTGGGCGAATTCGCCTATCAGGCCGCCGTCGCCTTTCCAGTAGGCGCGCATGGTGTCGCGGTACTTGTCGTTCCACTCCGACCAGCCGACCGGGAAGTTGCCCACCTGGTATCCGCCTTCGCCCAGATCCCAGGGCTCGGCGATGAGCTTCACCTCGCTCAGCACCGGGTCCTGGCGCAGGATGTCGAAAAACGCGCCCAGCCGGTCCACTTCGTGCAACTCGCGCGCAAGCGCCGAGGCGAGGTCGAAGCGAAAACCATCGACGTGCATTTCGGTCACCCAGTAGCGCAGCGAATCCATGATCATCTGCAGCACGCGCGGATGCACCATGTTGAGCGTGTTGCCGCAGCCGGTGTAATCGGCGTAGTGGCGCCGGTCCTCCGGCGTCAGGCGATAGTAGCTGGCGTTGTCCACGCCGCGAAACGACAGCGTCGGGCCGAGGTGATTGCCTTCGGCGGTGTGGTTGTAGACCACGTCGAGGATGACCTCGAGGCCGGCCGAGTGCAGCGTCTTCACCATAGTCTTGAATTCGGCGACCTTGCCCGAGGCCGAATAGTGCCGCTCCGGCGCGAAATAGCCGATGGTGTTGTAGCCCCAGTAGTTGGTCAGTCCGCGCTCGATGAGGTAGCGGTCGTCGACAAAGGCGTGCACCGGCATCAGCTCCACCGTGGTGACGCCAAGGCGCTTGAGGTATTCGATCGAGGGCGCACTGGACAAACCGGCGTAGGTGCCGCGCAAGCCGGGCGGGACATTCGCGTTGCGCACGGTGAATCCGCGCACGTGCGCCTCGTAGATGATCATGTCGTTCCAGGGCACGCTCGGGCGCCGGTCCTCGCCCCAGGTGAACGCCGGGTCGGTCACCTTGCATTTGGGCATGCCGCGCGCGCTGTCGCGCCGGTCGAACGACAGGTCTTCGCGCTTGCCGCCGATGGTGTAGCCGAACAGCGCGTCGCTCCAGCGCACGTTGCCGTCAATGTTGCGCGCATACGGGTCGAGCAGCAGCTTGTTCGGATTGAAGCGGTGCCCTTCCTCGGGCTTGTACGGGCCGTGCACGCGATAGCCGTAGAGCATGCCCGGGCGCGCTTCCGGCAGATAGCAATGCCAGACCAGGTCGGTCTGCTCGCGCAGCTCGATGCGCTGGATCTCGCGCCGGCCTTCGTCATCGAATATGCACAGTTCGACCTTCGTTGCATGCTCGGAGAACAGCGCGAAGTTGACGCCCTCGCCGTCCCAGATCGCCCCGCGCGGATTGGGACGGCCGGGCCAAACGGCAGTAATAGGGTTCATGTCCGATGCCTTAAAATCTGTAACAAGACGAGGGGATATCCCCCCCTCATGCTCCCCCAGATCGAATTGTCGCAAAATTCATTTTGCGACAGGT
>JBQMQE010000067.1:7478-19857 GCA_052172655.1 Burkholderiales bacterium
TAAGGGAATTGCGCCATAGCAAATGGCGCGCGATCGGGGCGTATGCACTGCTTTTTCGCGCGCGCGCCAGCTTTAGCGGAGAGCGCAAATTATACTACGCGCGCAATAATGCCGCGCCGCAGGCGGCCGCAGCGGCGATTGCCGTTGCAGCTACCCGGGGACAAAACTGATGCGGATTAGGGAATATCGCATGCATTTGTGATTTGCATCAAATCTGGAAGCGAGGCTCGTTCGATGCTTGCAATGTACCGATAGACGGCGCCCCCGCGCGGTATCGATGTTTGCGCAGGCAGGCGCGTTAGCGAGGCGGCCCCGCTGCTTGCATCAACCCCGATCCCGCCGTCTCGCCAACGAAGAGGAATCAACATGGGCGCCAGAGACGAATATGTCGGTAAAATGCACGCGCATCCAGCGCTTCGCGCTCCTCCAGGGCGATCCCGCCGCTGACATAGGCCCCGCCCCGAGCCGTCCTGGCTTCCGTCATCGCGTTCGCCGCGCCCGCGCCCGGAAACGCGGCCATGGCCATGGCCAACGCGGACGCGAAAGATACCGTTGCAGCACGCATTGCAGACCCCCTTTTTTCGATCCATCAAGACAAGCCCATGCTATGGCGCCGCGCGCCCCGGGGTTTGACGATGATCATAGGCCGGCGGAGTGATTCCGGCGACGCGAAGCGCAATTCGTCCGTCCGCGGCCGGCGCGCGGGCCTCACCGGTGCCTGTGCCGATTTACCCTGTTGAGCAGGCTACGGATTAACGGTACCCTGAGCTTACCCGGTCTCGTCTTTTGGCCCTTATGAACGGCATCGAGAAGGTTCCATGACTGCGTTTCGCGCCGCCCATGCAAGCGGCAACACCTGGCGCGACTGCGTCGCGCAATGCGCCGCGCGCCTCGGGCGCCCCGGCGGCGGGCTGGGGTTCGTGTATTTCACCGACGCGCTGGTCCCTTACGCCGCCCCCATCGTCGAATCGCTGCGCGAGCAAACCGGCGTCGCCGACTGGGTCGGCACGGTCGGCATCGGGGTCATCGCCAGCGGGACGGAATATCTTGACGAACCGGCGCTCGCCACCATGGTCGCCGAACTGTCCGCGGACCAGTACCGGGTTTTCTCCGGGCGCGCGCGGCTCGCCGGCGGCGCGCCGGCGCATTTCGGCGTGATCCACGCCGACCCGGGTACGCCGGACGTCGCCGAGCTGATCGCGGACATGTCCTTCAAGGTGGCGAGCGGATTCCTGGTCGGCGGGATTTCCAGTTCGCGCTCGCGCGCGGTGCAGGTCGCCAACGACGTGATTTCAGGCGGGCTTTCCGGCGCAGTGCTCGCCGCCTCGGTCGGCGTCAGCACGCGCCTGACTCAAGGTTGCGCCCCGCTGCCGGGGAGATATCGCGTGACCGGATGCGAATCGAACGTCATCAGCACCCTCGACGGCCGACCGGCGCTGACGGTCATGAACGAAGCGATCGGCGAGGTGCTCGCCCGCGACCTGCACCGGGCCGCGCACTTCATCCACGTCGGCCTGCCGGTGGCGGGGTCCGACCGCGGCGACTACCTGGTTCGCAACCTGGTCGGCTTCGACCCGGGTAACGGTCTGATCGCGATCGGCGACATGGTCGAGCCGGGCGCCGAGCTCATGTTCTGCAAACGCGATGCCGAGAGCGCGCGCCGGGACCTGCGACGCATCCTCGCCGAGCTGCGCGAGGAGACGCCGGCCGGGGCGCGCGGGGCGCTGTACTTCTCCTGCGTCGGTCGCGGCGAGCACATGTTCGGCAGCCGCGGCGCCGAGCTCGCTCTGGTGAAAGAGGCTTTGGGCGAACTGCCCCTGGTTGGATTTTTCTGCAACGGCGAAATTTCCCACGACCGGCTTTATGGCTACACCGGCGTGCTGACGCTGTTTCATTGAGCGGCGATTGTTGGCAAAGCGGTGCGGTCGGCACCGCCGGCGTTCAGTCTTCCACGCCGATCACGATGAGAACCGAATAGTCCTGTTAGCTGCAGCCTTCGACCGCAGGCATGGCTCCTCACCGGTCAATTGCCGTTTCAGTTCAACGTCGGCTTGCCGTACTCCATTTTCTCCTCCAGTCAGCGCTGTGTTACCGGCGGCTGCAACCCGAATTCGCCTCCGGCTTCTCCCTCCGCACGCGCTTGCCGAGTCGCACTCCACGCAAACGCAAGTAGCTACAGGGTCGCTACAAAGGCGATCAGGCGCGCCGCAACAATGATCACATCGGAGGTCTCCCTAGCTTGCTCCATCTGCTCCCGTATTCGCCGAGCCGCTTCTGCCTGCTGCGCACTAGTTACGTCATCCGGGGTGAGCAGTCTGGTCTTTGCCTTTGCCCATTCCATGGTCGCGTCCTGGAGCTGCTTTTTCAGCACCCACACCTCGTCACCCGCCGCGGGGTTGTCGTGTGCCTCCCAATACCTCGCGTTCAGCAAAGTCAGCGACCCGTCGCACTCGGCAGTCACCCGGTCATCGTTCATCTCAGCCATGTCGGTTTCCTCCGCGGTCTATCTGCACGAAATGTTCTCAGTTTTAAGATCGCGGGTTGCCAGTCGAGACAACCTCGGATCGCTGTTGAGCTTCAGCTGCGTCGCCTCCAGCCTTCCTTTGAGTCGATCCCCGGCGCCTTTCTCATTCACGAGATCGGCTAAAGGCGTGATTTTATTCGCGAACGATATGATGTCCTTGAGGGTGACCTTAGCGTAGTCTCTTACCAGATCGAGCAGCTTCAGCCCCGAGTCGGCAGCAGCAATGCTGTTGGCGATGGCCTCGTGATTGAGCCGCTTCTCCTTGTCCAGCACCTCCACCACTTGCTTGAGAGCCAATTGACGGCTGGCGTCTACACCGCCGCGTATTGCCGCGGCAAGACGTGTATTGGCGCGCTCAGACAATGTAATGAATTTAACAGGGTTACTGGACAGCAGGGCTGCGTTGTCCAGAAACTGTTTGCTCAGTTGCGCCACTAGCTGCTCGGAGCACTTCACCGGTGGGTCCGAAAAATACACTACGTCTGGCAGCATGGCGAAGGCTGCGGATACGTCATCGAGAATAAGCCGCGTGCTCCGGAGCCCCTTCCCTACTGCGTCCGAGAGCGTTTGTTTAAATTGATCGTCGCTTCTGGCAATCCGCAGGTTGTCAATGTTGGGCCGCCACGTCGCTTTTGCTTCCGCCGCAGTGGCGTTGTAGACATTGACCTGCGTTATTAAATAGTTCTGTTCTTCGTCGCGCGCCGTAACGTCCGGAGCGAGCGACGCCTGGACGATTAGGTTCTCGTAGGAGTCCAACGCCACGTCGGCCTGCTTCTTGAACAGCATGGCGGCCTGGTACAATGCGGCGGCCTTTTCCTCCGTGCAGCCACCAAGCAGCAATATCGATACGCTCGCAAGAACTGCAACGGTGATGCGGAATTTCATTCTCAGCCTCCTAGACAGGTCACATCTACGCAACAAAATCGCAGCTGCAGATCCGAAGACGGAAATTGGCAATTCTTCATTATCAACGTAATGGCCACTAGGTCCGCGACAACTCCTAGACTCATTATGTGCTCTACCCTGGCTAAGATTGGCGCCACTCAAGTCGTCTTCCTCGGATCACCAACAAGGTATTGTCCAAAGATCCGCCGGTATGCATCCGACGTTCGCTCCCCAAGTCGCCCATCTTCCCTCAAGAAGATTCCTGGGAATTGATTCAGGAAGCGTTGCAGTTCCTCGCCCCCCGGAGTGACAACCTTTGGCGAATACCGAAAGAGCGCGCTCTTGGCTCTCATTGCATCCATCAAAGCGGTGTTAGACACCTGGGATTCAGTTTCTATGTCTTTCCGCTCCGCTAGGCGACGCATGAGGACGGCCGCGCCGCATTGCGCCGAAGTCGCCGTGGACGACCAGGTACCATCGGAGACGTACTTGCCAGCAGAATAATGATTTGAACCCGCCCAGAGGTAGGGAGACTTGATCTCCGGGTGATACAAACGATACCCCCAACCGTTATATGCTTCGATTCGGTACAGCGTTCCTGGAATGGTCCAATCGGTCCAGTCTTCGAATTTCTTCATCCCCAGGGAATCAGCGGCACTTGTTTCCCAACTAAACGGTGGTTCCCCAGATTTGGGGCGCCCAGCCGGCACGTTCCTGGTTCTCGCAGTCAAAGGATCGCCATTGTGAAGATGCTTCTTGAAGTTTTGGGAGCTTTCCATGTTGTGGATGACTGCGACGACGTGCCATGGCATTGCAAACGATTCCGCCACCGCTTTGTACCTATCCTTGTTTCCAACTAATGAGTCGCACAATTGTTCAACCTCATTCGAGCGTTGCGCGCGTATCTGGCAGGTATCGAAGAGTTCTTGATATTCGGCACGCAGAGCGGCGGTAAGATTAACCTTCGGCATGATGGAAACCTCCTGTTTCTAAGCGAGTACGGCAAATTGCGTGATGCGCCATTTCATTCCCAATCTGAAATCGCGACAACCTCATGACATATCTGTCGTCAATCAAGATGTCGCGCCAGACCCGGGGCGTGCCCTGGCCAATGAGCACCACGGTGAGACCCATGAAGATCAGGGATACCAGCCACGTTACCCGCGCGCTACCGTAGGAGGACGCCCACAGACCACACGCCGTGAGCGCGACAAGAAACAAGAGCAGCCACACAGAATGTGCCTTGGTCCAGGACAGGGGCGCCGACACCGTCCCGGAATTCGTCGGCTTTTGATCAACCGCAGCACTCATCTTCGCCTCCCGTGTCGTCGGCGATCGATCAGCTCAACGGAGCATTGGGTCGCACACGCACTGCGGCGAGCAAAATGCATGGACAGATGCTTATGGAACTGATCGATGCCTTCATTACTTTCCTCCAAAACAATGAGGCGCTCCCCCTTTTTCTTCTTGCTGCGTTCGGGGCCCCGTTTCCGGCTTTCAGACAAGCGAAGCCAATTTCCTCCGTCTTCAACCGCCTGTCAATGGGAACGCTACGCTAGTACGATTCCCGCTCCATCATCCACTTGGATGATGGACAAACCCGCTTTAGCCAGTATATGCCTTTAATTTTTTGCGACTTGGGAATGTTCGTCTTGGAGCAATGCCGATGGCCGCCATGCCAGAGGATTCAAAGCCCGCTGTTCGGTGCCGTTCAACTATCCACTTTATGTAAATTTAGCTTCCCTGCGCGCCTCACCGGAGGGGAATGACCAGAGCGGTCGGGTGGTATATTCAAAATTGGGCTGCGTATGCGGGCGGCGAGCGCGCATTTTTCGGCGACTGGTGATTGCGGCGCGCCGGCAAGCTGTTCCGATTTCGCCGCCGAATTGATTCCGCTATCCCTGAGCCGACGAGAATTACCGCGAATTCGCCATTTCGAGTTTCCGGGCCGCACAACCGATCGGGGGAGGCGATTCGCGTCCACTTCGCCTCGGCATATGCGCTAGACTATCCACAAATATCCGGATGGCATGCGTTGGGCGCGCAAGGAATACGGCTCATTTTGGATGCTCGCCCCAGCGTCCACGATATTCTCTGCCAATGTTTTGGGAGAAATTGCGATGAGAAATCATAGCCTCTTCGCCGCCGCGGCGATGTTGATCTGCGTCATCGATCCGAATCCGGCCATGGCCCAAACCCAGGTATCCGTCCTATGCAGCAATATGCCGGACGCCGACCTCGTGGCGCTCAGTAGCTCGCCCGCCGCGCGCGCGTACATTTCGGCGGCACTCCCTGTACTGCCCGGCGGCAGCGTGACCACAGTGGATATTCCGGGCACATCGACCGATGACATGGTCTTCTGCGCGCGACTTCTCCCATTGGACACGTTGCAGGCCGGGAATTCGACCACGATACTGCCTCCCGCATCCCCCGGCGTTGCGATCGAGGCAAGACCGTCGCCGCAAGCCACCGAGGTGACGACGGCACAGCAGAAGGTTGCGCCCTACGATCGGCGCAATGTCGAAGTGATGGCGACCAGGCAACGCAAGGCAGGTGATGGCACGCCGTTCATCAGGCTCGACCTGCGGATTCCGGACAAAGACTTCGGGCCGCAGGAAGAACGCAAGCTGGTTATCGCTTCGTTCAAGTTCGATCAGAAGAGTAAACCGCTGGAAAGCATTTCACCCGCGTTCCTGGCCTGGAAAGAAGTCAGGATCAGCGACCGCTGGTTCGCCTTTACCATGGCATGCCTTGTCACGCTTTTTGCGTACGCACTTTCGGTACTCGCCCAGGGCAAAGGGCTGAAAAGGGGACTGAACGGCAACGCCCAGACCATCGGCATCTCGTTTAGTCCGGTTTTCATCACTTCGGACCGGTTTGGGCGCGCGAGCCTCTCAAGATTTCAAGTCTTCAGCTTCACGTTGATCGTGATCTGGTTGCTGACCTACATACTGTTCCGCACGAACGTGCTGAGCGATATCTCCTCCGATGTCCTGAAGCTCCTCGGCATCAGCGCGGCGGGCGCAGTCGGCGCAAAGATCACCGAAGTGCTGAAAAGCCGCCTCTCGTTTGAAAACTGGTCCTGGCTGCGCAACCAGGGCTGGCTCGTCTCATACGAGGACGGAACCAGGAAAAATGAGAAACCGCCGCTGGAAAATGCCAAATGGTCCGATTTGCTGCGCAGCGACAACAGCTTCGACATCTACAGCTTTCAGCTGGCGACGGTCAGTATCGTCGTCGCCGTCGCGTTGTTGAACACTGACTTGAATGAACTGTCGAAGTTTCAGATTCCGCAGAACCTGTTGCAGCTGCTCGGCCTAAGCAACCTCGTGTTCATCGGAGGCAAGGCGATTGGCGCGGACACGTTCAAGGATCTCGACGCGAAAGTAGGCGGGGTGATGCAGGCGGAGATCGCGCTCAAGGCGAAGATCGCCGCCGAAGTGGAAAAGCTGGCGCCCGAACAGAAGAAGAACCCGGCGGATGTGCTGAATGCGGCGAAGGCCGTTCCCGACGCGAGGAAGGAGCTCGAGGATTATCTGGCAAAGGCCCAGATCGCCGCGCGCATGCTCAAGTCCGTTTTCCCCGAGAAGGGCGACACCAAGTTCGAGTCGGATAACATTTCCGACGAAAGCCTGATGCCGAAGTTCGCCCCGACATAGCGGCGAACGCCCGGCAATGATACGCACTGGAGACCTTGAGAACCACTTGCGGCATTCCGGCCGGTGACGGTTCCCGTCTGCGTGCGATGACCTTGCGCCGAGGGTTCGAGGTCAGGCAGGACGACGATACAACCCGAAAGGCGCCGGGCTGGTGCTTGCCTTCCTGCCGCAGAATCGTTCCAAAGCGCGATGTTGCAGACGATTCTCCAATCTTTCATGGCCACTCCGGCCTCGCGCTGTTCGGCGTCGGCGCGGCCATCATCCTGTTCACCGGCAGGCCCGTCTGGCGCTCCGGCGCGCGCCAGCCTTTCCTCCAGGGCAAGTGAGAAATACATCCTGTTACTTCTGTTACACAAGAAAGCCTATGTTTTGAACATGCCGGCATTAGCATTGAAATGTGCGCACGACAACTTTCGCGCAGCAGATTTCGCATATCTCAATCAAATGGAGAACGGCATGAAAAGTAAACCGGTTGTTTCTGCAATCTTGGCGATGTCCTTGGCTACGGCAGGAATTGCCTTCGGTCAAGATCGCGGTGATCGCAACGATCGAAGTCGCAAAGAACACGTACAGCGCGCAGACCAACAGGATCGTCGCCACAACGACAGGCGGCGGGACGAGCGCGGCGCAGGCCCGGACCACGCATTCCACAGAGGGGATCGCCTTCCGGCTGAATACCGCCACAGGAATTATGTGGTCAATGACTGGCGTGGCCATCACCTGAGCGCCCCGCCGCGCGGCTACCATTGGGTTCAAACAGGCGGGGACTATGTTCTGGTTGCAGTTGCCACCGGCATCATCCTGCAACTGTTGCTGAATAACTGACGCCGGTCATCCGGCGTTCTTTTTCAGAACGTGCACTTGTTTCTGGTATCTGCCGCAGTCAGTTCGCCAGACTGCAGACGCATTCTGTATCTCCTTGACTCGTTCCTGACCCGCTTCGGCGGGCTTCTTTTTGGGGATTGTCTCCGAGTCAATCCGCTGTTTAGCAGGCTGCTTGGCGGTCCCGCCCTGAGCCAAATTCAATTCCTGCCAGCGGCGGCTAATCGAACGTGCCAGGGGCGGCAGGTGTCAAGGGTTGTAGGACGCCTGCCCTGACGCGGAGGTGGCGCAGCACAGTGGGCAGGCGTCCTACAAGCCTTAACATAGGCTCTCAGTCGCTTTGTGGAAAAGGTGTAAGGCCGACAATTTCGTTGATCGGTCTTCTGGTTGAACGGAATGAAGTACGCCGCTAGTGTATCGCTTCCGCGTCTCGCCACTCTCACGCCAGGCTTAGACGGCCTCGATCAAATCCGCTCCCTGATTACGAGCGTTGCTCACGCGCGCACTTACCTGGTGAAAAGCGATCGCGTCGTCAGGGTTCGTCTGTAGAAGTTCCATTGCGTTTCCCGCGTCGGTCAGTTTGCGGTCCAGCCACCGGTCGGCGCGTTCCGTGGATAACACGAACGGCATGCGATCATGGATCTTCCCGAACACCGCGTTGGCCGGTCCGACAATGATCGAGCAGGACTCGATTGCCTCGCTTCCGCCTCCCCACCTGTCCCACAGCCCCGCAAACGCCAGAAGCTCGCCGTTGGCGCCGTGCAGGTACCAGGGCAACTTCCCCGAGGGCAGCGCCTGCCACTCGTACCAGCCCAACGCCGGGATGATGCAGCGCCGCCGCTTGAGCGGCTCCCTGAAGCTCGCGGCCTTGGCTACCGTCTCCACCCGCGCGTTGAACGTGGCGTACTTGATGCGCGGCTCCTTCGACCAGAACGGCAGGAGCCACCACTGCAAACGCACGAGTTCCAGCTCGCCGTTTTCGGCCTGGCGGATCGCCGGGACATAATTTGCGGGGTTGCCTTGCTGCGGCGCGACGTTGTAGCGCGCGGCGAAGGGCTCCCCCAGCTTCGGTTGATTGTCGCGGCCGATGTGCCATTGGCGCTCGATCGAGGCTTGTTCGGGGGAGACGTAGCGGCCGCACATACACTATATTAGCCGGGAAACGGGGTGATCGATGGGTGTCGGAAACGATTTCCAGCCGCCTTTACACTGGGCTCTCAAGCTTCGCCTTGAATGTGATTTGTCTCCGGCCCCTGTTCTATTCGTTGAGGAATCAAGGCCGTTGGCAAAGGGGCTGAGATGAACTGCCTTTGACGGCTGTTACTGGTCACTTTGGGCTGGAAAGGTAATTCTCGCTATCCGCTGTCTATTGGCGGGAACAAGAACATCACGCACCGCTTGGGAAATCATCAAGAAGATTTCGTCTCCGACCGCTTCCTGTCATTACGCAGGGAGTCTGAAGCCCGGGATAGTTGGGGGGTGGAATTGTCGCCTTTAATCTGTTATTCGTAATCGTGACACAATATCTAGATAAAAGCGGAGAAGCCTTTCACTTGGGGAGCGCATGATGCCATTTCAACTCAGACCAGCAATAAACGAAATTTTCACTCCACGCGGCGCCAGTATCAACAGCAAGATATATGTTGAGCGAACCGAGTTGGAGAGGGAATTGGTTCGCGCTCTAAAAGGTTCACTCCATGTAATTGTATTTGGCGATAGCGGAAATGGTAAATCGTGGCTTTACAAAAAGGTACTTGGAGACTTGGGTTGGCGCTCGATCATTGCCAATTGCGCAAACGCGTCGCGAACTGGCAGTCTAACCCAAGAGATATACAACACGGTAATGGCGGGAAGTCCGACCTTAGAGAGTTACACGGAAGCAAAAGGGGCAAATGTACTTGGTGCAAAGCTGGAACACACGAATCAATATGATGTTCCGGGTGCTGAACCGTTATTCGCCGCGTTTCAGAAAATGAGAGCGAATTCCGACGGAGGCCGAACAGTTCTGGTGCTAGACAATCTTGAGCAGATCTTCTCATCTAAAAAGCTGATGGAAGAACTGGGAAACATAATTACGCTTCTCGATGACGAACGATATGCGCAGTCCAACGTAAAGTTACTTATTGTTGGCGTTCCTTCTGGTGTAACCGAATACTTCGCGAAAACTCCCAATCTGCATACTGTTGCAAACCGTGTTCAGGAGATATCTGAAGTTGCGAGCTTGAGCCAGGCGCAAGTAAATCTCCTCATTAAGAAAGGGCTCATTGACCAATTGGGGATCAAGATTGATCCATTCGATTTTGAGAACTGGCAGGACCATATCTACTCGGTAACATTGGGGATCGCTCAGCGAGTGCATGAGTATTGCGAGCAGCTTGCGTACGTTGCAGAAGAGGCAGGGTGGGTAGGACGCTTGGAACAGATCGATCGCGCAGATCATGCGTGGCTAAAATTGGGGCTTAAGGAGTCCTATCACGTTGTGCAGTCGTTGATGAACGAAAGGGAAACGAAAGCTGGGCGACGTAACCAAGTTCTCTACGCATTGGGGAGAATTAATTCACGAACGTTCAACCCGGCCAGGGTTGAGGAGGTTCTTAGAAATCATTTCGTCCAGTCTACGGAAAATGTGGCGCTGGCGATTGGGCAGATTTTGGCTGATCTATCGGAGCGGCAGACTTCAATTGTCAAACGGACACCAAAAGGGGATGAATTCGAATTTACAGATCCTCGGTATGCTATGAGTATTAGGGCGATGCTGAAGTTGGGTGAGGACGAAAAGGTGAAAAAGGTTGAACTAAAGTAATTGTGTATGGCGTGTTGAGTCAATGTCGCAAGAATGTCACAAGGGGTCAGTGTCACAAGGGGTCAGAGACGAAATGTATTTGACGGGCGTCATCCGTCACCTTAGCCCGGTAAGGCAATCCGTGCCGCCCTCTATCCGTTGTCGATAATGAGAACATGACGGACCGCATAGCTATTCATCACGAACATTTCGTCTCCGACCCCATTTGGTCCATTTACCGACCGCATTCATGCTGTCGAACAGCGCTCCAGGACGCTGCAGCCCCGGGAGGAATAGAAGGCAAATCAATCCGGACGCGACGCCGGCACAATCGGAGGTTAAACCATGATCTTCACGCTATCGCAATTGAAACTCATCATGCCGGCCGCTGGTGGCAAGGGTGACCGATATTACGACCCGCTACACGCCAGTATGGAAGTCTGCGAAATCAACAATCCAAAACGCGCAGTGAACTATTTGGCAACGGTAGCGCATGAGTCCGGGCAGCTTCGATACATGGCCGAGATTTGGGGGCCGAACCAAGTGCCGGCGCAAAAGACATACCGCAACCGCATGGGTAACGACAAGCCGGAAGCCATTAAGCTCGCACAGGCGGCAGGATTTTCAGACCCCGGCCAAGCGTTCAAAGGCTACGGGCCGATACAAGTCACGGGCTTCGATAATCAGACTGAGATTGCAGACAACTTCGGCATCCCGCATGAGAACATGCTCAAGTGGTTTCAATCCCCGGAAGGCGCGTTCATTGCTAGCGCATTTTTCTGGATGTCGCATAGCCTAAACCAGCTTGCCGACGACGATAACATGGATGATGTTTTGACCGAGCTCGATACAATTCAAGACATCGTGAATCTTGGCCACAAGACCGTGCGAATTGGTGATGCAAACGGATGGGTTGACCGGGTGATGTGCTACAAACGGGCCCGGTTGGTGCTGATGGAAATGCCCTAATTTTCAGATCAGAGACCATCGGCCGACAGGTGCAAATCGCCCCCCGCACCCGTCAGTCGGATTTCATGAGAGCTGCCGATCCTTCGAACGATAGAAATTCAGTCGCGCCGACATCTTCCACCGTCAGTTCCTGGCCGGTTGTTCACCTTGCCACCCGCCGCCTGCAGCAATTCCGGCCAGCGTCTGCTATCCCAACCTTTCAGGGGCAGTAGGTGCTAAGGGTCCTAGCAATGAACAGCGGTCGTTTTAAGGTGCCGAGCGGCCCGATGTCCGGTCTCGCACGCACAGCGGCCACACGCAATCTTCAGACCGACATCGCCTTTTGGCCGAAAACCCGCCCTTCCCTTTCTCGTTCCACCGCAACGCGAAAGGCCCCGTTTTCGACCAACACGCGCGCCGCCTAATCCCCGTCGTTCTTCTTCTCCCGCGGCCACCAGCGTTCGATCAATTCCGCCGCCGCATCCTTGCCGCCCAGCCCGAAAGCGAGCGCCAGCGCGAACACGACGCCGGCGAGGATGATGAGGAAGCTCTGGCGAACGATGTCCCCGCCGACATTCACCTGGTCCAGCGCGATCAGCACGACGAAGGTCATGATGCCGTACTGCGCCAGCTTGCCCAGCAGGTCGGCGTCCTGGATGTTGATGTTCCTGCAATAGGCGATGACCGCGTTGCCGACGAAGCGCGCGAAATAGGCGCCGAAGGCAAGTATCAGCAGGGCGACGACGACCTTGGGCACGA
>JBQMQE010000068.1:0-11994 GCA_052172655.1 Burkholderiales bacterium
CAGCTGCAGCATCGGCGGCAAGCTGTTGCGCGAGGGCCAGGTGATATCGCTCGACGGCGGCGCCGGCGAAATCTACGCGGGCGCGGTCGACATCGTGCGCGCTAAGCCCGAGCGCGAACTCGCGGCGGTTGCGGCGTGGCGCGGCGAGGCACGCGCAAGGCGGGTGCGCCGGGCCGACTGAGCGCGAGGCGGCACCAGGAAGGAGGCATCCGGGGATGACATCCGATCGGTGCGGGGCGGGCATATCGCGCGTCAATTACACCAACATCCCTTATGAGGACGCCTGGGTGGATCCGGATGCGTCGAAGAAACTGCGCGAGAAAAAAGTCCAGGACCGCGACGGCATGGCGCTGAAGGACGCGGCGGGTATCAAGGAACTCTACAAGGGAATCGACCCCAACAAAGAAGTGGTGGCCTATTGCCAAACGGGTACGCGCTCCACCCAGAGTTACGCCGTGTTGCGGGAAGCGGGGTATAAGAAGGTGCGCAACTACGACGACTCATGGATAGTCTATGGCGCGGACCCGAATCTGCCGGCCGCCAATGTCACCTATTTCGACTTCGTGAAGGCGAACCGCGCCATGTCGAAATTGGACGCGTTGGAGAAGAAGGTCGAGGAACTCGCCGCCAGGAAATAGGTATCAAGCAGTCCTCCGTCTTGGATGGCGTAACTATTGAGCCTGTCCCCTTCGGGCTTGCTTCCGCCGTGGCTTGGTGTCCTTCGCCGGGCACCAGACCGGAATGGCGGATGGTTCTCGCGGGTGGTGTGTCGAACTGTCCAGTTCGGCACGCGACCCTTGCCGGTGCGGCGCCTGCGGGGACTTCAATGCCGCGAAAAGATTCGCCGTCCGTAGTATTCAGGCAGGATCAGGGTGCTGCGCACGCGGCCGGCGGTGGCGTCGAACAACACCGCGAAATGCGCGGGATTGCCGTAGACTTCGCGGAAACGCCACTCCCACGCCAATTCGTCGCGCGCCTTGAAATAGACGCTGCGGCTATGGTCGGGCGGACCGATCAGACGCAGCACTTCGTCTTTGGTCATGCCGGCGCGGACGCGGGCGAAGGTCTGCTCGTCGAGTACATTCGCGATGCTCTGCAGGCGTCCGTCGGGTCCTAGCCTCACCATATAGGTATGGAACCCGGCCGGTCCGCGCGGATACGCGAGCTGGACCGAGCCGTCGGCATCCTGCCAGCGCAATGCAGGCCGCCCCATCAGCGCCTGCACTTCGTCCAGCCGCGCCTCGCCGGGCACAAGGCCGGCGCCGCTGTAGGACGCGCAGGCGGCCAGCAGCAGGGCCGGCATCAGGCTGATCCAGAGTTTCATGGCTGCGTTGGCCTCCGCACAATCCAGTCAGGGCGCATCGCTGCGGTACCTGCCGCTGCTCGGCCCGTCGCGCGAACGATCGCGGTTATCTTACTATTTTCCCGCGGCCGCAGCGAGGCGAGTGCTTCGCTGCGCGCACGGTGAGGGATTACAATGCAAAATCGAGTGGCGCTCACGGCTTCGCTATGAACCTCATAACCTGGAACATCCAGTCCTGCCGCGGCTGCGACGGCCGCGTCGATCCGCAGCGCATCGTCGACGTCTGCCGCGGCATGGCCGACTTCGATGTGTTGTGCCTGCAGGAGGTGGCGCGCAACTATCCGGACCTGCCCGGATCGTCCGGCGAGGACCAGTTCGCGCTGCTAGCCGGCCTGCTGCCCGGATTCACTGCCGCGGAAGGCATCGCGACCGATGTGCTCGGCGTGGGCGGCAAGCGGCGCCAGTTCGGCAACCTGATCCTCACGCGCTATCCGCTGATCCAGGTGTTTGCGCACCTGCTGCCCTGGCCGGCCGAGGCGTCCGTGCCTAGCATGCAGCGCGTCGCGCTGGAGACGGTGATCAAAGCCCCCTTCGGTCCGGTGCGGGTGACCACCACGCACCTCGAATACTATTCCGAGATGCAGCGCCGGCAGCAGGTGAACCGCCTGCGCGAACTGCATGCCGAAGCCGCCGCGCACCGCGCCGACCGCAACCAGGCGAAGAAGGAGGGCGGACCGTTCCAGACCATGCCGCGGCCGGCTTCGGCGATACTCACCGCCGATTTCAATTTCCGCGCGGACGATCCGCTGCATGCGCGCATCGTCGCACCCTATAGCGACAGCACGCCGGCGTATCGCGACGCCTGGCAGGTGCGCCACGGCGACCGGCTCCACGATCACACCCTCGGCGTGCACGACCACGAGCAGTGGCCGCAAGCGTACGCCTGCGATTTCATTTTTCTCACCGAGGACATCGCCGGCCGCGTCGAGGACGTGGCGGTGAATCTGGACACCGACGCTTCGGATCACCAGCCGGTACTGCTGCGGCTGAAAGACTAGGCCGTGACCGACGGGCGGTGGATCGCATCGCTGTGCCTTGCCCGCGCCGGCTTCGCGCTGATCTTCGTCGCCTATTCAGCCTCGCTCGGATTGCTGAAGCAGGACTGGGGCCTGTCCTCGGCGCAGGCGGGCCTGATCCAGTCGGCCTTTCACGTCGGCTATCTGGTGTCCTTGTTCAGCATCGGCTTTCTCGCCGACCGCTACGGCGCCAAGCGCACCTTTCTTGCAACCAGCATCGCCGCCTGCGTCAGCGGCCTCGCATTTTCCCTGTTCGCCGACGGCTTCGTTTCTGCGCTGCTGCTGCACGGCCTGGCCGGGCTGTGCTCGGGCGGGTCCTATACGCCCGGCCTGACGCTGATAGCCGAGCGCTTTCCGGCGGTGCGGCGCGGCCGCGCGATGGGCTATTACCTTGCGGCCTCGTCGCTCGGTTATGCCGTGTCGCTGTGGCTGTCCAGCCTGCTCATCGTGGCCTCCGGCTGGCGCGCGGCACTCATCGCCTGCGCGCTCGGTCCGGTCGCCGCCAGCCTGCTTGCCGCCTGGGTGCTGCGCAGCTCGCGCAACGTGGTGCATCCTGCCGGGTACGCGAACCCCTTGCGCGCGCTGATCGAGGTGTGGCGCAACAAACCCGCGATGCTCGCGGTCTGGGCCTACGTCGCACACTCCTGGGAACTGCTCGGCATGTGGGCATGGATGCCGACCTATCTCGGCGTGGTGCTTGCGCATGGTCGCGAAAGCAGCGCCGGCATGGCCAGCCTGGGCATCGCGTTTGCAGCCCTGAGTTATCTCATCAGCACGGCGGGCAGCATCGGCGGCGGCGTGCTGTCGGACCGCTGGGGGCGCACCGCGGTGATCCTGCTGATGTCGCTTGCCAGTCTCATCTGCTCCTTCACCTTCGGCTGGCTGATTGCCGCGCCGGCGTGGATCGTGGTGGCGGTCGCCATTGCCTACAACCTGACCGCGATCGGCGACTCCTCGGTCTATTCCACCGCCATGACCGAGCTCGTTCCCGGACATTGCCTGGGGGCGGCGTGGGCGCTGCGTTCGCTGCTCGGTTTCGGCGTCGGCGCGGTCAGTCCCTGGCTATTTGGGCTGGTGCTCGACCTGGGGGGAGGTGTGCGTGCGGATGCGGCCTGGGGTTGGGCCTGGAGCGCGCTCGGCGTCGGCGCGATGCTGGGACCGATTGCCACGCTGCGCTTGCGCGCGCTGCGCGAGAGCGTACAGATGGCGGGTGGGAAGCGCTGAATATCACTTCAAGAAACCAACCAGCGCGTCCAGTACCTCGTCCGGTTTCTCGCCCATCATATTGTGGCCGCTGCCCTCGATCATGACCATGCGCGATCCCTTGACCGTCTGCGCGAAGGCCTGGGCCGAGCGCGCCGGGGTCATGGCGTCGCGCCGCGCAATCACGAACAGCGCGGGGCAGGTGGTCTTCGCCGCCGCCTTGGCGCCGCCGGCATAGGCGTTGCAGGCGGCAAAGTCAGTGTGCATGATCCCTGGTTTCTGCCGCTGCATCAGGCGCAGGTTTTCGCCTATGAGCCAGAAGCCGGGTCCGGGGTTGTTGGGGTACTGGGCGTAGGCGAGGTGCGACCAGATGTTCACCATGTCCTGCGCCAGGGGCTCGTCGTTCTTCGTCGCGTCTAGCAGCTCGGCCGAGACCTTCATCGGATAGGCGCTGGCGAGCAGGGCGATCTTCGTCACGCGCCCGGGGTGGCGCGCGGCGCACTCGAGCGCGATCAGCGAACCCATGCTGTGGCCGACGATCGCGGCCTCGTTCACTCCCGCCGCATCCTGCATGGCGATCAGCCATTCGGCCAAATCCTCGACGCTGGCGAGCGCCGGCGCCGCGCTGCGGCCGTGGCCGGGGAGATCCACGGCGAGCACGCCGTAGCCGTGGTGCGCAAGATAGCGGCTCTGCAGTATCCACACGCTGTGGTCGCACTGCGCGCCGTGGACGAACACCACGGTGGGCAGCTTCGCATCGAAGGTCTTGCCGCCGGTGTAGACGTAGGTCTCATTGCCGTTCATTTCGAATTGCATCGCCGCCCCCTATTTGCCGGTTTTCTGCGACGCGCGCAGGCCGCCCGCGAGGTCGTCGATCAGGTCGGCCGGATCTTCGAGTCCGATGGAGAGCCGCATCGTGCCTTCGGTGATGCCGGCAGCCGCAAGCGCCGCATCGTCCATGCGGAAATGGGTGGTGCTCGCGGGGTGGATCACCAGCGACTTGGCATCGCCGACATTGGCGAGATGGGAAAATATTTTCAGCGCCTCGACGAAGCGCTGGCCGGCGGCGCGGTCGCCCTTCACGGAAAAGCTGAACACCGCACCGCAGCCGCGAGGCAGCAGCTTCTTCGCCAGCTCGTAATCCGGATGCTCGGGCAGTTCCGGATAGGACACCGACTCCACTGCCGGATGCTTCACCAGGAACTCGACCACCTTGCGCGTGTTCTCGACGTGGCGCTGCATCCTGAGCGGCAGGGTCTCGACGCCTTGCAGAATCTGGAACGCGGTGGCGGGGCTCATGCAGGCGCCGAAGTCGCGCAGCCCCTCGCGCCGCGCGCGCAGCGCGAACGGCGCGACAGTGGATTCCTCGGAGAAATTCATGCCGTGGAAACCTTCGTACTTGCCGCTGATTTCCGGAAACTTGCCCGAAGCGACCCAGTCGAACGTGCCGCCGTCGACCAGCACGCCGCCGATGGCCACGCCGTGCCCGCCGAGGAACTTGGTGGCGGAATGAAACAGCAGGTCGGCGCCGTGATCGAAGGGCTTCAACAGATACGGCGTGGTGAACGTCGAATCGACCATCAGCGGCAGGCCGTGCGCGTGCGCGATCGCCGCCACTGCGGGGATGTCGAGCACGTCGAGACCGGGGTTGCCCAGGGTCTCGGCGAACAGCGCTTTCGTGTTGGGCCGGATCGCGGCGCGCCAGGCGTGCAGATCGCGCGGCTGGACGAACGTCGTTTCGACGCCGAAGCGCGGCAGCGTGTAGTGCAGCAGATTGTGCGAGCCGCCGTAGAGCGCGCCGGAGGAGACGATATGCGAGCCGGCGCCGGCGATGGTGGCAAGGCCGAGGTGCAGCGCTGCCTGGCCGCTGGCGGTGGCGATGCCGGCGACGCCGCCTTCGAGCGCCGCCATTCTTTCCTCGAGCACCGCGTTGGTCGGATTGGAGATGCGCGAATACACATGCCCCGCGCGTTCCATGTTGAACAGCGCCGCAGCGTGATCCGAATCGCGGAATACGAAGGAAGTGGTGAAATAGATCGGCGTGGCGCGCGCTCCGGTGTGCGGATCGGGCGCCTGTCCGGCGTGCAGGCTGAGCGTGTCGAAGCCTAGATATTTCGGTTGGGCCATGGGTCCTCCGCTGGTCGAGGGCATCATCTTATCAGGATGCCCGCGCGAGCCCGATCGCGTATCATCGCCGCTTGCCATGACAGCCCAAGAAAAAGTATCGCCGCCGTTCGAACTGCTGCTGAAGGTGTTCCTGCCTTTCGCCGGCGGCTATTTTCTTTCCTATCTCTACCGCACCGTCAACGCCATCATCTCGCCCGACCTGGTGCGCGAGTTCGGCCTCCGCCCGGACGATCTAGGCCTGCTGACCAGCTCTTACTTCCTGACCTTCGCCTTGTTCCAGTTGCCGCTGGGGATATTGCTAGACCGCTACGGTCCGCGGCGCGTAAATGCCGGGCTGTTGATGCTGGCCGGAACCGGCGCCGCCTTGTTCGGATTGAGCCAGAGCCTTCCCGGTTTGATCGTCGCGCGCGCGCTGATCGGACTCGGCGTCTCCGGCTGCCTCATGTCCAGCATGAAGGTGTTCACGCTGTGGTTTCCGCTCAATCGCCTGGCCACGCTCAACGGCTGGCTGCTTTCCTGCGGCGGCCTGGGCGCGCTGTCGGCGACCATGCCTGCAGAAGAATTGCTGCGCATCACCGACTGGCGCGGCGTGTTTCTGCTGCTCGCCGCCCTCACCTTTGCCGCCGCCGGCGCAATTTTCCTGATCGTGCCCGAGCGCGACGCGCCGCGCGCGCCGCAGAGCCTGGTCGAGTCGCTGCGCAGCCTGCCGACTATCCTGCGCAATGCGAATTTCTGGAAGCTGGGTTTGCTTGTGATCGCCGGCCAGGGGGTGTTCATGTCGTTGCAGAGCCTGTGGATTGCGCCCTGGCTCAAAGACGTGGTCGGCCTCGCGCGCGCCGACATCGGCCGCCATCTGCTGATGGCGGCCGTGGGCATGATCGTCGGGGCGGCGTTGTGGGGCGGCGTTGCCGACTGGCTGTCGCGCCGGGGCGTCGACACGGTCAAGGTCGTTCTGGGCGGTGTCGGCGCCAGCCTGGTGGTCCTGGCGCTGCTCGCGCTGGGGGTGAAGTCCGGCACGTTGGCCTTGATGTTCGCGCTGACCTTGTTCAGCCAGGTGCAGCCGCTGGTCTACGCCATACTGTCGAAGGAGTTTCCGCTGGAGCTCTCGGGCCGGGTCATCAGCACGCTCAATTTTCTGGTTTTTTTGAGTGCGTTCTCCGTGCAGTGGGGCACCGGCCTGATTATCAATCTGTGGCCGGTGGAGGCGGGCAGCTATGCCGCGGCCGGTTATGGCACGGCGTTCGGCGCCTGCTTCGTGCTGCTGCTCGTGCCTTACTTGCTGCTGTTGCTGTCGCGCCGGGGCACGAGCGTGCCGCAGGTGTAACGGCGCTCCCCGCTATTTTGCGCCGGCTTTGGCCGCATCTTCCTGGGCGAGCAGTTCCTGGCGCGCTTTCTTCAGCACGTCCGCGGCCGCGCCATGGCCCAGCTTCAGCGCCAGCTCGACCGCGCTCTCGCCGTCCTTGGACAGGGCGGTCACGTTGGCGCCGTTGCGGATGAATAGTTCGACCATCTGCGCATTGCCGCGCATGGCCGCATACTGCAGCGGCGTGTAGCCGTTGTCGCTCTGCAGGTTCGGATCGAAGTTCATCGACAGGACTTTCTGCGCGTACACCAGATTGTCCTTCTCGATCGCATAGAACATCGCCTTGACGCCTTCCGGGCTTTTGTCCCGCGGCTTCGCCTCCAGGCCGGTGGGCAGAATGCTGACGACGTAATTGATGAGCGAGATGCCGACCATGGCGATCAGGGCGACGATCAGCGGGAGTTTGGAGATACCCAGCGTGTCGGACCAGGTGTCGGTGACGTTGGCGCCGATCACGAGCAAGGCAACCATGATGAAAAAAGCAAATTTCAGGTAAAGGAACAGCGCGATCACCAGCAGGATGCCGAGGATGGCCGCTATGTAGCCGCGGTCGATGTGCAGTTGCTCGGCGATCTCCGTCGGCAGCAGGGCGAAAATGGTGGCAAGGCCGACCAAGCCGACCAGCGCCCATTCCTTGTATTTTCTTGCCTGCAGAAAGTCCATGACTTCCTCCGCTTAGCGATGGTTCCCGGGGTATCGTGAGCAAGCGCGCTTCGATTGGCAAGAAGCGTTCGCGCATGCCAGTATAATCCAACAGTGGGATAAGTGGTTTGAACCGCAGGACAGGGAGTAGCGTTGAGCAAAGCGTTTACCAGGGAGCAAGACGGCGCGGAAGTGGAGGAGTTGGCGCCCGAGGCGGAGCAGCCGCAAGGGGTGAAGAACTACATCACCCCGGCGGGGTACGCGCGCATGCAGGCCGAGCTGAAACGGTTGCTGGATGTGGAGCGTCCGGAGACGGTCAGCATCGTTCACTGGGCGGCCTTAAACGGCGATCGCTCCGAGAACGGCGATTACATTTACGGCAAGAAGCGCTTGCGCGAGATCGACCGGCGCATCCGCTTCCTGATCAAGCGCCTGGAAATCGCCGAGGTGGTGGATTCGACGGGCCAGGAGCAGGACCGGGTATTTTTCGGCGCCACGGTCAGCGTGCGCGACGGCGCCGGCCGCGTGAGCAGCGTGAGCATAGTCGGCTTGGATGAGGTCGACCCGGCGCGCGGACGGGTGAGCTGGGTTTCGCCGATCGCGCGCGCACTGATCAAGGCGCACGAGGGCGACAGCGTGACGCTGCGCACGCCGTCGGGGGTGGAAGAGTTGGAAGTGGTGGAAATCCGCTACGTCGTGCTGCCGTAGCTGCGCCATTGCGCCCTGCGCCCTAGTTGTTCTTGTCCGCACCGGATTCGCGCGCGGCGAGGCCGGTGAAGTCGCCGGCCTTGACGATCGACAGCTTGCTCGGGTCGAGATACTTTCGCAGCGCGTCCTGGATCTGCCGCGGCGTCAGCGCGGCGATCCTGGCGTCGAACTGCGCATCCCAGGCAAGGCGGCGCCCGAGATAGAGATTATGCGCGAGGCGCCCGGCGAGCGCAGTGTCCTGCGTGCGGCCGAGTTTGCGCAACGCGAGGTAACCTTTCTTCGCTTCGGCCACCTCTTTCTCGCTGAAACCATTGCGCAGCGCCTGCTGCAGCACCTCCAGGATCCCGGCTTCGATGTGCGCGCGGTTCTGCGGCGCGTAAATGGCGCTGACGCCGAATTCGCCCACGGCATCCAGCGATCCGGCCGCGAGCCAGGAGTGCACGCTGTAGGAAAGTCCTTCCTGCTCGCGTATGCGCCGCCACAGTCGCGAATCGGCGGAGCCGCCGAGCAGGTAATTGCCCAGCGCGAGGGCCGGGTAGTCCGGCTGGTCGTCGCGCAAGCGCAGGTTCAGTCCGGCCTGAAATACTGCATTGGCTTTGTCGGGTGTGTCCAGGCTGCGATTGATCGGCGCCACGTCGCGATAGCTGTCGGCGATGCGCGTGAATGGCCGCGGGCTGCGCCAATCGCCGAATAACTCGCGCGCGAGGCGGGCAATCTCCTGCGCGTCGAAATCCCCGACCACCGCCAGTTCGCTGTTGCTCGCGCCGTAAAAATCGTCGTGGCAGCGCCGCATGTCCTCGATGCTCACCGACTGCAGGCGGCGCATGCGCTCCTCCAGCGTGGGCGTGTACAGCCAGTGCTCGGGCGGGTAGGGGTTGAGATGGCGCTCGAGCTGCAACCCGGCCAGTGCATTCGGTTCGCTTCTCATGGCCTCCACCCTGGTCAGGGCGGAGCGCTTGAGCTGCTCGAATTCATTTGCGGGAAAGGCGGGCTCGCGCAGCACTTCGGCGACCAGGCGCAGCACCTCAGGCAGATTGGCGCGCAGGGTTTCTATCGACGCGCCCCCGCCCCTGACGCTGACGCTGGCCTTAAGGCGGTCGAACTCGTTGCGCAATTGCTCGCGCGTGTGTTCCCTGGAGCCGCGCATCAGCATGGCGGAGGCGAGCTTGCACGCCGCGCTGCGGCCCATTTTGCTCTGCTCGTCGCCCCAGTGCAGGACCAGCTGCGCAACTACGGTGCCGCCGCGCGTCTTCTTCGGCAGCAGCGCGAGCTTCATGCCGAATGGCAACTGCTGCACCGTGGTGCGCGCATCGATATTGGCCGCAGTGGGTTCGAACATCTCGCCCGCAGCCACCGCCGCCGCGCCCTTGTAGTCCTTGACCAGGGCCGCGACATCGGGCGCCGGCGGAATCTCGGCACGGTCCGGCTGCGGCGTCGGCTGGAACATGCCCAGCGTGCGGTTGGAGCTCTTGAGGTACTGCGCCGCGACCCGCTGCACGTCTTCGCGCTTCACCTGGCGCAGGCCGTCGCGGTAGAGGAAGAACAAACGCCAGTCGCCCATGGCGATGAACTCGGACAGCGCGATGCCGAGTTCGCGCGGATTGGTCAGGGCCAGGTCGACGTCGTTCAGCAACTGCGTGCGCGCGCGCTCCACCTCGTCGTCGGTGATCGGATCGGCGGCAAAGCCCTCGAGGGTCGCGATCAGCGCCGCGCGCGCCGCATCCAGGGGCATGTCCTTGCGCAGGCTGGCGCCGAAGTAGGCGTAACCGGCTTCGCGCTGCTGCTGGTCGCCGCCGTACACGCTGCTCGTCTTGCCGCTCTCGACCAGCGCGCGCTGCAGGCGCCCGCCGGGAACTTTGGTGAGCGCGGTGACAAGAACATCGATCGCCGGGAAATCCGCATGCGAGCCCGGCGGCAGGTGGTACAGCGCGCCGACCAGTTGCACCTCGCCCGCGCGGCGCAGGGTCACGCTGCGCTCGCCGTCCTGGGTCGGCTCCGTGGTGTAGGTCGGGATGAGCGCGCGCGCCGGCCTGGGCGTGCCGGCGAAATGCCGCTCGACCATTGCGAGCGCGGCGGTTTCGTCGAATCGGCCGCTGACCAGCAGCACTGCATTGTCGGGCTGGTAGTACTTGCGGTAGAAGGCCTGCAGGCGCTCGATCGGCACGTTTTCGATGTCGGAGCGGGCGCCGATGATGGCGTGGCCGTAGTTGTGCCACAGATAGGCAGTCGAGGCCATGCGCTCGCCGAGCACGCTGTAAGGGCTGTTCTCGCCCGCTTCGAACTCGTTGCGCACTACGGTCATCTCGCTGTCCAGATCTTGCTTCGACACCTTGGAATTGACCATGCGGTCTGCTTCCAGCTCCAGCGCCCAGTCGAGATTGCTCTCGCTGGCGGCCAGTGTTTCGTAATAGTTCGTGCGGTCGTAGGAAGTCGAGGCATTGAAGCGCGCGCCGCGGCGCTGGAATTCGTTCTTGAGGTCGGGGTGGCGCGGCGTGCCCTTAAACTGCATGTGCTCGAGCAGGTGCGCCATGCCGGATTCGCCGTAGCCCTCGTGGCGCGAGCCGACGAGGTAGGTAACGCTGACCGTGATCGTGTCCTGCGAGGGGTCGGGGAACAGCAGCACCTTGAGACCGTTGTGAAGACGGTATTCGGTGATGCCTTCGACCGAGGTGATTTTGCTGATCGACGCCGCGGCATCGGTGCCCGCCGGGGCGGCGTGCACCGGCGCGAGCAGGAACGCCGGCAACAGCAGGGCAAGGGACAGCGAAAGAATACGGCGCAGCATCGGGCGACCTCGTGGCTGTTGGGGTTTCCGAAGAGACCGTAAATATCTGGATTGGTTCAGATTCTAATACAAGCAGCCGCGCGTTCCCGCGCAGCACCGCGAAATTTGTTTCCTTATGTGCGCCAACGCACAGCGTGTCTTTTGCGCGAAAGCTATAAATGCACCGTCGACGGATAAGCTCACCGCCGGTTGCTCCGGCTTCGGCTTGGAGAAGGCCTGCATGAGATGAACTGTCGCGCTGAAGGAAGAATCTCCATGCCGGGACCCCAGTGCTTTGCACCGGGATACACGCCCGCCGGGGATTGTGCCTTGTCCTCCTGAAATACTTACGAAAGGAAACAAAACATGAATGACCTTCAGAAGTACCTCTCCAGCGGTTTGTTGGCGACGGCGGCATTGCTTGTCGGCGCCTCGGCATGGGCCCAAACCGTGCCATCACTGGGTACGGCGTCGAACTTTGCAGTCCTGAGTGCAGCGCCCAACCATGGGGGAGCGGTGACCTGCACCAATTCCACCATCACTGGAGACGTGGGCTCCTCCGGCGCGAAGGCCTCGGTCACGCAGACCGACTGCACGATTTCGGGGGCAATTGTCGCGCCGGTTTCCGCTAAGGTGTTAACTGACTTCAACACTGCGTACGACCAGTACGCATCGGTTTCCTGCACCGGATCCTTGGATACTGCATACACAGGCGCGACGCTTACGCTAACACCGGGTGTCTACTGCAACGCCGCAGGCGTGACGTTCACCGACAGCACCTTGATTCTAGACGCGCAGGATGACGCAA
>JBQMQE010000068.1:12004-19565 GCA_052172655.1 Burkholderiales bacterium
GGATTTTCAAACTCGGTACCGGCGGCACCGGCGCACTCACGGGCACCAACTTCACGGTCGTCATGGAGAATGGCGGGGAAGCGTGCAACGTGTATTGGTGGGTCGCCGAGGCAGTGACCATGACGACGTCGGGCTTCCAGGGAACCATACTTGCGGGTGTGGCGATCACCATGACCGGTCTCGCAGGATCCGCTACCCCCTTCAACGGGGACGCCCTGGCGAAAGCCGCAGTAACGTTGACTGACGTCACCGTCACCGGCTGCGAGGGATCCGGCGGCGGGGGCAGCAAATCGAAGAGCAAGTGCAACCAGGGCGTCGGCAACGGCCCCGAGGAATGCGATCCGGGCAACTCGAACCAGGGCACGGCGTTCCCCTTTGGTCCGAACTCGAACGATGAAGTCGGCGGCGTGCCCGGCAACCCGGGCCGCAAGGGCGGCAACAGCAAGTAAACCTGCAGTCACGAAGTAAGAAAAAGGACCCGCGAGGGTCCTTTTTCTTTGCTGCGCCAGGCGTGGTGCGTTGTGCGCGAGCGCATCACGCGGGTGCCCGGACCGGGCACGCAAGCAGAGCAACTTACTTCACCAGATAGCTGAACAAGTGCAGCGCCAGCATGCCCGTCACGATCGTGACCAGGGTATTGCGTGTGCGCCAGGCGATCACGCCGGCGAGGGCGCCGGCGAGCAGGCGCGGATTATCCAGTGCCAGGTGCAGCGAACCATCGGTCAGCACGAGCGCGGGCACAAGAATTGCCGAGAACACCGCCGCCGGGACGTAGCGCAGCGCGCGCTGCACCGGCGCGGGCACGGGCCAGCGCGCGAACAGCAGGATGAACGACGCGCGCGGAATGAAACTGGTGAGCGCGAGGCCGAGGATCAGCAGCCAGAACGCGGTCATCGCTGCTTTTCCACGCGGATACTTTCCACCAGCATGCCGGCGGCGATCCCGGCGGCGGCCGCCAGCAGCAGGCCCAGGCGCAGCGGCAGGGGCCAGGCGAGGACGGCGGTGACGCCGGCGGCGCAGGCGGCGGCGGCGATCGCGCGGTCGCGGATGGTGGGTGCGACGATGGCGAGGAAGGTGAGCACGATGGAGAACTCCAGGTGCCAACCGGCCGGGATGCGCGCGCCGAGCAGGATGCCGGTCAGGGTGCCGATTTGCCAGGTGACCCAGATGGCGGCACAGCTACCGAGGTAGTACCAAACCTTGTCTGCCGCTCCCAGGGGGCGCTCGTAGCCGCGCAGCGCCATGGCGTAGCCGTTGTCCGTCAGCAGATACGACAGCAGGGGCCGCCAGCCCGCGCCGGCTGCCGCCAGATGCGGCGCTATCGACAGACTATAGATCGAAAAACGCAGATTGATCACCAGCGCCGCCAGGACCGCGATCGCGAGCGGCGAGCCCGATGTAACAAGCTGCAACGCCGCCAGTTGCGAGCTGCCGGCATAGACCAGGACCGACATCGCCATGGCCATGTAATGCGGCATGCCCGCCGCGACCATGGCCACGCCGCTGATGGCGCCGAAGGCCAGCACGCCGGGGAGCACCGGCAGGCAGGCTTTGACCGCGGCGAGGAATTGAGGGTGCAACTGCAAAGGGGCTGGGGCTTATATGGATACGGCGCAGGCGACATTCTACCGCGACGGCGTCCGGCCTCTTGAAAATCCCCCCTGCAGCCCGCATTTATCCCAACAATGACAACTGTCTCTGGAGAAACCATGTCTGCAACCGCCACCAAGGAAACGCTGGGCTTTCAGGCTGAAGTCAAGCAACTGCTGCATCTGATGATCCATTCCTTGTACAGCAACAAGGAGATTTTTCTGCGCGAACTGATTTCGAACGCTTCCGATGCCGCCGACAAGCTGCGTTTCGAGGCCTTGTCCGACGCTTCGCTCTACGGCACGGATGCCGACCTGAAGATACGCGTGAGTTTCGACAAGGCAGCACGCACCCTGACGGTTTCCGACAACGGCGTCGGCATGTCGCGCGACGAGGTCGTCGCCAATATCGGCACCATCGCCAAATCTGGCACGCGCGAGTTCTTTCAGGCGCTCACCGGCGACCAGGCCAAGGACGCCCATTTGATCGGCCAGTTCGGCGTCGGCTTCTACTCGTCCTTTATCGTCGCCGACCGCGTGACTCTGGTGACGCGGCGCGCCGGCCTCGCGCCGGGCGAGGCGCTGCGCTGGGAGTCCGACGGCGGCGGCGAATACAGCATCGAAGCGGTGGACAAGCCCGAGCGCGGCACCGAGGTGACCCTGCACCTGCGCGAGGGGGAGGACGAGTTGCTCGACGATTTGCGCATCCGCGCGCTGATCCGCAAATACTCCGATCACATCGCCATCCCGATCCGCATGGAAAAGAGCGTCTGGGACGAGGAGAAGAAGGCGCAAAAGCCGACTGGCGAGGACGAGACCGTCAACCAGGCGAGCGCGCTGTGGGCGCGGTCAAAATCCGAGATCAGCGAGGAGCAGTACCAGGAATTCTACAAGCACGTCGCGCACGATTTCGAGACGCCGCTCGCCTGGACGCACAACAAGGTCGAGGGCCGGCACGAGTACACCCAGCTCCTGTATCTGCCCGCGCATGCGCCGTTCGACCTGTGGGACCGCACGCACCGGCACGGCGTCAAGCTGTACGTGCGCCGGGTGTTCATCATGGACGACGCCGAGCAGTTGCTGCCCGCCTACCTGCGCTTCGTGCGCGGGGTGGTCGATTCGAACGACCTGCCGCTCAACGTGTCGCGCGAGATCCTGCAGCAGAGCAAGGACATAGAGGCAATCCGCTCCGGCTGCACCAAGCGCGTACTCGCGCTATTGGAAGACCTCGCGCAAAACCAGAAGGACAAGTACGCGGGGTTGTGGAAGGAATTCGGCCTGGTGCTGAAGGAAGGCGTGGGCGAGGACCATGCAAACAAGGAGAAAATCGCCGGGCTGCTGCGCTTTGCGAGCACCCACAGCGACAGCGAAGAGCAGAGTGTCTCACTCGCCGATTATCTGGCGCGCATGAAGCCGGGGCAGGAGAAGATCTATTACGTCACCGCCGACTCTTTCCTCGCCGCGAAGAACAGCCCGCATCTGGAGGTGTTCCGCAAAAAGGCCATAGAGGTGCTGCTGCTGGCGGAGCGGGTGGACGAATGGCTGGTATCCAATCTGACCGAGTTCGAAGGCAAAGCGCTCGCCTCTGTGGCCAGGGGCGATCTGGACCTGGGTAAGCTGGAGGACGAGGCGGAGAAGAAGGAGCAGGAAAAACAGGCCGGCGAATACAAGGAGCTGACCGGCAAGATCAAGGACGCGCTGGGCGAGCAGGTGAAGGAGGTGCGCGTGACGCTGCGGCTGACGTCCTCGCCCGCCTGCCTCGTGTCCGATCAGTACGACATGGGCGGCAACCTCGCGCGCATCCTCAAGGCGGCGGGGCAGAAAGTGCCCGAGTCCAGGCCGATCATGGAGATCAACCCGGGCCATCCGCTGGTGCAGCGGCTCAAATACGAGGAGGCCCATTTCGCCGACTGGAGCCAGGTGCTGTTCGACCAGGCCCTGCTCGCCGAAGGCGGGCAACTGGAAGATCCGGCCGGCTTCGTCAAGCGGCTGAACGAGCTGATGCTGGCGATGGCGGGCGGCGCTTCCAAGATCTGGACGCCGGGAAGTTAAAGATAAGGGCGGCTTAGACGGGCCTTTATCCAAGAGCGACCGCTGCAGGTTTTATGTGTCGTCCTGCGTCGATCGATATTGAGATAGCGGCCATTGCGCGCTCCGCGCGGACGGGACGCCGTCCGCGCACGTTCTAGCGCTGCAGTTCGACTCGTCGCCTACATCTGCTTGAGCATGGTCTCGGCGTCGGAGACCTCGAATTTGCCCGGACCTTCGACGTTCAGTTGCTTGACCACGCCGTCGTCCACGAGCATGGAAATGCGGTTCATGCGCACGCCCATGCCGCGCGCGATCAGGTCGAGTTCCAGACCCAGCTTCTTGGTGAACTCGGCGCTGCCGTCGGCCATCATGCGTATCTTTCCGGTCGCCTTCTGCTCGCGGCCCCAGGCGCCCATGACGAAGGCGTCGTTGACCGAGATGCACCAGACTTCGTCGACGCCCTTGGCCTTGAGCTTGTCGTAGTTCGCGAGGTAGCTCGGCACGTGTTTGGCCGAGCAGGTCGGGGTGTAGGCGCCGGGCAGGCCGAAAATCGCGATCTTCTTGCCTTTGACCAGATCCGACACCTTGAAGCTGTTCGGGCCGAGCGAGCAACCGGCGGTCTCGGTTTCGATGAATTCGGTAAGTGTGCCCTCGGGGAGGCGGTCTCCAACTTTGATCATGGCGTGCTCCTGTCAGTAATGGCTGCGCCGGGGGTATTCTCCCTGTTCGCGCAGAATATAAATGTGCCGGTATTTGCCGCGGGAACCACAGTGGAAACGACAGCGGAAACGACAGCGCCGCAGCAATGGAGGGCAATCCTAACACAATGAGCACCACGAATACCCGCGCAGATGGCAGGTGTAATTTGAACCTCTTGCCCAATGCCGCTATAGTGCGTTCCATGCAATCCGCCGCCGAAACCGCGCCCGACCGCAAACTGAGCCTCGCCGAGGTGCTGGGCGACCTGGTCGCGGACGGCATCGTCGGGCGCGCCGAGGCGGACAAGCTGATCGCAGACCGGCGCATGCAGCGCGCCGATCATCACCCGCTCGCGGTGATCGCCGACCAAAAATGGAAATCCCTGCTGGCGCCGAACAAGCTGCTGCACCTGGAGCTGCTCACCGAGTGGCTGGCGGCCAAGGTCGGGCTCGGGTATTTTCACATCGATCCGCTGAAGATCAACTTCTCCGCCGTCACGGACATCATGTCCAACGCGTACGCGCAGCGCTTCAAGATCCTGCCGGTGGATGTCAACAGCAAGGAGGCGGTGATCGCCACCTGCGAACCTTACATCAAGGAATGGGAGCGGGAACTCAAGCCCATTCTGCGCCTGGAGATCCGCCGCGTGATCGCCAATCCGCTCGATATCGCGCGCTACCAGGTGGAGTTCTACAACCTGGCGAAGTCGATCAAGGGCGCGGCCGAGAAAGGCAGCCAGTCGAGCGGCATCGGCAACTTCGAGCAGTTGGTGGAGATGGGCAATACCAACCGCCAGTACGACGCCAACGACCAGCATATCGTGCACGTGGTCGACTGGCTGTGGCAGTACGCCTTCGACCAGCGCGCGAGCGACATCCACATGGAACCGCGGCGCGACGTCGGATTTGTGCGCTTTCGCATCGACGGCATGCTGCATCAGGTGTACCAGATCCCGGCGACGGTGATGGCCGCCATGACCAGCCGCATCAAAATCCTCGGCCGCATGGACGTGGTGGAAAAGCGCCGGCCGCAGGACGGGCGCATCAAGACGCGCACCGCCGACGGCCAGGAAATCGAGCTGCGCCTGTCGACCCTGCCCACGGCATTCGGCGAAAAGCTGGTGATGCGGGTGTTCGATCCGGAGGTGCTGGTCAAGGATTTCACCGAGCTCGGCTTCTCCGAGGAGGACAAGGCGCGCTGGAGCCAGATGAGCGCATCCCCGCACGGCATCATCCTGGTCACCGGGCCCACCGGCTCGGGCAAGACCACTACGCTGTACTCCACGCTCAAGACCCTCGCGACGGCGGATGTCAACGTCTGCACCATCGAAGACCCGATAGAGATGGTTGAGCCGGCGTTCAACCAGATGCAGGTGACCCACGGTATCGACCTCGGCTTTGCCGACGGCGTGCGCGCGCTGATGCGCCAGGACCCGGACATCATCATGGTGGGCGAGATCCGCGACCTCGAAACCGCGGACATGGCGATCCAGGCCGCGCTCACCGGGCACCTGGTGCTCTCCACACTGCACACCAACGATTCGGTGGCCGCGATCACGCGGCTGCTCGACTTGGGCGTGCCGCCCTATCTGCTCAATTCCACCATTCTCGGGGTGATGGCGCAGCGCCTGGTGCGCACGCTGTGCCCGCATTGCAAGCAAAAAGTGCCGTACGACGACGCGCGTGCCGAGGACCTCACCTGGGAGGAGTTCGTTGCGCCGTGGAAGGCCAAGCGCCCGGCGCATATTTTCCGTCCGGTCGGCTGCCTCGAGTGCCGCAACACGGGCTATATCGGCCGCATCGGCATTTACGAAATCCTGCTGATGTCCCCGGCGATGAAGCGCCTGGTCGACGCCAAGGCCGACCTCGGACGCATGCGCGAGCTCGCCTACAAGGAAGGCATGAAACCGCTGCGAATCAGCGCGGCGATGAAAGTGGCGGCGGGCCTCACCACCATCGAGGAAGCGATCAAGGTGGCGCCGCCGCCGCAGCGCGAGAATCGCTGATCTGCTTGCCGCGGTTGATTGCAGGTCTTATGATGAGTACGGTTTGCGAAGCCGGGGGGCGGATGGATTCTTCTGTCGCCCGCTCCAGCCGCAGAGCGTCGAACGAATAAAAAAGGGGGATTACCATGACAAGCAACAGTTTCAGGAAGAGTTTCTTTCTGCGCGGCGGCGCCGTGCTCTCGGCGCTGCTGGCAGTCGCAGTCCTGGCGAGCGCGCCGGCGTCGGCCGAGGACAAGTATCCGAGCAAGCGCCTCGACTGGACAATTGCCTTCGGGCCGGGCGGGGGCAACGACATCATGTCCCGCACCCTCATCTCCATCCTGGAGAAGTACAAGCTCTATCCGGACAACATCGTCGCCGAAAACCGGCCCGGGGGCAGCGGCGCAAAGGGCTGGGGTTATCTCTTCGCGCAGAAGGGCAATCCGTACCACATTTCCAGCACCAGTGGCAGCTACATCACCACGCCGCTGCAGGCGAATACGCCGTGGCAGCCGACCAGCTTCACGCCGATCGCGCTGCTTGCCTCGGACGACCTGGTGATCCTGGTAAACGGCAAGTCGAAGATCAAGACCCTGCGCGAGTTCATCGACCAGGCGAAAATAAAACCGCCTTCGATAGGCGGCATAGGCGCGGTCAATGTCGACTTTATCGTGCCGAAGATGCTGTCGGAGCGGGCCGGATTCAAGTTCGATTACGTGTCGTTCAACAAGCAGGGGGAGCTCACGACCGCGCTGTTGTCCAGCGCGCTGGACGCATCGATGTCGAATCCGGGCGAGGTGCTGGGCCTGCTGCAGTCGGGCGATCTGCGGGCGCTGGGCTACAGCGGCAAGAAGACCCCCGCGGCGCTTGGCAACATCCCGACGTTCGCGGAAGCGGGCTACGACCTCGGTATTTCCATGCCGCGCGGGCTGGTCCTCGCGCCCGGCGTTCCGAAGGAAGCGCAGGACTGGTGGATAGCGACGGTGAAGAAGGTCGTGCAGACGCCGGAATGGAAAGCCTACATCGACAAGCAGTTGCTCACCGAAAACGTGCTCTACGGCGAGGATTTCCGCGCATTCCTGCAGAAGACGCAGGACGCGTTTGCCGACATCCTGAAGAAGTCCGGCGCGATCAAGTAGCGGCGGATCCGGCATGCAGACGACGAACGGCTCCGGCGGCGTATCCGCCGGCGGGGCCATGCGCGCGGGGTTCATCCTCGCGATCCTGTTTTTCGCGGCTTACTACACGTATATAGCGT
>JBQMQE010000069.1:0-19487 GCA_052172655.1 Burkholderiales bacterium
GCACTATACCGACTGGACCATCGGTCACGTGCATTCGGGCGCGCTCGGCTGGGTGGGCCTGGTGACGATGGGTTCGATCTACTACCTGGTTCCGCGCCTTTACGGGCGCAGCGCGATGTACAGCGTGCCGCTGATCAATATGCATTTCTGGATGGCCACGATCGGCATCGTGCTCTATATCGCCGCGATGTGGATCGCCGGGGTAATGCAGGGCCTGATGTGGCGCGCGGTCAGCACGGACGGCACGCTCACCTATACCTTCGTCGAGGGCGTCAAGGCGACCTATCCGTTCTACACCATACGCTTGCTGGGCGGCCTGCTGTATCTCGCCGGCATGTTCGTGATGGCCTACAACGTCTGGAAGACAGTGGCGGGTCAAAAGGCGGTAAACGCTCCCATCCCCGCGATCGCCGCGGCGCACGCCTGAGCGGAGAGACAAATCATGAATTTCAGTCACGAAATGATCGAAAAGAATAACGCCCTGATGATTGTGTTGATCATCCTGGTGGTGGCGGTCGGCGGCCTGGTGGAAATCGTGCCGCTGTACTTCCAGAAGTCCACCACCGAGCCGGTGGCCGGATTGAAACCGTACACGCCGGCGCAGCTCGTCGGGCGCGACATCTATGTGCGCGAAGGCTGCTACAACTGCCATTCGCAAATGATACGTCCGTTTCGCGCCGAGACCGAACGCTATGGCCACTATTCGGTCGCGGGGGAATTCGTCTACGACCATCCGTTCCAGTGGGGCAGCAAACGCACCGGGCCGGACCTGCAGCGCGTCGGCGGCAAGTACAGCGACGACTGGCACCGCACCCATCTCAACAATCCGCGCGATCTGGTGCCCGAATCGAACATGCCGGGCTATCCGTGGCTGGCCAAGACCGCGGCGCCTAGCGACGACATCGAGACCAAGATGCGCGCGTTGCGCAGCGTAGGCGTGCCCTACCGCGATGAAGACATTGCCGGTGCGCGCAAGCAGCTCGCCGGCAAGACCGAACAGGACACGCTGGTGGCCTATCTGCAGGTGCTCGGCACCGCGCTCAAGACGGTGAGGTAGCCATGGATATCAACACCCTGCGCTCGATTATCACGGTGGTCGCGTTTGTGGCGTTCATAGGCATCGTTTTGTGGGCCTACAGCGACCGCAGCAAAGCGGCCTTCGACCAGGCGGCGCGCCTGCCCTTCGAGGAAGACGAAGACGAAATCGAATACGGAGAACGGAAATGAGCGATTTCACCGGCGGTTTCTGGAGCATTTATATCAGCATCATCACGATCGTGAGCATCATCGCCTGCGGCGTGCTGCTGCAAATGATGAGCACGCGCAAGGTGTCCGGTGCCCAGGTGGAAACGACCGGTCATTCCTGGGACGAGGATCTGGTCGAACTGAACAACCCGCTGCCGCGCTGGTGGATCTGGCTGTTCTACATAACCATTGTGTTCAGCCTGGCTTATCTCGTGCTGTATCCCGGCCTGGGCAGTTTCGGCGGCTCGTATCAATGGACTTCGAAAAAGCAATACGAGGAAGAAGTGGCCAAAGCCGAAGCGCAGTCGGCGCCGATTTACGAAAAATACGCGAAAACCGACCTGAAGCGGCTGGCTGCCGACCCCGAGGCGATGGCGATCGGGCAGAAACTGTTCCTGAATAATTGCGCGCAATGCCATTCGTCGGATGCCCGCGGCGGCAGAGGTTATCCGAATTTGAGCGACGGCGACTGGATTTATGGCGGCGCGCCGGAAACGATCAAGGTGACGATCGCCAACGGCCGCAACGGCGTGATGCCGGCCTGGGGCCCGCTGCTGGGCGACGACGGCGTGAAGGACATGGCGCATTATGTGATGTCGCTCAACGGCAGGACCTTCGATTCCTTGCGCGCGGCGCGCGGCAAGGACAAGTTCATGACCACCTGTGTCGCCTGTCACGGTCCCGAAGGCAAGGGCAATCCGGCCATAGGCGCGGAAGATCTCACCAAGTTGAGCTTGCTGCACGGCGCCGACGAGCCCGCGCTGATCGAAACCATCAGCAAAGGACGCACGAGCGTAATGCCGGCGCAAATGGAACTCCTGGGCGAGGCCAGGGTGCACATACTCGCCGCCTACGTGTGGAGCCTGTCGAACTTACCGGCTGCGGCCGCGCCGCCGGCCAAGACCAGTGCCAAATGAACGCGGCGCAGCCGCTTGCAGGGCGCGACGGGGGCTGATCGCGCTGCTCGCGCTCGGCCCGGGGGCACAGGCGCCGGTGGTGGATTGCCGTCAGTTGTCCAAGGGCGGGCGTAGGTGAACGACAGACCCGAAACAGCGGATTTGACCAAGCCGGACGAGGTGGTCGAACAGCCGCTGTACGAAATCCGAAAAGAAATATACTCGCGCGCGGTGGGCGGCTGGTTCGCGCGCTGGCGCTGGGCGTTGGTGTTCTTCACGCAACTGGTGTACTACGGTGGTCCGTGGCTGGTCTGGAACGGGCGCCAGGCGGTGCTGTTTGATCTGGTGTCGCGCAAGTTTTACATATTCGGCATCGTGTTCTGGCCGCAGGATTTCATCTATCTCACCGGCCTCCTGGTGGTGTCGGCGCTTTCGCTGTTCCTGTTCACTGCCGTGGCCGGGCGGCTGTGGTGCGGCTATGCCTGCCCGCAGACCGTGTATACCGAGATATTCATGTGGATCGAACGCAAGGTCGAAGGCGACCGCCTGGCACGCATGCGGCTCGACCAGCAACCCATGTCGGCGCGCAAGTTCGGGCGCAAGGCGGCCAAACACGGTCTGTGGGTGGCGCTGTCGCTGTGGACCGGATTTACCTTCGTCGGCTACTTCACGCCGATTCATGAACTTGCCGCCGCGGTTGCCGGTTTGGCTGCGTCGGGAGGAGCAGGCCGCGCTTCCACGCTGGGAGCGTGGGAAATATTCTGGGTGCTGTTCTACGGTTTCGCCACCTATGGCAATGCCGGCTGGATGCGCGAGCAGGTGTGCAAGTACATGTGCCCTTATGCGCGCTTCCAGAGCGCCATGTTCGATCCGGATACGCTGGTGATCACCTACGATCGCGAGCGCGGCGAGCCGCGCGGCCCGCGCGCGCGCAATATAGAGGTGAAGTCCCTGGGGCTGGGGCATTGCGTCGACTGCGACATTTGCGTCCAGGTCTGCCCCACGGGAATTGACATCCGCGACGGCCTGCAGTACGAATGCATAGGCTGCGCGGCGTGCATCGACGGCTGCAATCAGGTGATGGCGAGAATGGGCTACCCCAAGGGTCTGATCCGCTACACCACCGAGAACGCGCTGCAGCAGAAGCTGACGCCGCGCCAGATATTGGCGCGCTCGCTGCGGCCGCGCGTGCTGATCTACACCGCGATATTGTGGAGCATCATCATTGCGATTGGAATTACCCTTTACACACGCGTGCCGCTCAAGGTCGACGTGATCCGCGACCGGGCGAGCCTGTCGCGCGAGGTCGACGGACGCTGGGTTGAGAATATCTACCGGCTGCAGCTCATGAATACACAGGAAGTGCCGCACCGTTTTATCATCCGCGCGAGCGGGGCGGAAACACTGCAGGTGGCGGACGCGGACACGGTCGAGATACCTGGGGCCGCCACGCGCATGGTGCCGGTGCGCCTGCGCATCGAGATGGGCAGGCTGCCGGCCGGATCGCATAAGATCGAGTTCGAAGTTACCGCGGCCGACGATGCGGCCATCGTTGCGCGCGAGCGCTCGATATTCCTGGTGAGATGAGGCGTATATGAATGCGAACGGTGTGCGCGCGCAACCCTGGTATCGCGAGCCCTGGCCCTGGATACTGATGGCCGGTCCGGCGACGGTTGTCGTCGCAAGCCTCGTCACCGCCTGGCTGGCGGTGCGCAGCGACGACGGGCTGGTGCTTGACGATTATTACGAACAGGGTCTGGCCATCAACCAGACCCTCAGCCGCAGCGACGCAGCCGAGCGCCTCGGCATACAAGCCAAGCTCTCTCTCGTCGACGGCCGCGTGCGGGTGCTGCTCGGCGTTGCCGGGCGCGGGGCGCTGGTCCTGCGACTGGCGCATCCGACCCGCGCCGGCATGGATCAGCGCCTGGACCTGACCATGGTCCAGCCGGGTATCTACGAGGGGCGACTGCAGCCGTTGCGGGCCGGGCGCTGGCATGTCGTGCTGGAGCAACTCGACTGGCGCCTGGCGGGCGACTGGACGCTGCCGGCGGCCGGTGCGTTGACGCTCGGCGGGCGCGCACCGCCTGCGGCAGGTTCGGGCAAGCCAGAGGAGGGCAGGCAATGACACAGCGATTGGGGTGGATCCTTTGGCCGGCATTTCTGGTCGCGGGCATCGCCGACGGAATCGTATTCAGCTTGTTCGATCCACGGGATATGCACGTGTTCGGGGAGCCGGTGGAACTGAGTCGGATCGGGGTCTACTCGATCGGTTTTTTTCTGTTTTGGGCTTTCGGCGCGGCATCGAGCGCGCTAACCTGTTTACTGCAGCGCTCGCCTTTCGAGGTGAACCGCTGCACGCTGCCGGACGCGCAGCGGCCTGAAGGCTGCCCTACGCGAGGACAACCCGGCGCACGCGGCTGATCAATTTTCGAGGGAGGTATACCATGTTCAAGAACATACTGATTCCAACCGACGGCTCGAAATTGTCGGTGAAGGCGGTCAAATCCGGAGTGGCTTTTGCCAAGAGCGTCAAGGCTGAAGTCACCGGCTGCTACGTGGTCGAGCCGTTTCAGCCTTACTATTTCGGCGACTACATCCCGCCGGACATGCCCACGCCGAAGGAATTCGAGCGCAACGCGCGCGAGGTCGGGGAGAAATACCTGGGACAGATCGAAACTGCGGCGCGCGCCGCGGGGCTGAAGTACCGTGGCGCGGTGGTGATGGCCGACACGCCTTACGCAGGCATCATCAACGCGGCCAAGAAGGGGCGGTGCGACCTGATTTTCATGGCCTCGCACGGACGCCGCGGTCTGTCCGGGGTATTGCTGGGCAGCGAAACCCACAAGGTGCTGACCCACAGCAAGATTCCGGTGCTGGTATACCGTTAGGAATTGGCTTCGAAATGAGGGGATATCCCCCGAGGGGACTTCCTGCGGGGCGTCTCCCCTCATGCCTGCCTGCTAGCTCGGATCCCGGCCGAGCACGCTCTTCAGGCCCTCGCTGTCGAGGATGCGTATGTTTTTTTGCTGAACGCCGATCAAGCCGTCTTCCTGGAACTTGGAGAACGTACGGCTGACGGTTTCCAGTTTCAGCCCGAGGAAGCTGCCGATCTCCTCGCGCGTCATGCGCAGGTTGAATTCCGAGGCGGAATAACCGCGCGAGGTGAAACGCTGCGACAGGTTGAGCAGGAATGCGGCCAGCCGCTCTTCGGCGCGCATGCTGCCCAACAGCAGCATCACGCCGTGCTCGCGCACGATTTCGCGGCTCATTACCTTGTGAAAGTGCTGCTGCAACTCGTATATTTCACGCGACAACTCCTCCAGGCGGCCATAGGGGATGACGCATACCTCGCTGTCTTCCAGCGCAACGGCGTTGCAGGAGTGCTGGTCGGCTCCGATGCCGTCCATGCCGAGCATGTCGCCGGCCATATGAAATCCGGTGACCTGGTCGCGCCCGTCTTCCATCACCAGGGTGGTCTTGAAAAAGCCGCTGCGTATGGCATAGAGGGACCCGAATTTCTCTTCAGATCGGTATACACTGTCACCGCGCTTGACCCGCTTGCGCGTATAGACCATCTGGTCCAGTTTCTCGATCTCGTCCTGGTTGAGGCCGATCGGGAGGCACATCTCGCGCAAGCTGCAATTGGAGCAGGCATTCTTGAGGGCATGAATGTCGATGACCCGCGCAAGCTTGGGAGCGCTCATGCGGGGTGCGCGCAAGGGCGAATTTTGATCCACATCAACATTCCCATCTTGGAATTGGGCAGACTTCACCGATGAACGTAAAAGCCTTACGCATAAATCCGTCCCAGAACAACCTTCAGGTTGACGCCGAGCTGCTGCGCAAATTCAATATCAGCGGTCCGCGCTACACCTCGTATCCGACCGCAGACCGCTTTGTCGATGCCTTTGACGAGGCCGCCTATCGTAGCTGGCTGGCAAAGCGAAATGTGGGCGGGATGGCCAGATCACTCGCATTATACGTCCACTTGCCTTTTTGCGACACCATTTGCTACTACTGCGGCTGCAACAAAATCGTTACCAAAGATCACGGCCGTTCGGCTAAGTATTTGAAGTATTTGGGCAGGGAGATCCGCATGCAGAGCGCCGAGTTGGGCGGCAGGCGGCGCGTGACCCAGATGCACTGGGGCGGGGGCACGCCCACCTTCCTCAGCGAGGCCGAACTGAGCGAACTGATGAAAATGATACGCGAGAGCTTTGAGCTCGATCCGCACGGCGAATATTCAATCGAAGTGGATCCGCGCAAGGTGGGCGAGGAAAAAGTGGCGCTGCTGGGCGCGCTGGGCATGAACCGCATCAGCGTCGGGGTACAGGACTTCAACCCGGAAGTGCAGCGCGCGGTCAACCGCATCCAGAGCGTGGAAGAGACCATCGAGGTGATCGAAGCGGCGCGCAAGAATGGCTTCAAGTCGGTCAACATCGATCTGATCTACGGCTTGCCGAAACAGACCCTGGCCGGTTTCAGCGACACACTCGCCCAGGTGATCGCGTGCTCGCCGGATCGCATCGCGCTCTATAACTACGCGCATTTGCCGGCGGTGTTCAAGCCGCAGCGGCGCATTCTCGATGCCGACATGCCGCAGCCGGAGGTGAAGCTGCAACTCATGATCAGTGCGATCGAGACGCTGCTCGCCGCGGGCTACGTCTACATCGGCATGGACCATTTCGCGAAACCGGACGACGATCTCGCGGTGGCGCAGCGGCAGGGGCGGCTGTACCGCAATTTCCAGGGCTATTCGACCTATGGCGATTGCGACCTGATTGGACTGGGCGTCTCGTCGATCGGAAAGATCGGCCCGACCTACAGCCAGAACGTGCGCACCCTGGAAGAGTATTACGACCGGCTCGACAACGGCCTGTTGCCGGTGATGCGCGGTATCGAAGTCACGGCCGACGACTTGGTGCGCCGCGCGGTGATCCAGGCCCTGTCCTGCCATTTCGAGCTGTCGATGGAAGCGATCGGGATCGCGCATCTGATCGATTTCGGCAGCTATTTCGCCACCGAGTTGGCCGAGTTGCGCGAGTACGCCAAGGACGGCCTGGTGGAACTGGACGGCGACTGGATCGTGGTCACCCCCCAAGGCCGCCTGCTCGTGCGCATCCTGTGCATGGTGTTCGACAAATACCTGCGCCAGGCCAGCCGGCGGGCGAGCTATTCCAAGGTAATTTAGATCGTGGAGGCGGGGCTGGCGGCCGCCTTTCTGATCGGACTCATGGGCGGAGTGCATTGTGTCGGCATGTGCGGCGGCATCGTCGGCGCGCTGACGGTACAAACGCCGCGCCGCCAGCGCGCATGGGACCTGCACCTAGCCTATAGCGCCGGGCGCATCGCGAGCTATGCCGCGGCCGGGGCGATCATGGGCATGATCGGCGGGGCCGGACTCATGTTCAATCAGGTCCTCCCGGTGCAGATGCTGCTCTATGTGCTCGCCAATCTGGTGCTGGTCGGCCTGGGCCTGTATCTTGCCGGCCTGGGCAATCAGTTGGCTCGGCTGGAGGTGCTGGGCGCGTGGCTGTGGCGCCGCATTCAGCCCTACAGCACCAGAGTCTTGCCCGCCGATACCCCAGCGAAGGCGTTCGCGCTCGGCACGCTGTGGGGCTGGCTGCCGTGCGGCCTGGTGTACAGCCTGCTCGCAACCGCATTGCTGAGCGGCGGCGCGGCCAGCGGCGCTGCCGTGATGCTGGCTTTCGGCCTCGGAACCCTGCCCAATCTGCTGCTGGCGGGGATCGCGTTCAAGCGCTTGCGCGACATTACTTCCAACCGGCGCCTCAGGCTGGCGACCGGTGCGCTGGTGGCCGCTTACGGCGTCGCCGGCCTGGCCAGGGCCGCCAATCTGGGCGAGCATATCCGGCAGGGCTTGCTGCGTATAATCTGAGCAAGGTCGTGCATGAGACCTGGGCACCGGCAAGCTGCAGCAGACGCTGAAGCCCCTATCCTCGAATCCGAATGACCGACATCAGCAAGGAGAACCGCATGACCAGAATTCTAGTCGCAGTAGACGGATCGTCGCATTCGGCCAAGGTGGCGAAGGTGGCGATCCGGCAAGCGGCGGCGTACAAGCAGCCGCCCGAATTGCACCTGATCTATGTGCATCTGCCGGTTCCGACCCTGGGCGGACTGATCAAACCCGTCGGACACGAAGCGCTGCAGCGCTACTATCGCGAGGAGGGCGAGGATGCGCTGCGCGGCGCGAAAAAGCTGTTCGATCGCGCCAAGCTGGGCTGCACCATGCATATCCTGGTGGGACCGATTGCGCAGAGCCTGGCGAGCGAGGCAAAAAAACTGAAATGCGATCTGATATTCATGGGGACTCACGGCATGGGCGCGGCGTCGGGGATGCTGCTTGGCTCGGTCGCCGCCAAGACCGTGCACTTGGCGCGTTGCCCGGTGTTATTGGTGCGGGAATAAGAACGCGCGCGCCGGGCACGGCCTGAAGCCGCCGGTCGCGGTGCGTCGATGGCCGCCGATGGGTCGAGCACGTATAATGACTTCCTTCCATATTGATCGAGAAAGAAACCTGCCCATGAAATTCTCCCCGGTATTGTTCGCCCTGGCCGTCTTGTCCGCGTCCGTCGCCGCTGCTCAGCCGCTGCCCGCGGGCCACCCCGGCGTAAACACCAAGAACGCCGGCAATGGCGCGCCCGAGGCCCAGTTGCCGCAAAAAGCCAAGGTCCTCAGCACCATCGACGCGGCTCCCTATACCTACCTCGAAGTGACGCAGAACAAGAAGACGCTGTGGCTCGCCGCCAACGCCGTGCCCGCGAAAAAAGGCGATGTGATCCGCTTCGACAATGGCATGGTCATGACCAATTTTCACAGCAAGACCCTGAATCGCACCTTTCCCAGCGTGCTATTCGTCAACCGCGTGGTCATCACCAAAGAAAGGGAATAGGGTCGGGTGCTCGTGCCAGGCCGGCGGCGCGGCCGGCACGACGGCTCGAGGCAGGCGGCTCCATGACAGCGGACAAGGCATTGCAGATCTGGCGCTCGAGGCTGACCAAACACGGTCTGGACGAGGTCAAGCGGCTGGCAGCGGCGCGGCCGCTGCAGCCGCGCGCGCGGCGCTTTTTCTTCCTGCGTCACGGGGAAACCGAGGGCAACGCGCGGCGGGTTTATCAGCCTCCCGAGATTCCCCTGAACCCGACCGGGCTGGAGCAAGCCAGGTGCGCGGCCGAATATCTGCGCACGCATCCGGTCGGACGGATCCTCGCGAGCGATATGCAGCGTGCCTGGCAGACCGCGCAGGCGGCGGCGGAAATCGTGCGCGCGCCGGTGATTGCGGAACCGCGCCTGCGCGAAAGATGGTTTGGCGATCTGACGGGCAAGTCGTCGCGGGACCTGGACTGGCGCAACGAGCCGCCGAATGGCGAGTCCTTGCGCGATTTCGTCGCGCGCACCCAGTCTGGCCTGAACGACGCCCTGGACACCGATGCATCGACCCTGCTGGTTGCACACGGCGGGCCGCTTTACGTCCTGATATTCAGTCTCGGCGCCGATCTGCTGGAACAGCATATCTCCAACGCCACCCCCTTGCTGTTCGAATACGAAACGACAGCAAGCCGGTGGCGTATCAGCAACATCGCACCTGAGCATGTCACCGCGGGCTATCGCAACACGGCGGATTAGGAGTCCGTAACAAAATGACGACTCTTATTACGGGGCATAGCTAGAACAGATGGGCTGCGGTCGGCGCGCCGCGCTTGTGCCGCAGGTACAGGGCCTCGACTTTGGCCCTTGCCCAGGGTGTTCTTCTGAGAAAGCGCAGGCTGGAGGACAGACTGGGATCGTGGGTGAAGCAGCGTATGCTGATGCACCGGCCCATTTCCGCCCAGCCGACGCCCTCGATCAGTTCGGACAGCATCTGCTCCAGCGTAATACCGTGCAGCGGATTGTTCATTTGCGGTGCAGCCATCTGCCTGATACCGGTTTCGCGGGCCTGGGATATGTCGGTTCAAGTCTATCAGACGAGGGCAGGCGCCGCGCGCTACAAGGATGACAAGCCTGCCAAGCAAGGCCAGAATCCGACGTGTCGTATTCACGGAATATAATTACCGTCTGGCGCCTCCGGTCACGGCCGGATATGCGCGCCGCGCGCAAGGAAAGCCGTTTCGCCATTCGTCCACAAAATAGGAGATAGCCATGTCCAGTGTCGGTTACCACGAACCCGTTGAGGAATTGTCGGATCAAACCCGCGACATGCATAGGGCAATCGTGTCGTTGATGGAGGAACTGGAAGCCGTTGATTGGTACAACCAGCGCGCTGACGCGTGCAAGGACCGGGAACTCAAGGCGATCCTTGCGCACAATCGCGACGAGGAAAAAGAACATGCCTCCATGGTGCTGGAGTGGATCCGGCGCAACGACCCGGCGTTCTCCAAGGAATTGAAGGACTATCTGTTCACCAAGAAGCCCATTGCGCATAAGTAAGCGCGCCCGCGCTACGTCGTCTGCGGCAGCGTTGAAACGGCCTTTTGCGAAGCGCCAATCCCATATGAAATTTCTGGCGGTATTGGTGCCGGTAGCGCGCGTACTGCCTTGCGCACGGATTGGCCGACTATCCGTAAAAATTTGATTCAATGGTGGGCGATACTGGTTTCGAACCAGTGACCCCTGCCGTGTGAAGGCAGTGCTCTACCACTGAGCTAACCGCCCGACCGAGTGCGGATTTAATCACATACGCGCGCCCCGGGTCAATTCGAAAGGGGCAGATTCCAGTAAAATGCCAGCTTTGCTAAGCCGCTTCCAATGATCCGCACCCGTTTCGCTCCGAGTCCCACCGGTTATCTGCATGTCGGCGGCGCGCGCACCGCGCTTTTCTCTTGGGCCTACGCGCGCAAGCACGGCGGCAAGTTCGTGCTGCGCATCGAGGACACCGACCTCGAGCGTTCGACGGAAGCGTCGGTGAACGCGATCATCGAAGGCATGAAGTGGCTGGGTCTCGACTGGGACGAGGGGCCGTACCGGCAAATGCAGCGCCTCGACCGTTACCGCGAAGTGGCGGAGCAACTGCTCTCAGCGGACAAGGCGTACTGGTGCTACGCGAGCAAAGACGAACTCGAGTACATGCGCGAGCAGCAGCGCGCGCGCGGCGCAAAGCCGCGCTACGACGGGCGCTGGCGTCCGGAGAATGCGAAGGCATCGGGGCTGACGCCTCCCGCAGGGATCGAGCCGGTGCTGCGCTTTCGCAATCCGGACGAAGGCGCAGTCACCTTCATCGACCTGGTGAAGGGGCCGATCACAGTCGCCAACGGCGAGCTCGACGATCTGGTGATCCTGCGCGCCGACGGCGTGCCCACCTACAATTTCGGCGTGGTGGTGGATGACCTGGACATGGGCATCACCCATGTCATCCGCGGCGACGACCACGTCAACAACACGCCGCGCCAAGTGAATATTTTCCAGGCGCTGGGGGCGCCGCTGCCGCAGTTCGCGCACGCGCCGATGATCCTCGGCGCCGATGGCGAGCGCCTGTCCAAGCGCCATGGCGCGGTCTCGGTGATGCAATATCCGGAGGACGGCTATCTGCCCGAGGCGCTGTTCAACTACCTCGCGCGCCTGGGCTGGAGTCATGGCGATGCCGAGAAGTTCACGCGCGCGCAGTTCGTCGAATGGTTCGACCTCGCGCATGTGAGCAAGTCGACCGCCCAGTTCGACGCCGCGAAGCTGTCATGGCTCAACCACGAGTACATCAAGGAAGCCGATCCCGGCCGCCTGGCCGCACTGCTGGCGCCGCGCATAGCGCGCGATGGCGGCAGGCTGGCCGACGGGCCGGCGCTGGTGGAGGTGGTGAAATTGATCAAGGACCGCGCCACTACCCTGGAGCACATGGCCGAGGCGGCGATGATGTTCTACCGGCGCATAGAACCGAGCAAGGCGCTCATCGCCGAGCATCTCACGCCGGAGGTCATGCCGGCGGTGCGCGAATTGGCAGGCAGTCTGGAGCGGGTCGAATGGCAGCGGCCGCAACTGAACGCGGCGGTGAAGGCGGTGGTCGGGAAATTCGGCCACAAAATGCCAAAAATTGCCATGCCGCTGCGGGTGATCCTGCTCGGGCAGACGCAGACGCCGTCGATCGACGCGGTGCTGGAGCTGCTCGGGCGCGACGCCGTGCTGGCGCGGCTGCAACCCTATCTGGCGGAGAGTTGAACCGCCTTTACAGGGGCGGGCGCATCCCGGTATAATTCGCGCCTTTCGTGGGGGTATAGCTCAGCTGGGAGAGCGCTTGCATGGCATGCAAGAGGTCAGCGGTTCGATCCCGCTTACCTCCACCAAACCGACCAGCTCCATCTGGTTACCACCAAGCCCTTTAGTCCCCATCGTCTAGAGGCCTAGGACATCACCCTTTCACGGTGAGTACAGGGGTTCGAATCCCCTTGGGGACGCCATCGATATATAACTGCCGCTCATGAAGGCACCAGCTACGATGCTCCCGCGCAGGTCGTAGCCCCGCGCGTCGTCCCGTTCGACGGGTTGAAAATTGATCCGACCCGCTAGGACTTTCCTAAGCGCTTGCCAGCTTGAGGGCGGTTGCTTTCCTCTGGCGCTTTTCGGCCGGCTTCACCGCCAGCCGCAGGCCGGTTGCCGCAAGTTCTGCGGTAAGGCTGCTCAGCGCCGGATTGCCGGCCTTCGACAACATCTTGTAGGTAGGGCTAGCGCGTGAGCTTGGCCCGGCGCGCGATTTCGGCGACACCACCTTGGGCCTTAGCGACGTGGCGCAGCGCGAGCATGAGCACCGCTTGGTCACCGTCTTCGATCGCGGCTTCCAGGTAGGCAGCCGCCTCTTTCCGGTCTTTCAGGCTCTCGGTCAGCCAGTCCTCGTAAGGCAGGCTAGGGTCGGCTGTGCGGCTTCTGCGTCGCACGGGCTTTGTAGTCTTCGAAATAGGCTTTGGCACGTTCGATGTCCTTTTGCTGCGTTTCTCAGGCCGCCCTCTTTACGAGCAGCCGCACGCGCATGCCCGCGTGCCCAAGCATATTGACCAGCGCATCGAGGCTGAATTTGTCGATCTTGCCTTTGAGAAGGTCGCTCAGTCGCGGCTGAGTTACGCCCATACGGACGGCGCATTCCTTTTGGGTAAGTCCGCTGGAACGGACAAAGTGCTCGATCTTGCTCATCAGTTCGGACCGCAAATGAAGGTTTTGCGCCTCGTCTGGCGAAAACCCAATATCCAGAAATACGTTTCCGCTTCCGCGTACCACCTTCAGCTTTTCGGCCATTACAATTTCCTCTCGTTAAGCATTGCCCTGTAGCGCTTGCGCGCCAACTCGATCTCGGCCTTCGGCGTCTTCTGTCCCTTCTTCTGGAAGGCGTGCAGCACGTAGATCGCCTCTGAGAACTTGGCTACGTAGATGACGCGGAAGGCGCCACTGTCCTCACGCACCCGTATCTCGCTGACGCCTACGCCGATCGACGGCATCGGCTTGCGGTCCGTTGGTTCCAGTCCTTCCTGAACCCGTGCAAGCTCGCGGCCGGTGCGCTGCTTCGCAACTTCCGGGAATCCCCGTATCGCATCACGGCTGTCCCCAATCCATTCGATCCGCTTCCTGCGTATTATATCCATTTTGATAACTTAAAGGGAAACTCTTACAAGGTGAGAGGGCTTCGCGGCGCCCGAGAAGCTCGGCAGCTTTGTCACAGCCTGCGCAAGCGTCTTGTCCGCCAGGTGCGCGTAGTGCTTTGCGGTAATGCGCGTATCGGCATGGCCGAGCAGCTTCGAGATCGTCAGTAGATCCACGCCGGCCTGTGCCAGGGGCGAGGCGTAGGTGTGGCGTAGCTCGTGAAAAGATACGACCGGTTTGACTTTGGCGACCTTGCACGCTGCATCGAGGGCGCGGACGTGATGGTTATGGCCGCATTGCTTGCCGTCCGCACGTGTCAGGACCAATTCGTCGCCGGTCTTGCCTGTCACCAGTTCCTCGAAATGTGCCACGCCTTCTGGGTTCATGGGTACACGGCGCGGCTTGCCTGATTTCGATTGGGCAATGTAGATCTGTGCTGTTTTCAGATTCACGTCCGCCACCTTGAGCGCGGCGAGTTCGCCCCATCGTGTGCCGGTAAGAAGGGCGGCACGCACCAGCCGGCGCAAATCGAGAGGACAGGCGTTGACCAGGCGCATGGCCTCGGCATCGGTCAGGTAGCGGATGCGGGCCTCGTCCACCTTGGCGAAGGGCTTGACCTTGCGCCAGGCCGAATCGTCGGCCACCAGGCCATCTTGAAATACGCGATTGAGGATCGCCTTCAACACCGACAAGATGCGGTTGGCACTTGCCCGGCGCGCACGCTTCTCGTCCTTGGTTTCCGCGGCAGGGCGCAGGTTCAGCTTCTTGGACGCTTTGCTGCTGCCCAGGCGTGCGGCCTTGGTTGCGAGTTTATCGAGCCAGACACGAAGGTCTACAGTGGTCAAGTCGGTCAGGCGCCGATCGCCAAGGGTAGGGGAGATATGCGCACGCGCTGCGCTCTCGGCCATGGCAATGCCCTTGCGGTGCGCCCGAAACCACGGTGAGTACATGGGTTCGAATCCCCTCGGGGACGCCATTCACACGACCGTGGGGGGAGCTTCGCACCGCACTCGCATTGCTGTAAAAGTATGACGTACATCTCAGTCAATTCAAGTATTTCGCCCATCCCTTTTGGGATTCCTTGTCTTGCCCGCCTTTTTCCCCTTGGAGCGGCGCCAATCTTTGCGCCATCGCCTCATTCGCCACCGCGAGCACTTTGTCCGGGTCCACCGGCTTGGCCAGATAATCAAAAGCCCCAAGCCTGACGGCTTCCCTCGCCGTAAAGACCGATGGATACCCGGTAATGATCACCACTTCCGTCTCCGGCCATCTCTCCTTGATCGTTTTCAGGGTCGCCAGCCCGTCCATTCCTGGCATGCGCAAATCCATTAGAACCACGTCCGCCGGCTCCCTTTGCATATTCTGCAGCGCTTGCTCGCCCCCGTGCGCCGCTTCCACATTGCAGCTTTGGCCCGCTAACGTTCTCATGTGGCTCACTCTCACGATCTCCTCATCGTCCACCACCAGAACCTTTCTCATCTTATCCATGATTATCCCCCGTCGTTGAACGCGCAAAATATTTCGCCCTTGCAATTTTGGGATTCCTTGTTTTCCAAGGCAGAACCATTTCCACCTCACCCTTCGCCAAGCATATATCCTGTCAGTTCCCATTTTCTAATTCATTCTCTTTCTAATCAAATAGGCATTTTGCAAATCCTCCGCATTCTTTCCTTTTCTCTTCGCACCATGGAGCCCGTGAAGTTTTTTTCGTTTTGCGCCGCGCCTCCGACAATCTCACTTTAGCCCATATTTTCATTTAGTTATGAAAATTGTTGCGCCGCCGGCGACGCAGACGCGGTCCTGCAAATCTGGCTGGCCGGCTGGTTTGCCGAACCGAGTTGCAGCAGTCAGCCAAGCCCTGATGCAAGCTTGCCCCGACCGCGGTATCATTGCCAGCTAAGACCGACACCCATAGGTAGTATCGGAAAGCTTTATGGCAACCAAATCTAGCGCTTACAACGCCGAGGACATCGAGATCCTGGAGGATCTGTCGCCGATCCTGCACCGGCCGGGGATGTATACCGACCCGTCCAATCCGAACCACGCGCTGGTAGAGGTGATTGACAATTCCTCGGACGAGGGCCTGGCGGGATTCGCCAAGAACATCGCGGTGGTGCTGTACGAGGACGGCTCGGCCGAGGTCGCGGACGACGGCCGCGGCATCCCGGTCGACATCCATCCGAAAAAGAAGGTGCCGGCGGTGCAGGTGATTTTCACCACCCTGCATTCGGGCGGCAAGTTCAGGAAGACCGACAAGGACGCCGCCTATCGCATCGCCGGCGGTCTGCACGGCGTGGGCATCTGCGTCACCAACGCGCTCGCGACCCGGCTCGAAGTCGAGGTCAGGCGCGACGGCGCCCGTCACCGGCTGGTGTTCGCCGACAACGGCAAGGTGAAGGAGCCGCTGAAGAAAACCGGCCCGGCCCCGCCGCGCGAGTCCGGCACGCGCATCCGCTTCTGGCCCGATCCCAAGTATTTCGATTCTCCGAAGATCGTCACCGCCGACATCGCGGCGCTGCTGCGCGCGAAGGCGATGCTGCTGCCGGGGGTGCGCTTCACGCTAGGCGTGGAGAAGAACGGCAAGATCGAGCAGAGTGAATGGCACTTTCCCGAAGGCATCAAGGGCTATTTCGCCACTGCCGTGGCCGGCTTGGAGCCGGTGGCCGAGACCTTCTTCGGCGAGCGCTACATCGCGGCGCAATCGGAGTCGGACAGCTTCGCCGAAGGCGAGGGCGCGCTGTGGGCGATCGCCTGGACCCCCGAGGGCGAGGCGGTAGCCGAATCCTACGTCAACATGATCCCGACGCGCCACGGCGGCACTCACGTCGCCGGCTTGCGCGAGGGCGTGTACAACGCCATCCGCAATTTCATCGACCTGCACGCCATGGGCCTGCGCGGCATCAAGATCGTGCCCGAAGACGTGTGGTCGCGCGCCTCTTACGTGCTGTCGGTGAAAATGCTCGATCCACAGTTCAAGGGCCAGGTGAAGAACGAGCTGATCTCGCGCGACGGGGTGAAGCTCATGGCGCAGATGGTGCGCGATCCGTTCGAGCTGTGGCTCAACCGTCACGTCGACGAGGGCAAGCGCATCGCCGAGCTGGTGATGCGCCAGGCGATGACGCGCACGCGCGCGGCGCAGAAAGTGGAGCGGCGCAAGAGCTCGGGCGTGGCGGTGCTCCCTGGCAAGCTTACCGACTGCGCCTCCGACGACCCGGAGCGCAACGAACTCTTTATCGTCGAGGGCGATTCCGCCGGCGGTTCGGCCAAGCAGGCGCGCGACAAGGAGTTCCAGGCGGTGCTCCCGCTCAAGGGCAAGCCCAAGAACACCTGGCAGGATTCGCCCGACACCCTGTACTCGAACAAGGAAATCGAGGCGATTGCGCTGGCGATCGGCATCGATCACCACCAGCGCGGCGCTGTGGTCGATATGACGCGCCTGCGCTATCGCAAAATCATCATTCTCGCCGATGCCGACGTCGATGGCGCGCACATCCAGGTGCTGCTGCTGACGCTGTTCTTCCGCCATTTTCCGCGGCTGATCGAAACCGGCAGCGTGTACGTGGCGCAGCCGCCCTTGTTTCGCATCGACGTGCCCTCGATGGGCAAGGGGAAGCCCGCGCGCAAGCTCTACGCGCTGGACAAGCAGGAGCTTGCCGGAATCGAAGAGAAACTTCTCGACGAAGGCATGGACGAAGGCAAATGGGCGGTAAGCCGCTTCAAGGGCCTGGGCGAGATGAGCCCGGAGCAATTGTGGGAGACCACGCTCAACCCGGACACGCGGCGCATGCTGCCGGTGCAGGTCGAAGACGTGGCGCTGGAGGCCGACCGCTCCGTGTTCAACATGATGATGGGCAAGGAGAATGCCTCGCAAAGGCGTGAATGGATGGAAAAGTTCGGCAATCTCGTGGACGCTGACATAACTTAGAGGCCGTTTCGGAATCACGAAACGGCCCCTGACTTAGGGGAGCATGAGGGGATGTGTCCCCTCATTCGTAATGAGCTCTAGGAATGAGACGGATGGGAAATCAGAACGATTTGTTTGAAGGACTGGCCATGACCGCGGCAGAGGATGCGTTGAAGCCAGCGAGCGCGGCGGCCGGCGGCGGTGCCGCGCCCGCGGACGGCGGCGACAAGAATGACAGCGGCGGCGCGATGCCGCCGGCCGCGAAGAGCGGCGGTTCGGGCGGCGGTGGGGGCGAACCGCCGGACTTCGCGCCGCTGTCGGGCGAGTTCGGCGACACGCTGCCGCTGGCGAAATACGCCGCGCTGCAGTATCTCCAATATGCCGTGAGCACGGTCAAGGACCGCGCGCTGCCGCGCGTCGCCGACGGCCAGAAGCCGGTGCAGGCGCGCATCCTCTACGCCATGTGGGAGATGAACGGGCGCGCCGGCACGCCGCGCAAGAAGTCCGCGCGCGTGGTCGGCGACGTGCTCGGCAAGTTCCATCCGCACGGCGACGCCTCGGTCTACGACGCGATGGTGCGCATCGCGCAGGACTTCAGCCTGCGCTATCCATTGGTGGACGGCGAGGGCAACTTCGGTTCGCGCGACGGCGACGAGCCGGCGGCGATGCGCTACACCGAGGCGCGTCTGACCAAATTCGCCGAGGTGCTGTTAGCGGAACTGGACAGCGGCACCGTCGATTTTGCACCCAACTACGACGGCAGCATGGTCGAGCCGCAGGTGCTGCCGGCGCGCCTGCCGGTGGTGCTGCTGAACGGCGCCTCGGGCATCGCCGTGGGCATGGCGACCGAGATTCCCAGCCACAACCTGACCGAAGTCGCGAACGCCGCGATTGCGCTCGTGCGCGAGCCCGACATCACGCTCGCCGGCGTGATGAAATACATCAAAGGCCCGGACTTCCCCGGCGGCGGGCAGATCATCACGCCGCGCGCCGAGATGCGCGAGGCCTATGCCAACGGCCGCGGCTCGGTGCGCGTGCGCGCGCGCTGGAGCATAGAGCGCCTCGCGCGCGGGCAGTGGCAGATGGTGGTGCACGAGCTGCCGCCGGGCGCCTCGTCGCGCAAGGTGCTGGAGGAAATCGAGGCCATCACCAATCCTCAAGCAAGGTCGGGCAAGAAATCGCTCAGCCTCGAGCAGCAGCGCGAAAAGCAATTGATGCTGTCCATGCTCGATCGCGCGCGCGACGAGTCCGATCGCACCCACCCGGTGCGCCTGGTGTTCGAGCCCAAGTCTTCGCGCCAGGACGAGAGCGAGTTCATCAATCTGCTGCTGGCCAAGACCAGCATGGAGACCAACGCCTCGATCAACCTGGTGATGGTCGGCCTGGACGGGCGGCCCACCGGCAAGAGCCTGAAGGACATCCTCGCCGAGTGGCTGGAATTCAGATTTGCGACGGTGACGCGGCGCTCCAGATTCCGCCTGGACAAGGTGCTCGACCGCATCCACGTGCTCGAAGGGCGGCTGCTGGTGCTGCTCAACGTGGACAAGGTGATCAAGCTGATCCGCAATTCGGACGATCCCAAGCCGGACCTGATGCGCGCGTTCAAGCTCACCGAGCGCCAGGCCGAGGACGTTCTGGAAATGCGCCTGCGCCAGTTGGCCAAGCTCGAACACATCAAGCTGGAAAAGGAGCTCGAGGGCCTGGCGAAGGAGCAGAAGGGGCTGGAGAAAGTACTCGGCAGCCGCAAGACACTGGAAGCGCTGGTGATTGAGGAGATCGAGGCCGACATCAAGGCCTTCGGCGACAAGCGCCGCACGGTGATCGAGGAATCGGAAAAGGCGGTGCTGGAAACACCGGTGCTGGAC
>JBQMQE010000070.1:0-19360 GCA_052172655.1 Burkholderiales bacterium
CATTTACTCTGGCTGCGCAACGGCTATTCTGAGCATCAGGTGCGCTTCCAAACGGAAACGCCTGGTGGCGGAAAGGGTTGGGGCATGCGGACGCAACAGCACATTGAGGGGCACGCCGCTGGCGGGCAACGCGGTTTCACCGTGATAGAAATCCTGGTGACCATCGCCATTGCGTCCATTCTTGCCGCGGTTGCCGTGCCCTCGCTTTCCAGTTTCCTCAGGAACATTAAACTCAATTCGATTTCCGGCTCTCTCGTGGCCAGCCTGCAGCAAGCGCGCGGCGAAGCGATCAAGCTGAACCAAGGGGTTCTGGTTTGTCCCAGCAACGCTACCAAGACCGACTGCGCGGCGACCACCGACTGGGGTGTCAAGGGCTGGCTTGTATGCTACGACGGGAACGCCGACGGCGCTTGCGATGCCTCCACCGCCGACGCGCCCAACCCGATACGCGTGGAAGGCAAAGTGGATACGACGTTTGCAACGGTCACCGGCCCGGCGGCTGCGATTCGATTTGCCCCGAGCGGAAGCCAGGGCGTGGCGGGCGCTGCCACGGTGACACTTTCGATCACCGGCACCTGGAGCGGCGCGACCGCGGTTAGGGTGACCGTTGCCGCCTCCGGGCTGATTAAAGGCGGCAGGACTTAGGGGAGGCGATCGTCGATCATGCACATCATGACCATGCGTAAATCGAATCGGGCGGGCCAGCGCGCGCGCATGCAAGCGGGCTTTTCCATGATCGAGGTGCTCATTTCGCTGGTGCTGATCGCGGTGGCGATGTTCGGCCATGCGGGCCTGCAACTCAATGCGATGAAATTCGCCAAGAGCGGGGCATCGCGCACGCAGGCGGCGTTTCTGTCGAATGAGCTGGCCGAGCGCATGGAAGCGAACAAGGCCGGGTCCGTCGGCGGGAACTATGTCGTGGCCAGTGAATCCTCCACTCCGTCCACCGCGGCGACCGACTGCTTGACGGCGGCGTGCAACGCGACTGCGCTGGCGGCCTACGACCTCGCGGAGTGGACAACACGCGTTGCCGCGACATTGCCCCCCGGAGCGAGCTGGCAAATCACCAATCCGACCGCCGGGAACCCGTCGTGGTACACGATCGTCGTCAACTGGCCGGACCGGCGTGCCAATACCGCCAGCACCACCTATGCGACTGCCGGCGCCACCGAAAGGCTGAGCCTGACATCAACCAAGGTTGTTTACCAAGAGTAGGTGGCCGCGATGAAAATCGATTCCCTGCACCCCCGGGCGGCGCGATCCCGCGAACGCGGATTCACGCTGATCGAATTGATGGTCGGGTCCACGATAGCGCTGTTCATGCTGATCGGCGTGAGCGAACTGTATCTGTCCAGCCTGTCGAGCGAAAAGACCAGCGCCAGCGCCTCGGAAATCACCACCAATGGCCGTTATGCGATCGAAGTGCTGCGGCACGAGCTGCTGCACGCAGGTTATCGCGGACTTACCTGGGCCGAGCCGAGCGCAATAACGACGCCGATCGGAACGGTCGGGAACGAATGCGTCGGCGCCGGTTTTGCCACCAACCTGCGCCAGGGGGTGTGGGGGGCGAACGACGCCAACCCGTTCTCGGGCACCTGCATTCCGGTGGCCGATTATTCTACCGGCGCGCCGCCGGATTCCACTGGCACGGACGTGCTGGTCGTCAGGCGCGCCGCATCGGCGCCCACGCCGGCAGCGAGCCGTTCGGCAACGACCCTCTATTTTCGCTCCGCCTACGAGCGCGGCGAGGTGTTCAAGGGCAGCGAGAGCGCCACGCTCGACTCAACTTTCACCCAGGCGCCGAACTTCGACTACGCGCTGGAAACGAATGTCTACTATGTCAGCCCGTATACCGCTTCATCGACAGAAACCCCGCGCGTGCCGGCATTGTACAGAGTAGCGCTGGACGCGGGGCCGGCGATGCGCGCCGAGCCGGTCGCAAGCAACATAGAGGACATGCAGCTTCGATACGGCCGCCTGACCAGCGACAACAATACTCGGTTCTACCCGGCGAGCGGCGTCAGCACCACGGCCACGGCCACCACCACCACCACCGCTACCGAATGGAGCGACGTCAATTCGGTGCGGATCTGGATCCTGGTGCGCTCGAGCAAGCCCGAGCCGGGTTACACCAACACCTCGAGCTACACGCTCGGCGACAAGACGGTCACGGTCAACGACGGCTACCGGCGGGAACTGTTCAGCACGGTGGTGCAGTTGAGGAACTGATGTGTTTAGGAAGGGGCAAGCCATGAACTCCATGATAGCCAAGCTCGGCCGGACGCGGCAACGCGGCATATCGCTGGTCACCACCCTGGTGATGCTGGTGGCGGTGATGGTGCTGGGTCTGTCGGCAATACTGGTTTCGAAGAGCGACTTTATGTTGTCCGGCAATCTCCAGTTTCAGTCCGCCGCCCTGAATGAGGCGGAGGCCGCGGCCGTCGCTGCCGAACGCTGGCTTGCCGTCAACGGCGGCAGGAACGTAACAACAAATGTACCCGGATTCTCCACCTACTCTTCCGCCACCCCGCACCTGTACCCGCTCGGCAGCAACATCGCTACTGCGGCCATGACCATGAGCTGGAGCGATTCCAACTCAAAGATTCCCCCAGATCCCGATGGCACCGACCCCGGCAACAGCACCACGCAGCGCTACCTGATCGAATTGCTTGCCAGCGACAGGACGCTGATCCCGACCAGCCTGAACGTCGGCGGCCGCCAAGCCAGCGGCTGCAACAAGGTCAATGTCTATCGCATCATCGCGCAAGGCGGCAGCGCCCGCGGCGCCAGCAAATTCGTCCAATCCATTTACAGCAGGCTTAGCTGCGGATCCGGGAGCACATCATGAAATTGAAATCAAACTGGACGCTGGGCGGACTGGCCGCGCTGGCCATGGTTGCGGGTGTGGTCGGGTGGGTGGTCGCCGCGACGGGTTTTGACCCGGCGTCGCAGCCGACGGGAGCTGTCGCCCAACTCGAGGTCACCAACTTTGACCTGACCAGCGGCAATGAAACCGTTTTCAAGACCGATTATGAAAAGCAGGACTGGACCGGCAATGTGTACGCCTACCCGGTCGGCGCGGACGGCGAGTTGAATACACCGGCAGAACGCTGGGACGGCGGCGCAAAAGCGCACCTAGACGCCCAGAATTTCGATACCGGCCGCATCATCGTGACCATGCAAGACGATGGCACCAAGATTCCATTCCGCTATACCCAGCTTTCCGCGGCGCAGAAGACGGCGGTCGGCGGCCAGTCCGTGCTCGATTTCGTGCGCGGGGACCGCTCCAACGAAACCGTCGGTCTGGCTTATCGCGCCAGAGCATCGGTGCTGGGCGATATCATTCATTCCAGGCCCTTTTACCTGGAAAACGGTGGATCGCCGGTGCTGTTCGTGGGTGCCAACGACGGCATGCTGCATGCCTTCGATGCCAGCGCGACCGGAGGCGATGAACTGTGGGCCTATGTGCCCTCGATGCTGTTGTCCAGTCTTCCTGCCCTGAAGGAAACGCCGTACGTGCACACCTATTTCGTCGATGGCGGGCTGAACGTCGCCGATGCGGTGATCTCCGGCGCCGACAAGAAGGTTCTGGTCAGCGGCCTGGGCGCCGGTGGCAAGGGCTTGTTCGCGCTCGACGTCACCGATCCGATACCGGCCGATGAAACCGCGGCGGCGGCAAAAATCCTGTGGGAAATTACGCCGAGCAGGATCAACGGCACGGCATCGGCGTCCTACGCCAATCTGGGCTATACCTACGGAACGCCGCTCATCGCCAAGGTTAACAGCGGCAGCGGGCAGTCCGCGGTCATTGCCGCCAACGGTTACAACGCTTCAGGCGTATCGATGCTCTATGTGATCGATATCGCCGATGGCACGCTGATCAAGGCCATCGCCACGTCGGGCGCGGCCTCGGGCGGACTGTCCACGCCCGCCTGCTACGACGCTACCGGGAACGGCCAGGTCGATTACTGCTACGCGGGCGATATCGACGGCAAGCTGTGGAAGTTCGACCTTAGCAGCACCACCGCCTCGAGCTGGAGCGCGAGCCTGCTCTACACCACCTCCCCGGCGCAGGCGATTACCATGGCGCCGTCGATCGCCACGCATCCCAACGGTGGCGTGATGCTCAATTTCGGCACGGGCCGCATGTTCACCGCCGCGGACGAGACCGATACCGCGGTTCACTATGTCTATGGCATCTGGGACAGGCCGGCCCCCTTTGCGGCCAATGCGGCCCTGCTGACGCAGACCTTGACGCCAAAGAACTATGTCAACGGCAGCGTCACCACGCGCGTGCGCACGGTCACGGCCAACGCACCGACCTGGTCCCCGGCAGGGGCGAGCAGCCACATGGGATGGAAAGTGGCGCTGCCCGCGGGCGAGCGGGTCATCGGCGACACCGTGTTCACCGAAAGCGGCCGTTTCTATTTCAATGCCTATAACCCGACGATCACCAATACTTCGCCCACCCCGAACGGGGAAAACTGGCTGATGGAGCTCGACTACCTCAGCGGCGGCGTGGTCAACAGCCCCTTCCTCGACTTGAACGCCGACCAGTTGCTTACCGATGCCGATCGCATCAGGTACGTCTCCGGCGACACCCTGCCGGCCGGCAAGGCCATCGGCGATCCCATCTCCACCTCGGACGGTATCCCGGTCGGCAAATTCTTCGGCAATGGCGTGGCTGCGCAGCCGATCCTGGTGCAGTTGGAGACCCTCAACACCACGCTGATCAACCAGAATCCCGATACGACATTCCCGCCCACGTCCACCGAACGCGGCGTGGCCGGCGGCCACTTCGACGTGGACATCTTTTACGGGCCGCCCCCCAGCTCCATTTGCAACTATACCGGCGGCAGCAGCGGCATCGCCATCGGCTCGATCGACTTCACCTATCGCAGAAACGAGGACTTTTCGAACATGTCGATCACTCTCGGCGGCGGCGCCAACATCCTCACCGCCACCAACCCGCCGAACCAGGACAGGTCGAGTACGGAAAACTGGATCGCCAGCCATATCAATGCCGCGACGCTGGCCGATTACACCGTGAACGTGAATAACAGCAAGGTGGTGTTCACCGCAAAAAATACAGGGTCCGCCTACAACAAGACCATCAGCGTTACCGCAACCAACATGTCCAGCAGCGACAGAACCGTCGTCAACATCACCGGCGGTGGAACGCCTGTCGCGGGCACCTTCGATGATTGCAGCAAGCAGACACACTTCCACGAGTACGACGACCTCTACGACGTCACCGGCGTGAACATGCTCAATGCCAGCAGCACGACGCTGAATCTGTCAAGAGCCATTGCCAGCACGGCGACCAACTTCAAGGTGCTGGTGCATAACCAGTACCTGAATCCGGCGGTGACCCTGTCGGTGGGCGGCGCCGCGCACACGAGCGTGAAGACCTGGAACAACCAGGCGAGCGAAACCGTCGCCGCCAACGTAATCGCCAATGCGCCCAGCTACAACCGCGGCAACGTGAATACCCTCGAATGGAACATGCCGGTGGATGCGTTCTCGCAGAAAGACTGGTGGGCCAACGGCGATACGCGCGTCGGGCTGATGCCGACGGCGCCCGGTTGCGGCCCGTGGTACGGCACCAGCTCGCGCGGCGGAAACCTGTTCTACCCGGTCAATCCGCCCGCCACCATCACCGCGACCGGACAGGGCACCGTCAACAACACCTCAGGCGTGCGCCACAACGGGGCGCTGACCATCCAGATCGTCAAGTCCACCATTCCGGCCAGCGCGATCGAGCTCAACGTGGACAGCCGCCCGGAATACGGCTGGCGCGTCAAGTCCGCCGATTTCGAAACCTACGTGCTCGCCGAATACGTTACCTACTGGCACCATCCCCTCGGCAAATGCTATGGTGCATCGGGCTGGACCAAGCTGGCTGCGCCGGACCTGAGCCCGTCGGATTCGAGCAGATGGAGGACCCCGGCCGCCGGATCGGACGATCCAAGCACGGGAAGTTTCCGTGCCACCAGCGCTATCGTTTCGGTAGCGACGAACGTCGGGACAGTCACCGCGACCGCGAATATCGACGGCACCACGACCATCGTGACGGTGCAGCCGGACGGCACAACGACCACCGTGACCGTCCCGACGCCAGGCGACGGGACGCCTGTCCCGGGCGGCGCGACGGTCACCGTGACGACTTATGCGGACAGCACCACGCTGACGGTTATCAGGATCGCGAATAGCGACGGCACCACGACCATCATAACGATCAAACCGGACGGCACAAAGACCGTGGTGAACCTCCCAGGCTCGGCGGGCGAGGTCAAGACCGGCGGCGACGAAAGAGGCAACCAGGCAATAACCGGGCGCGTATCCTGGAGCGAACTGCTGCGACAATGAGACCATGTAAATCAAAATCCACCGGATTCCGCGCGAGCGTTGCGCGCTGCACGCTGGCGCGCAATCCGCCTGCAACTTTCTTAGGGGAAGCACAGTGAACTGCTATTCGAGGAGTACGCCTAGCCTTAGCCCGCGCCGCCAGGTCCAGCGCGGGTTCACGCTGATCGAAGTGATGATCGCGATTGTGATCATCAGCATCATCGCCGCGGTGGCCTACCCCAGCTATATCCAATACGTGGTCCGCGCCAGCCGTCAGGCGGCGCAGGGCGAGCTGGTGCAATTGGCCAACCTGCAGGAAAAAATCTATCTGAATTCCAATGCCTATGCCGTGAGCGTCACCGCCGCCTATGACGGGACTAAGGACGGCGGCCTGGGCAAGACTTCGGGCTTGACCGGCGATGGCAAGTACACGATTACGGTCTCGCCGAACGACACCCCGGGTCAGACGTTTACGCTCACGGCAACGCCGGTCGCGGGCAAAGCCCAGGTGAACGATTACGTCATTGCCTTGAGCTCGACCGGCGCCAAGACCCTGACCCCGACCGGGACCAATGGCGAGAGCGCGACGACCTGGTAGTCACGCGGCGAACGCGGCAAGGCACGCGGGCGGATTCAGCGCCGATTCCGGCGTCGTGCCGCTGCGGGTTTCAGATCACGCGCTTGCGGATAAAGGTCACCGCGATTTCGGCGACGATCACCACCGTGAATATCGCGAACAGCACCATCGCCACCCGGTCCCACTGGAACAGGTTCATCGCCGTGTCCAATGCCATGCCTATGCCGCCGGCACCGACCAGGCCGAGCACCGCCGATTCGCGCACATTGATGTCCCAGCGGAACAGCACCACCGACCAGAACGCCGGCTCCACCTGCGGCCAGTAGCCCTTGGTCAGCAGCGAAGACCAGGGCGCGCCCGCCGCCTGCAGCGCCTCGATCGAGCCGCGATTGGCCTCCTCCAGTGCTTCGCCTACCAGCTTGCCGACGAAGCCGATGGAGCGGAAAGCAATGGCCAATGTACCGGCGAGCGCGCCGGGGCCGAACACGGCGACGAACAATAGCGCCCACACCAGCGAGTTCACCGAACGGCTGGATACCAGCAGCAGCTTGGCGAAATAGTTGACCGGCTTGTTCGGGGTGACGTTGTTTGCGGCCAGCAGGCCGATCGGCAGCGCCATGATCACCGCCAGGATGGTGCCGAGCGAGGCGATGTGCAGCGTTTCCACGAGGGCGTCGTGCACACCCAGCCGATAGTGGTAGAAGGCGATCGGCCACATGCGCGCGAGCAGGTCCTGCATCTGCTCCGGTGCGTCGTAGAGGAATTCGGGGATGATCTGCACCGTGCGCGCTGAGGCGACGATGGCGATGACCAGGGCAAGATAAACGGCGAAGCGCGCCAGGCGCTGCGCCGGCGTGAACCGCCGCCAGGTCTTGATTTCTGCCGATTGCAGTGTGCTGCTCACTCTTCTTCCACCTTGCCGCGTTCAAGGAAAACCCCGCGCACCCAGCCGGCCAGTACTTCGCCCAGCATGATCATGCCGATGATGCAAAGAAGAATGGCGGCGACGAAGTCGTAGTCGAAACGCTGGAACGCCGCGAACAGCGTTCCGCCGATGCCGCCGGCGCCGACGATGCCGACCATGGTGGAATTGCGCAGGTTGGAGTCGAGCTGATAAGTGGCGAAGCCGACGAAACGCGAGAACACCTGCGGCAGCACGCCGTAGCTGATCACGTTCATGAACGGCGCACCGGTGGCGCGTACCGCCTCTACCTGCTTGAGCGAGATTTCCTCTATCGCCTCGGCGAACAGTTTGCCGATGAAGCCAATCGAGGCGACTGCCAGGGCGAGGATGCCGGCGAGCGCGCCGAAGCCCACGGCCTTGACGAACAGGATGGCGACGATCACCGGGTGAAACGAGCGGCACAGGGCGATGCACATGCGCGCCGGCCAGGTGGTCCATGTCGGCATCAGATTACGGGACGCGAGCAAGCCCACCGGCAGCGAGACGAGGATGCCGAGGCAGGAAGCGAGGATCGCGATCTCCAGGCTCTCGGCCAGCCCTTTGAGCAGGCTGTCCGGCTGCGCGATGACCGGCGGCAGCATGCGGCCGATGAACCTGGCGCCGTTGTCCAGCCCGATGACGAAGCGCGTCCAGGTGATTTCCAGGCGCGCCGCGGCGTAGATGACGTAGGCAACGAGCGCGATCCAGCCCGCGCGCACCCACAGGCGTGCCTTGAACGGGTTCGGCCGCATCGCGCCGCTGCCCGCGCCGTTCATCGCGCCGTGCTCATGCGTGCAGCCACTCCTGGCCGCCGTAAATGGTCTTCAGTTGTTCGTCGGAAAGCCCCGCCGGTGCGCCGTCATACACCACCGTCCCCTCCGACATGCCGATGATGCGGTCGGCGAAGCGCTTGGCCAGTTCCACGTCGTGCATATTGATCATCACCGGGATGTTGCGGCCGCGGCACAGGTCGCGTATCAGGCTCATGATCTCCACCGAGGTCTTCGGGTCGAGCGAGGAGGTGGGCTCGTCCGCGAGCAGCAGCCTGGGCTCCTGCATCAGGGCGCGGGCGATGCCGACGCGCTGGCGCTGCCCGCCGGAGAGGCTGTCGGCGCGCTGGTTGACGAATTCCGACAGACCCACCACGTCCAGCAGTTCGAACGCGCGCGCAATGTCATCCTGCGGGTACTTGCGCAGCCAGGCCTTGAGCGGCGGCACATAGCCCAGGCGTCCGCACAGCAGATTCTCCATTACCGTCAGGCGCTCTACCAGGTTGTATTCCTGGAACACCATGCCGATGCGGCGCCGCGCCAGGCGCAATCCCCTTCGGTCCAGTTTCACCATGTCCTGGCCCTCGTACAGGATCTCGCCCGAGCTCGGCTCGACCAGGCGGTTGATGCAGCGGATTAACGTCGATTTTCCGGTCCCGGACGGCCCGATGATGGCGCTGATGCCCTGATCGGAAATATCCAGGCTGACATCACGCAGCACCGGCTTGCCGCGGGTGTATTCCTTGCACAGATTGCGAATGGAAAGCGCGGCGCCCTGGTTCATGGAATTGTATTTCCCTGTTGGGCGGCGCGGGAGGGACGCTGCTGCGCCTGCGCCGGCGCAGCAGTGAGCCCCAAGACGACGCGATAATGCGCAGCGGCGAAGCTGCGCATTACTTCTTGGCTTTGGCCTCGGCCGCTTTCTTGCGCGCAGCCTCTTCCTTGGCAGACGCCTTTTCGAACGCGCCGCGGTCTTTCTTCTCGCCCGCGGATTCGTCGACCTTGCGCACCACTTCCCAGTCTTTCTGGAACGTCACCGGGAAAAAGCGGTCGGCGCCCTCGAAGGCGGTCTGCATCTCGGGCGGGAAGCGATAGTCGTAGAAGCATTTGAGCATCTTGTCGCGCAGCGTTGGCTCCAGATCGTGCGCGTAGGCGAAGGACGAGGTGGGGAAGGTCTGGCTCTTGTACAGCACGCGGAAATCGTCCTCCTTGATCGTGCCGCGGCGCGCCATGCGCTCGAACACGTCGGAGGCGATAGGCGCGGCGTCGTAATCACCGCTGTTCACGCCGAGGATGGACTGGTCGTGCTTGCCCGAGTAGAGCACCTTGTAGTCCTGGTCGGGGACCAGCCCCAGCGCGGGGAACAGCGCGCGTGGCGCGAGGTTGCCCGAGTTCGAGGAGGCGGAGGTATGCGCCACCCGCTTGCCTTTCAGGTCGGTGATCTTCTGGAACGGGCTGCCTTTTTTCACGATCAGCCACAATTGGTATCCCTGAAAATGATCGGCGTAGCCCTTCACCGCGAACGGCACTGCCCCGGCCAGATTGACGGCGAAAGCCGTAGGCCCGGTGGAGAAGCCGCCTACGTGCAGGCGCCCTGAGCGCATCGCTTCGATTTCGGCGGCGTTGGACTGCACCTGGTAAAACACCACGCGCTTGCCGGTGCACTGGGACAGGTGGTCGGTGAACGGCTTGAACACCTTTTCGTAGACGGCCGGGTCCTCCACCGGGGTGTAGGTAAACACGATGGTGCCCGGATTCTTGAACTTGCTCGCGTCCGTGGGCGGATCCGCCACCAGGTCCTTGTTTTCGTCGCAATACTGCGGATCGAGGTCGCCGCGGTATTTGCACGCGTCCTGCGCGAATGCGGGGACACAGAAGAGCGCGACCAGCGCGCCCGACAACAGAAGTCTCAAACTGTTCATATTGCCTCCCTGGAAATAGTTTTGTGCGTGTTATTTGCCAATGCCGCGTTTTCGGCGCCGGCCGCGCTGCAAACGTGGATGTGCCGCCAAGCCCGGAGAAAACGGGTTGTAATATATACCCCAAGGCTCCGCCCCACAAGGCGAGCGCGCACGCCTGCGTGGTATCATTTCCGCCACCGCCACCAGCCTGAGAGGGCGTTTCGGAATTGCCGAAACGTCCCCGGACTCAGGGGAGCATGAGGGGAGATATCCCCCTCATTTTGCAATGAGCTAAAAATCGATGAACGTCGTCATCCTCGCCGCCGGTCAGGGCAAGCGCATGCATTCGGATTTGCCCAAGGTGCTGCACCCGTTGGCGGGCAGGCCGCTGCTCGCGCATGTCATCGCCACTGCGCGCAGCCTCGACCCCGGCGTCATTTGCATCGTCTACGGCCACGGCGGCGAGCGCGTGCGCGAGACCATCGCCCAGCCCGATTTGGTCTGGGCGAAGCAGGAGCCGCAACTGGGCACCGGCCATGCGCTCGCGCAGGCGCTGCCGCATCTGAATGCGAAGGTCCCGACGCTGGTGCTGTACGGCGACGTGCCGCTCACCCGCGCGCAAACGCTGCGGGACCTGTACCGCGCGGCGGGCAAGAGCGTGGCGCTGCTCACCATCGAGCTCGACGACCCGCATGGCTATGGCCGCATCGTGCGCAGCCGCGGCAAGATCCGGCGCATCGTCGAGGAAAAAGATGCGACCCGTGCCGAGCGCGCGCTGCGCGAAATCAACACCGGCATCATGGTGCTGCCCACTGCGCGGCTGAAAGCCTGGCTCGCGCGCCTGAAGAACAAGAACGCGCAGAAGGAGTATTACCTTACCGATGTGGTCGCGGCCGCGGTGGCCGATGACGTGCCGGTCAGCTCGGCTACGCCCGGCGCGGCCTGGGAAACGCTGGGCGTGAACAGCAAGGCGCAGTTGGCCGAGCTCGAGCGCACCTTCCAGCGGCAGACGGCGGCTGCCCTGATGCAGGACGGCGTTACGCTCGCCGACCCGGCGCGCATCGACGTGCGCGGCAGCCTTGCCTGCGCGCGCGAGGTGGCGATCGACATCAACTGCGTGTTCGAGGGCGAGGTGGTGCTGGGTGAAGGCGTCAGTATCGGCGCGAACTGCGTGCTGCGCGATGTGAGGATTGGCGCCGGCACCAGCATCGAGCCCTTCTGCCACCTGCAGGAGGCCGACATCGGCGCGCGCTGCCGCATCGGCCCGTACGCGCGGCTGCGCCCCGGCACCGTGCTCGCCGAGGAAGTGCACATCGGCAATTTCGTCGAGGTGAAGGCGAGCCGGATCGCGGCGCGCTCCAAGGCCAATCACCTCTCCTATGTCGGCGACTCCATCGTCGGGCGCGACGTCAACATCGGCGCCGGCACCATCACCTGCAATTACGACGGCGCCAACAAACACCGCACCGTGATCGAAGACGATGTGCACATCGGCTCCGACACCCAGTTGGTGGCGCCGGTGACCGTGGGCGCCGGCTCGACCAGCGCCGCCGGCACCACCATCTACCGCGACGTGCCGCCCGGGGGCCTGGTGTTGACCAAGGCCGAGCAGATTTTCAAGCCGGGCTGGAAACGGCCGGTGAAAAAGTGACAGGAAACTGCTTCGGAGCTGTCGGTTACTCGCCACATTGTTTCGCTATCAAAATGTGGTCGTACTAGATGCGTGTGAGAGGATGTATTTACTCATTTCAAACTGGACCATGAGGAATAAAAGCAGATGTGCGGCATAGTCGGTGCGGTTGCAAAGCGCGATATCGTTCCGGTACTGATCGAAGGCCTGCGCCGGCTCGAATACCGCGGCTACGACTCCTGCGGCATTGCGGTGCATGACGCCGGCGGCGGGGGACGGCTGCGGCGCGCGCGCACAGTGTCGCGGGTGGCCGATCTGGACGCGCAGGTGCGCCAGACCGGGCTCACCGGCTCTACCGGCATCTGCCACACCCGCTGGGCCACGCACGGCGCGCCGGTCACGGCCAATGCGCATCCGATCTTCAGCCGCGACGAAATCGCGGTAGTGCACAACGGCATCATCGAGAACTTCGAAAAGCTGCGCACGCGGCTGAAAGCGCGGGGTTATGTGTTCGAGTCCCAGACCGACACCGAGGTCATCGCGCACCTGATCCACAGCCACTATGCGGGCGACTTGTTTGCAGCCGTGCAATGCGCGGCGGCGGAACTGCAGGGCGCCTATGCCATCGCCGTGTTATGCAAGGCCGAGCCGCAGCGCGTGGTCGGCGCGCGTCAAGGCAACCCGCTGGTGCTGGGTGTAGGGGTGCAGCAAAGCGCGGGCGAGACCTTCCTCGCCTCGGATGCGATGGCACTGGCCGGGACCACCGACCAGATCATCTATCTCGAAGAGGGCGACGTCGCCGACATCGGGCTCGGCCGCTACGCCATCGTAGACCGCAGCGGCAAGCCGGTTGAGCGCGAGCTGCGCACGGTCAGCGCATACGCCGGCGCGGTCGAGCTCGGGCCCTACCGGCATTTCATGCAAAAGGAAATCTTCGAGCAGCCGCAGGCGATCGCCGATACGCTCGAAGGCGTGGCCGGCATAGCGCCGGACATTTTCGGCGCGGCCGCGAAAGAGGTGTTCGCCGCGGTCGACGCGGTGCATATCTATGCCTGCGGCACCAGCTATTACTCCGGCCTCACCGCCAAGTTCTGGCTCGAGGCCATCGCCGGCCTGCCGACCCAGGTGGAGGTCGCGAGCGAATACCGCTACCGCGTCAGCGTGCCCAACCCGAAAGCCCTGGTGGTGGTGATTTCGCAGTCGGGCGAGACCGCCGATACCCTGGCTGCGTTGAAGCACGCGCAGTCGCTAGGCCATGCGCATACCCTGGCGATCTGCAATGTCGCCTCGAGCGCCATGGTGCGTCAGACGCGGCTGTTGTACCTCACCCGCGCCGGGGTCGAGATCGGCGTCGCCTCCACCAAAGCGTTCACCACCCAGCTCGCCGCGCTGTTCCTGCTCGCGCTCACGCTGGCCAAGTCGCGCGGACGGCTGCCGCCCGAGGACGAGGCGCGCCACCTGAAGAACCTGCGCCACCTGCCGGCCGCGCTCGCGCGCGTGCTCGCGCTCGAGCCGCAGATCATCGCCTGGGCGGAGCGGTTCGCGCAGCGCGAGCACGCGCTGTTTCTCGGACGCGGCCTGCACTACCCAATCGCGCTCGAAGGCGCGCTCAAGCTGAAGGAAATCTCCTACATCCACGCCGAAGCCTACCCGGCGGGCGAGCTTAAGCACGGTCCGCTGGCGCTGGTGACCAAGGAGATGCCCGTGGTCACGGTCGCGCCCAACGATACCCTGCTGGAAAAGCTCAAGTCCAACATGCAGGAAGTGCGCGCGCGCGGCGGCCAGCTCTATGTTTTTGCCGATGCCGACAGCCATATCGCGCCCACGGAGGGCGTGCACGTGATACGCATGCCGGAGCACTACGGCGCGCTGTCGCCGATCCTGCACGTGGTGCCGCTGCAACTGCTCGCCTATCACACGGCGCTGGCGCGCGGCACCGACGTGGACAAGCCGCGCAATCTCGCCAAGTCCGTCACGGTCGAGTAGGCGCGCGCATGCGGCCCTTCGACCGCCGCGAATTCCTCAAAGCCCTCGCCGCTGCCGGCGCGCTCGCGGCTGCTGGCGGGTGCGCCCAGCTCAATCCCCGTCCGCGCTTCGCCGCGGACCCGTTCAGCCTCGGCGTCGCATCGGGCTATCCGCTGCCCGCGGGCATGGTGTTGTGGACGCGGCTGGCGCCTGCGCCCGCTGAGACCGGCGGCGGCATGGGGCGCACAATCGTGCCGGTGCGCTGGGAAATCGCGACGGACGAACTGATGCGCGACATCGTCGCCTCGGGCAGCGCCGAGGCCGCGCCCGCATGGGGCCACTCGGTGCACGTGGAGCCTGCGGGCCTCGCGCCCGACCGGCCCTACTGGTACCGCTTCACTGCAGGCGCGGCGCAAAGCCCGATTGCGCGCACGCGCACCGCGCCCGCCGCCGACGCCATGCCGGCGCGGCTGCGCTTCGCCTTCGCCTCCTGCCAGCAGTACGAGCAGGGCTACTACGGCGCCTACCGCCACATCGTCGCCGACGACCCGGATTTCGTCGCCTTCCTCGGCGACTACATCTACGAATCCTCCTGGGGACGCAAGCACGTGCGCAAGCACACCGGCGGCGAGACCTACACGCTGGATGACTATCGCGCGCGCTACGCGCTGTACAAGTCCGACCCCGACCTGCAGGCGGCGCACCGCGCCTGCCCGTGGATCGTGACCTGGGACGACCACGAGGTCGACAACGACTACGCCGGCGACCAGCCCTCGGACGGCATGCCGCCCGAGCAGTTCCTCGCGCGCCGCGCCGCGGCCTACCGCGCCTACTACGAGCACATGCCGCTGCCCGCGCGCATGCGCCCGGACGGCGCGAACATGAAAATCTACACTCGCGTCGACTGGGGGCGGCTCGCCAGCGTGCACCTGCTCGACGACCGCCAGTACCGCTCGCACCAGGCTTGCTCCAGGCGCCCTGGAGGCGGCGGCAGCAACGTGGTCGATGCCGCCGCGTGCGCGGTGCTCGCCGACCCGGCGCGCACCATGCTCGGCGCCGAGCAGGAAGCCTGGCTGGCTGCCGGCTTCGCCGGCGCGCGCAGCGGCTGGAACCTGATCGCGCAGCAGACGCTGATGGCGCAGGCGGACCGCCAACCGGGCGCAGGCAAGCGCGTATGGACCGACGGCTGGGACGGCTATCCCGCCGCGCGCCGGCGCCTGCTCGAGGCCGTGGCCGCGCACCAGACGGCAAATCCGGTGGTAATCGGCGGCGACGTGCACGCGCACTGGGTCGCCGACCTGAAACCCGATTTCGACGACCCGCGCTCGCCCGTGGTGGCGAGCGAGTTCTGCGGCACCTCGATCACCTCGCAGGGCCCGTCGCAGAAGGCGGTCGAGTCCATGCTGGCCGAGAACCCGCACCTCAAGTACGGCCGCGGCGACCGGCGCGGCTATGTGCGCGTCGAGATCAGCGCGGAACAGTTGAGCGCGGACCTGCGCGCGATGGAATCGGTGCAGACGCGCGATGCCGCCTGCAGCACGCTCGCTCGCTTCATCGTCGAAGACGGCAGGCCGGGCCCGCAGAAGGCCTGAAGGCGCGCTCGCCGGTCCTCAGTCCTGGCGCGGACGCCCGCCGGGGGAAGTGCAGTTCAGGCAGCCATCGCCAGCGGGCTGATCGCCGCCAGTTGGTCGCCTAGCAGCTCGCGCGCTTTCACGAGGTCGTGATGGGCTTGCAGGTTCAGCCAGAATTCGGCTTCCATCGCGAAGAACACCCCCAGCCGCGCCGCGGTATCGGCGCTGATCGCGCGCTTGCCTGAGACGATCTCGCCGATACGACGTTGCGGCACGCCGATCTCCTTGGCCAGACGATATTGCGTCACTCCCAGCGGTTTGAGAAATTCCTCGAGCAGAATTTCGCCCGGGCTCGCCAGTGGAACTTTGCGCTTTGCCATGATGCTTGCTCCTCAATGGTAATCGACGATCTCGACGTCCCAGGCCCCGCCATCGCGCCAGACGAAGCAGACACGGAACTGGTCGTTGACGCGGATGCTCCACTGACCCTTGCGCTCGCCGGAGAGCTTCTCCAGCCGGTTCTGCGGCGGCACGCGCAATGTTTCGGCGCGCGTGGCGGCATGCACCATCTGAAGCTTGCGTATTGCCACGGCAGCGATGTTGGCGAAACGGGCAACCCGCCTGCCGTCGAACAAGGCTTCGGTATCCCGGCACTTGAACGTCTTGATCACGATTAAATACTAACGTCGCGCGTTAGTGGTGTCAATGGTCATGAACGCCGGGTCATGAACGTCAGGTCATGAACGTCGGTTGACTGTTGCTGCGCAGGAATGCGCGCACACCGGCCCTCAGCCCAGCGCCAGCGCCATCACCCCGAAAGCAATGCAGGCCGCGCCGAAAATGCGCAGCGCGCGGTCGCCCTCGCCGAGCAACTGGCCGCCGATCAGCGCGGCGAACAGCATCGACACCTCGCGCGCCGGCGCCACGTGCGACAGCGGCGCCGTCTGCATCGCGAACAGCACCAGCACGTAGCCCACCGGGCTGAGCGTCGCCACCAGCAGCGCGTATTTCCATTGCGCGCGCCAATGCGCCGCGGCGGCGGCGCGGTCGACGAGCAGCGGCGGCACCAGCAATACGAGGCGCACGAAATTGCCGATGTAGTCGACCAGGATGGGCGACATCAGCACCACCTTGACCGCGTAGCCGTCCACCACCGTATAGCTGGCGATGAACACCCCGGTGGCGAGGCCGTAGGCCATGCCGGTGCGCACGCGCGCCTTTTTTGCGGGATCCTGCGCCGCGCGGAACAGCCCCGGGCCGCCGGCGATCAGGAACACGCCCGCCACCACCGCGGCGACACCGAGCGCACCCAGAAGCGTGACGCGTTCACCCAGCAGAAACAGTGCGACGACGGACGACAGCAGCGGGCCCGAGCCGCGCGCGAGCGGATACACCACCGTCAGGTCCGCCTTGCGGTAGCCGCGCAGCAGGATGATGTAATAGAAGACATGCAGCGCGCCGCTCACCGCCACCAGCGTCCATTGCGTCGCGCCCCACAGCGGCAGCGCGCGCCAGCCGAGCCACAGACCCAGGGGCGCCCAGATCACCATCATCAGCAGCGCGCTGAACGCGGCGAAGCGCACGTCGCCGCCGGCCTTCTTCGCGGCAATGTTCCAGATCGCATGGATGAGACCGGCGAGGACGACCAGCGCGAGCGCGGCGAGGCTCATGCGCCGTACCCTGCCGCCGCGGGGGGAAAGCAAGCTTCCGTCATGAGTGTTCCGTTTGGCTCCATGATGCCGGCCCGCTCGCGCGGGGTGGGTCGAGGAGGCTGATCGTAGCCGAAATGCTCCTTGCGTTGCTGACAGGGCTAGCCGCGGCCGGTCTTGGTTGCTCTTTCTCACGCCGACCCGAGACGGACTAGCGTACGCGCCATGCCTATGGCCGCGCGCGCCATGCGTTCACCTACGGCTCCCGCCGCCGCCCTTACCATGGCATCCGCTGACCGGCGCCCCTCAACAGGTCGTGGCTTGGAAAGCGCCATTGATCAACAGTACTGTTTTAGGTACTATTAATGCATTATCAGTACCACGATTGGACCGCTATGAACAACACGCTTACCGTTGCCGAAATCAAACGCCGCGGCATGGCCGCCATCGAAGAGGGCTTGCGGCGCGGTCCGGTGCATATCGTCAAGCGCAACAAGCCGGCGGCTGTGGTGCTGTCTGAGGACGAGTATCAGCGCCTTGCGCACAACAAGACGGTGACCCCGGAAGGGATGACCGCGGTGCAGTGGCTGCTTGCCCGGCCGGCTTCGGGCAGGCGCAGCAAGGCGAAGATCGATGCCGACCTCAAGGCCGAGCGTGCATGGTGATTGCCTTCTTTGACGCCAGCGCCCTGATCTACCTGATCGAGGGCAAGGCGCCATTCGGCAGCAAGGTGCGTACGGAGCTGGCAGCCGCGGCCGCCAAGCATCCTGATCTCGGCTCAGCCGTCAGCCGTCTTACCTGGCTGGAGTGCAGGGTGGGGCCGATGAGGGCCAACGATACTGCCGCGCTGGCGGCGTTCGATGCATTCTTCGCCCGTCCCGATCTGGTCTGGGTGGAAATGAACAGGGACGTAGTAGAGCTCGCAGCGGCGATCCGCGTCAAGCATGGTCTTCGAACGCCGGATGCCTTGCAAGCAGCCAGTTGCCTGCAGCTGGGCACCAACCACCTGTTCTTGACCGGAGACGCCGCATTCAAGCGGGTAGCCGGGTTAAAGGTGAAATTGCTGGCCTGAGCAATTTCCCCATCCCTGTTTGACGCCGGCATCGAGGCGAGAGCGCGTTTATGCTTTCCGACGCTCCGTATCGAGTAATGGACTTGCGAATACGCAAACCGCGAACCAGGAGGCTAGATGCAGCTGCTCACCGTCAAAATCGACAAGCCCGAAGCCGCCAACTTCATCCTCGGACAGACGCACTTCATCAAGACCGTGGAAGACGTGCATGAGGCGCTGGTGGGCGCGGTGCCGGGAATCAAGTTCGGCCTCGCGTTCTGCGAGGCCTCGGGCAAGTGCCTGGTGCGCTGCTCGGGCACCGACCCGGCCATGGTCGAGCTCGCTCAGAAGAACGCGCTCGCGCTGGGCGCGGGCCACAGCTTCATCGTGTTCCTCGGCGACGGGTTCTTTCCGGTGAATGTGCTCAATGCGCTGAAGCTGGTGCCCGAGGTGTGCCGGATTTTCTGCGCCACCGCCAACCCGACCGAGGTGGTGATCGCGGTGACCGAGCAGGGCCGCGGCATTCTCGGCGTGGTCGACGGCGCATCGCCCCTGGGCGTGGAGACTGAAGCCGACGTCGCCTGGCGCAAGGCCTTTCTGCGGCAGATCGGCTACAAGCTCTGAGCTCGGAGAGACCAAAGGGGTTTGCTGAACCCGCATTGGTGACGGTCGGCCGCTTCTGGCGGCGTGGCGCACACAAAAAACATGCCCTGCCGGCTCGCGCAGCCTGTTGAAAATACTGGCAAATCTGCGTGCGGGCCGCGAGGGTGCATGAAAGCAATGTACTTCGGCGCGCTTTTCGCGTCTCCGGCGAGGCGCGCTCGCCACCGCGTTTGTTACGTATCTTATTGGAAACACATATCAATTTGCCAGAAATCACGGGCAGGCACGGTCTATGCGTTAGGTAGGGTAAGCAGAAACTAATCAACCTACCAACGGAGATCATCATGAGCGC
>JBQMQE010000071.1:0-4737 GCA_052172655.1 Burkholderiales bacterium
GCCTTGGCCGCATCCTTCTTCGTCTTGCCCTTGGCATCGTCCGCCGCGGGCGTGCCGGCGGCGCGGGCCGGTTCGCGCAGCTTTTCCGTCTTGACGTTGCTAGGCTGGGGCTTGTCCGAGTAATGCACCTTCCCGTTCGAATCCACCCATTTATACGTCTGGGCAGACGCAGGCAGGGCCAGGCACAGCGCCAGCGATATTGCCACCGAAAGTCGTTTCATGCGCTCACGCCTTCTATTTGCTCAATTAGTTCAAAAATAACGGCTTTCCGCCGTCGCGTCAAATATCCTTAACGCACCAACCCGGGTTTCGGTTTCAGGTGCGGGTTGTTTGCCCGCCCGGGACAGGCGCGTATAATGCGACTTTGCGGCCAGGAGCTTTGCTATGCGCGCCATTCAAAAAGCGCTGACCTTCGACGATGTCCTGCTCGTCCCCGCCCATTCGACCGTTCTTCCGCGCGACGTTTCCCTCAAGACCTGCCTAACGCGCAAGATCAAACTCAATATTCCGCTGGTGTCTGCGGCGATGGACACGGTGACCGAATCGCGGCTGGCGATTGCCATCGCGCAGGAAGGCGGCATCGGCATCGTGCACAAGAACCTTAGCCCCAAGGCGCAGGCGGCCGAAGTGCTGAAGGTCAAGCGCTTCGAGTCGGGTGTGCTGCGCGATCCGATGACCGTGGCGCCGGACATCACGGTGCGCGAACTGGTCGAGTTGACCCAGCAGTACCGCGTGTCCGGTTTCCCCGTGGTCGACAAAGGCAAAGTCGTGGGCATGGTCACCAACCGCGACTACCGTTTCGAGACCAATCTGGATGCCCCGGTGAGCGCCATCATGACCCCGCGCGAGCGCCTGATCTATGTCAACGAGGGCGCCAGCCCGGAGCAAGCGCGGGCCTTGCTGCACAAGCACCGCCTGGAGCGCGTTCTGGTGGTCAACGACAGCTTCGCGTTGCGCGGCTTGGTGACGGTGAAGGACATCCTCAAGGCGACCGAACATCCGCTCGCCAGCAAGGATGAGCAAGGCAAGCTGTGGGTCGGCGCGGCAATAGGCGTAGGCGAGGGCACCGAGGAGCGCGTCGAGCATCTGGTGGAAGCGGGCGTCGACGTGATTGTGGTGGATACGGCGCACGGCCACGCGCAAGGCGTGCTTGACCGGGTGCAATGGGTCAAGAAGAATTTCCCGAACGTGGAAGTCATCGGCGGCAACATCGCCACGGCTTCCGGTGCCAAAGCCCTGGTCGACCATGGTGCCGACGGCATCAAGGTGGGCATCGGTCCGGGTTCCATTTGCACGACGCGCGTCATCGCCGGCGTAGGCGTGCCGCAGATCTCCGCGATCCAGAATGTATACGCGGCGCTCAAGGACACTGACGTGCCCTTTATTGCTGACGGCGGCATTCGCTACTCGGGTGACGTGGCCAAGGCGGTGGCGGCGGGCGCGAACGCAGTGATGATGGGCAGCATGTTCGCCGGCACCGAAGAGGCGCCGGGCGAGACCATACTCTACCAGGGCCGCTCGTATAAGCTGTACCGCGGCATGGGCTCGTTGAGCGCGATGCAGGACGGGGCCGCCGATCGCTATTTCCAGGACCCTCTCAACAATGCCGACAAGCTCGTTCCGGAGGGCATAGAAGGCCGCGTGCCGTACAAAGGCAGCGTGGTCAGCATTATTTACCAGATGGTGGGGGGGCTGCGCGCCAGCATGGGCTACTGCGGCTGCGCCAACATTGAGGACATGCGCACCAAGACGGATTTCGTCGAGATCACTTCGGCGGGCATGCGCGAATCGCATGTGCACGACGTGCAGATCGTCAAAGAAGCACCTAATTACCAAGTCGAGTGACCTTGCCGGCTTTGCCTCCAGACCCTATGACTTAGGGCCGATCGTGCCGCGTCCGGCATGACCGGCCCTTCCATTATTGAAAGTCAGATCATGCATCAGAAAATTCTGATCCTCGATTTCGGCGCCCAGTACACGCAATTGATTGCGCGGCGCGTGCGCGAAGCACGGGTCTACTGCGAAATCCATCCCTGCGACGTCAGCGAGCAGTTCGTGCGCGACTTCGGCGCCAGCGGCGTGATCCTGTCTGGCAGCCACCTGTCGGTGACAGAGGACACAACGGCGCGCGCGCCGCGGGCCACGTTCGAACTGGGCGTGCCGGTGCTGGGCATCTGCTACGGCATGCAGACCATGGCCGGACAACTCGGCGGCAAGGTCGAGGCGGGAAAGGTGCGCGAGTTCGGTTATGCCGAGGTGCGCGCGCGCGGCCACACGCGCCTCCTCGAAGGCATCGAGGATTTCCGCACGCCTGAGGGCCACGGCATGCTCAAGGTGTGGATGAGCCACGGCGACAAGGTCACGCAAATGCCCGCCGGATTCAAGCTCATGGCTTCCACCGACTCCTGTCCGATCGCGGCCATGGCCGACGAGGCGCGCGGCTTCTACGCGGTGCAGTTTCATCCGGAGGTCACGCACACGCTGCAGGGAACGGCCATCCTCAGGCGTTTCGTCAACGACATCTGCGGCTGCGCCGGCGACTGGAACATGCCCGACTACGTGTCCGAAGCGATCGCGCGGATACGCGAGCAGGTAGGCAAGGACGAGGTGATTCTGGGGCTTTCGGGCGGGGTCGATTCGTCGGTCGCCGCCGCGTTGATCCACCGTGCCATCGGCAAGCAGCTCACTTGCGTGTTCGTCGACCACGGGCTGCTGCGGTTGAACGAGGCGGAGCAGGTGATGGCGACTTTCGCCCGCAGCCTCGGCGTCAAGGTGATCCATGTCGACGACAGTGCGCAATTCATGGGCAAGCTCGCCGGCGTCGCCGATCCGGAACAGAAGCGCAAAATCATCGGCCGCGAATTCGTCGAGGTGTTCCAGCGCGAAGCGGCGAAAATCAAGAACGCGAAATGGCTGGCGCAGGGCACCATCTATCCCGACGTGATCGAGTCCGCCGGCGCCAAGTCGAAGAAGGCGACCAATATCAAGTCGCACCACAACGTCGGCGGCCTGCCAGATACCCTGCACCTGAAGCTGCTCGAACCCCTGCGCGAACTGTTCAAGGACGAGGTGCGCGAGCTTGGCGTCGCGCTCGGCCTGCCGCACGACATGGTCTACCGCCATCCCTTCCCCGGGCCAGGGCTGGGCGTGCGCATCCTGGGCGAGGTAAAGCAAGAGTACGCTGATCTGCTGCGCCGCGCCGACGCCATATTCATCGAGGAACTGCGCGCGGCGCACGATGCTGAAGGACGCAGCTGGTACGACAAGACCTCGCAGGCCTTCGCCGTGTTCCTGCCGGTGAAAGCGGTGGGCGTGATGGGCGACGGCCGCACTTACGAATACGTGGTGGCGCTGCGCGCGGTGCAGACGCAGGACTTCATGACCGCGCATTGGGCGCATCTGCCGCATGAATTGCTCGGCAAAGTCTCGAACCGCATCATCAACGAAGTGCGCGGCATCAATCGCGTTGTCTACGACATCTGCGGCAAGCCGCCGGCGACGATCGAGTGGGAGTAGGCCGGCAGGCGTACTTCAGGGAAAGTTGAAGATCGGGGTCAGCGGTAGAGCAGCACCGCCTCGCGTTCCTCACGCCAGGCCTGCTCGTCGTGCCCCGCAAGCGCGTCGAGATCGCCCGGAACCGCGGCGGGATCGTCCACCCAGCGCCGCAGCAGTTCGCCGCCGTTAATTACGTCAATGGCCAAGCGCTCGCGCTCGTATTCGTAGGCAAAGTCGCGCCACAGCGCATAGTCCGGACGCAGCGTGCGCAGGGCCTTGAACACCAGGGCAAGCAGCCGCCAGGGGCGGAATGCGTTGTGATCATAGGCCGCGTCCTCGACGTGAATCTGCACTCCCGCGCAGAGCGTGCCGGCGTGCTTGTGAAACGTCGGCTCGAAATGGCAATCGCGCAGCCTGCAACCGTGCATCCACTGGGGAGCGAGCGATTCCATCGTGGCGAGCAGCGCGCGCGGCTCGATACCGGGCGCGCCGAAGAGTTCGAGCGGCCGCGTCGTGCCCCGACCTTCGGACAGCGTCGTGCCTTCGAGCATCACCGTGCCGGTGTAGCAGCGCGCCATCCACAGGCTGGATGCATTGGGGCTGGGGTTCACCCATGCGCGCTCGCCCAGGGGCCAGCCGTAGCCCGGCGCGCTCTCCGGTTTCCAGCCCTGCATGCTAACCACTTTGCAATCTACGTCCAGGCGCAACGCGCGCACGAACCACCGCGCCAGCTCGCCCAGGGTGAGACCATGACGCATAGGCAGCGGCCCCGCGCCGACAAAACTCTCCCACCCGGGACGTAGGGTCAATCCCTCGACCGGGCGGCCGGCCGGGTTGGGCCGATCCAGCACCCAGACGCTTTTGCCGTGCCGCGCGGCCGCCTCGAGGACGTAGCGCAGCGTGGTGACGAAGGTGTATACGCGGCAGCCCAGGTCCTGCAGGTCGACCAGCAGCACGTCGAAGCTGTCCATCATCTGCGGCGTGGGACGGCGCACCTCGCCGTACAGGCTGAACACCGGGATGCCGTGCACGGGATCGCTGTAGTCGGGCGATTCGATCATATTGTCCTGCTTGTCGCCGCGCAGTCCGTGCTGGGGGCCGAAGGCCGCTGCCAGCTGGATGTCGGCCAGCGCCGCAAGCGCGTCCAGCGAGTGCACCAAATCGCGTGTCACCGACGCCGGATGCGCGAGCAGCGCGACGCGCCGCCCCGCGAGCGGCCGGCGCAGCGCCGCATCCTCGAGC
>JBQMQE010000071.1:4747-17843 GCA_052172655.1 Burkholderiales bacterium
AGCAAGCGGTCTATGCCGAATTTCATTCGAGCTCCAGGGCGTAGGCGTGGGGATGATGGAAATCGGGCGCCCCCGGGGCGTGCCGCAGCGCCCAGTAGGAAAGCGTGCCGGCCTCGTCCTCGATCACCGCCGCGAGCGCGAGCGCAAGCCTGGCTTCGGCGTGATCCGGCGACAGCAGGGCTAGGGGTATGAAGGCGTCGAGTTCGAGTTTTTCCCGGCTGCGGCGCACGGCAACTCGCGGGTCCAGGGACGCATCGACCAGGGGCGCACCGTCGCGATAGCGCGCAAACGCGTAGGCCGCCCATGCACCTGAGGGCGCGAAATTGAATTCATGGTAGGCGGCGACGCCCTTGCGCGCGATGAAAACTTCGCAGCAGCTGTGCTGCCACAACCGCTCGCCGACCGCTGGCGGCTGCGGCGCCGGTATGCGCAGCCTATCCAGATCCCCCTCGATGACATAGGTCAGCGCCAGCACCCCGCCCGGCAGTTTCGCCACGCGTGCGATTATGCCGCGCACCGCCTCGCTGCGCGTGCCGGGATGGCGCGCGAGCGCAAGGGCCTGGTTCGTGGAGGACGGCATGGTCGTATTGTATCGGCCCGTGCCGGTACGCAGAGCACGACGCCTATCCATTCGCGCGGGAAGACCCGGCCAGCCGGCTGTAGCTCACCGCCGCGGCGAGGAGCGCGATGCCGGCCGCCAGCCCTAGCGCCCAGACGTTTGCGCGTCCGCCAAACAGACTGAACATCAGCGCCACCAGCGCCGCGCCGATAGTCTGGCCAAGGAGCCGCGCCGTGCCCAGCATGCCACTCGCTCCGCCGCTGCGCTCGCGCGGCGCGGAAGTCATGATCACACGGTTGTTGGGGGACTGGAACAGACCGAAGCCGGCGCCGCACAAGGCCATGCGCCAGACGATGTCAGCGTCGCGCGAAGCCGCCGGCAGCAGCGCGAGCAGCCCGAGGCCCGCGGCGAAAATGACGAGGCCAAGCCCCCCGAGGATGCCGGCGGAATGGCGGTCGGCGAGCCTCCCGGCGATAGGCGCTACCACCGCGGCCGCCAGCGGCCAGGGCGTCATCAGCAGGCCGGTCGCCACGTCGCTGCGTCCGAGCAGGTTCTGGAAATAGAATGGTATCGAGACATAGGCCAGCATTTGCGCCGCAAACGAGCAGACCGAGGTCGCGATCGACAGTGCGAACATCGGGATGCGCAGCAGATCGACCGGCAGCAGCGGCGAGGCTTGCGGCAGTTGGCGGCGCACCAGCGCGACGCAGGAAAGCCCCGCGCCGAGAAAGGCAAGCACTGCATACAGCGGCCGCCCGCCGTGGCCGATGCTGTCGATGCTGATGATCAAGAGGCCGAAGAAAAGCGCGTTCAGCAGCGCACTGGGTATGTCGAAACGCCGCCCCGAGCGCGGCGTGCGCGGCAGCATGCGCGCCAGGGCCAGGGTGGCGATCCCTATCGGTACATTCACCGCGAACAGCCAGGGCCAGGAGGCGATGGACAGTATCGCGGCGGCAACGGTCGGACCGGCAGCCGCCGAGACCGCCACGACCAGGGCGATGATGCCGATGCCGCGGCCGAGCAGACGCGACGGATAGATGAAACGCACCAGCGCGGCGTTCACGCTCATAATCCCTGCGGCGCCTATGCCCTGCACCACGCGCGCGGCGCTCAGCGTGACGAGCGAATCGGACAGCGCGCAGCCGAGCGAGGCCAGGGTGAACAAAACGATCCCAACCCGATATACGCGGCGATAGCCGACGATCTCCCCGAGCGAGGCCAGCGGCAGCATCAGGATGGTGATGACCAGCTGGTAGGCGTTTACCACCCAGATGGAATCCGCCGGCGTGGCGTGCATGCCCTTGGCGATGGTGGGCAGCGCGACGTTGGCGATGGAACTGTCGAGCACTGCCATCATGATGGTGAGCGCGATGACCAGCATCGCCCAGTAGCGCTGCGGAATCGGCAGGCCGTCGACTTCGGGTGGTGTCACGCCGGGTTTCAAGCTCGAACGCGACCGGACGGGGCAGTCGGTTTCTGAAGGTTTATAGGGAAGGATGGCCGCATACGCGCATTCTACGCTTTGCCTTCCTTCGATCTGCGGCCCGCGCAAGGCGGTTTGCTTCTCGTCAAAGAGACTGCAGGCTGTACCTGCCAACATGCATTTCATCAATGCGTGAATCCGAACGGATTCACCTTCAATTCTCCATCAACACTTCCGCCGCAACCCTGGGGTGATCAAGGAACCCAATAGGGCGGAGTGAGTTGCCCGCGGTACGCGAATCTGCCGTCCGGTTCCATACACCACCTGAGCGCAGCGCATCGCTGCCCTGCGCTTGACTTGGTTCGCCCGGCGAGCGCATGATTTGTGCGCGTACGTCAACCGCGAAAGTGACAGCCGCTCGGTAACGCGATCGGGAGGGGCGATGCAACGGCAAAACGAAGGACTTCTGCGGCGCTTCGTCGCACTGCGGCATCTGTTTGTGGTAGCGGCGCTTCTGTTAACGCTGCTTCCCGCGTGCTCCAAGATGGAAACTGTTTCTTCCCCGCCGGGCGCTGAACCTGCTATGACCGTCATCGGGCACGCGCCACCGGCTAAAGCGCGGGCCGACGGCGTCGCGGAGGAAAAAGCGAACAAAGAGGAGGCAATCAAGCCCGCATCGGGCGGCGCCGGCACCGCAGCACAAGAGGGCTCCCCGGCGTCAACCGGCAGTCCCGATGCGGTTGGCTACGAAGTGGATTCGGAAAAAAAATCGAAGGCGATGCCGCCGCGCCCGAAGCCGGTGCCTGCTTCGCCTCCGGTCGCGGCAAAAAACGGCGGCTCTTCGAAGGCGAAAAAAGCCGCGGCGCCGGCGCGCGGGTTTCCGTGGCCGCCGCCGCAGCCGTCGAGCCTGCGAGTGTTGCAAACCTCTTTGTTGGCCGCGGCGAGCGGCAAGACCTTGGGCGACCTGGATCGCGTGTTGACCGACGCACTCGATCAGATCGGCTACACCGACCGCAGCTATTTCACCATTCCCGGCGGCTACGTGCTGGTGACGCGGTTGGAGGGCATCGAGCCGGATGGAACACCGAAGGCGGGCGAAGAGCGCTGGAGTTCGGGCCCCCCCGCCGCTGACTCATTCACCTTGTCTAACTACTTCGCGGCGCTGTTCAGCGCCAAGCCAGGGCTTTACCGCGTAATCGTTTTCGCGATTACACCGCAGCCGTTCCAGGCGACTGGCAAACCCCCGACCGCAGCCCAGACCCAGGACTGGCTTTCACGCGGATACAACGTACTTCCGCCGCAGGTCGCCACGCTACGTTACACGGACGAGGTCGCTTGCACCGCGTTGATTTACGAGTTCGAAAAAGCGCCGGCGGGAACCGCGCAGATCAAGCAGCCCGGACGCATCCCGGCGCAGCAGCATCTTGAACGCAACCGTCTCGTCAGCGTCCTGGGAGGATGAATATGGCCGCCAGTCTGCCACTCGCATACTGCAAGCGCCGCCTTGCGATTACCTGGTTGATTGGTGCTGGATTGCCGTTTCTGCTGCTGGTCGTGCAAACCCTGATCGGCCATTATGGCGATACGGCGCAGCAGGTATGGAGCTGGTTTCTCGCGTCGGTGACGCCGACCATCGGACTGATCGTCGCGGTGCTCGCTACGGAGGCGTTGCAGCAAGTGGCCGGCGATCGCCCGGTCGATGCATTCTTCTACCGGCTCTCGCTCGGCCTGTCGATCTTTTATCTGTTGCTCATCTGGCTGGTGCTGCTCATTACACCGGTCAGCCCCGTCGGGCTGCCACAGATGATCCAGGACTCCGCGGCATGGCTCGGGGCGATGCAGGGTTTCGTCACCGCCGCGCTCGGCGTGTTCTATGTAAAGAAGAAGTGAAGGGTTCACGATAGATCCTCCAGCGGGGAACTCCGGGCTCCTCTGCAATATCAGAAATCAGGCATACCTCTAGCAGCGTCATGGCCGACGCCCTCGCGCGAATGCGTCCCAAGTAAGACGGTACGATGCCTTTATTCCTAAGACCCTGTTCCTAAGTGGAGACAACTGTATGTATTCTGCTCGCTTGCGTTTACCAGATAGGTACACAAATCCGTGCGCTAAAGATACCGCTTTTGTGACTCCCCAGGGAGCGGCGTGTAAAATCCCCAACAGGGCATCACAAGATGTCGGCATAAATGACATTATCAACCTCTCCGCGCTACCATCAGATCAATCGCTGGCCTACGTCTTGTGAGTGCTGTTGACTAAGGCGTTGGAATGAATCAGGACGCAAACTTCATGCTGGAGGCGCTGGATCAGGCGCGCAAGGCGCGGGCCGCGGGCGAGGTGCCGGTCGGCGCCGTGGTGGTGAAAGACGGCGAGCTTGTAGGCGCCGGGTTCAATGCCCCAATCAGTGGCCATGACCCCACGGCCCATGCGGAAATCCGGGCGCTGCGCGACGCTGCTGAGCGACTAGGTAACTACCGCCTGCCCGGGTGTGAACTCTATGTGACCCTCGAGCCCTGCGCCATGTGCGTGGGCGCGATGTTGCACGCGCGCATCGCGCGCCTGATCTACGGCGCCGCCGACCCCAAGACCGGCGCCTGCGGCAGCGTGATCGACCTGTTCGCCGAGCCGCGGCTTAATCACCACGCGACAATTACCGCTGGGGTCATGGCCGATGAATGCGGCGCGCTGCTGCGCGATTTTTTCGCGGAACGAAGAGCGAAGGTCTGAGATGCCGCGCATTCGGATCAGTGTGCCGAAACAATCCCTGGAATTGTTCGACGACGCGGGTCGCCTGATCCGGAAATATTCCGTCTCGACTTCGAAGAACGGCGTCGGCGAGCAGTGCGACAGCGACTGCACGCCGCGCGGCAAGCACATCATCCGCGCCAAGATCGGGGCGGGGCTGCCGCTCAACAGCGTGTTCGTGAGTCGCCGGCCGACGGGCGATATCTACACCAGCGAACTCGGAGAGCTTCATCCCGGACGCGACTGGATCCTGACCCGCGTACTGTGGTTGTCAGGCTGCGAGCCGGGCGTCAACCGCCTGCGCGAGGTCGATACCATGCGCCGCATGGTCTACATTCACGGGACCAGCGACGAACAGGGCATAGGGCAGCCCCTTTCCCATGGTTGCATACGCATGCGCAACCGCGACGTAGTCGAACTGTTCGATCAGGTGGCGCCGGGCACGCCGGTGGACATCCTCGAAACCTGATCAAGCGCGAAACAGGCCGCGGATCTTTGCGGCGTCCGGCCGCTCGATCACGCCCATTTCGGTGATGAGCCCGGTGATCAACGCCGCCGGCGTGACATCGAAAGCGGGATTGGCGACGTTGACGCCCTCGGGCGCCCAGCGCACGCCGCGAAAGCCGGTGACTTCCGCGGCGTTGCGCTCCTCGATCGGGATGCCGCCGCCGTCGGCAATGGCGAGGTCTATGGTGGAGAGCGGCGCCGCGACGTAGAAAGGAATACGGTGGCGCTCGGCCAGCACGGCTACGGTGTAGGTGCCGATCTTGTTGGCCGTGTCGCCGTTGGCGGCGATGCGGTCGGCACCGACGACGATCACATCGACGCGGCCTTGCTGCATCAGGTGGCCCGCCATGTTGTCGGTCACTAGCGTCACCGGGATGTTCTCCTGCACCATTTCCCAGGCGGTGAGCCGCGCGCCCTGCAGGTAGGGCCGGGTTTCGTTGGCGATCACGCTGACGCGCTTGCCCGCATCGCGCGCCGAGCGGATCACGCCCAGGGCGGTGCCGTGGCCGGCGGTGGCGAGCGCGCCGGCATTGCAATGGGTCATGATGCGCGCGCCGTCGGCAATCAGCGCGGCGCCGTGGCGCCCCATCGCGCGGTTGATCTCTATGTCCTCTGCGTGCATCTGTTTGGCCAGGTCCAGCAGCGCCTGGGCTTCAGCCTGGGTGGAGCCGTTGCGCAATTGCGCATGGCACTCGCGCATGCGCGCTATCGCCCAGAACAGGTTGACCGCGGTGGGGCGGCTGGCGCCCAGCACCTTGAAAGACGCTTCCAGCGCGGCGTCGAATTGCGCGCGCGACGACGTGGCATGCCTCTGCGCTTCCAGCGCCACGCCGTAGGCGACGGTGCAGCCGATCGCGGGCGCGCCCCGCACCACCATGTCGCGTATCGCCGCCGCAGTTTGCACCGCATCCTCGCAGGCGACGTACTCGAATTCCAGCGGCAGCCGCCGCTGGTCGATCAGTTCCAGCCGGCCGTCGCGCCAGCGCAGGGTTTCGACTTGCATAAACTCAGATCACCCTTTCGTTGCCGCCGTCCACCGGCACCTGGGCTGCCGTGGTCTTGGCGAACAGCGGCCCGCACATCTCGGCGGCGAGTTCGGCAACGTCGCGGCTTCGGACTTCGGTCTTGAGCACATTGTTGGTCTTGTATTCGTCCACCGTAAGTCCGTAGTGCTTTGCGCGCTGCGCCAGCACTTCCTCGGTCCAGATGCCGGTGTCGAACACCGCGTTCGGATGCAGGGAATTGATGCGTATCCCGTCCGCTCCCCATTCCAGTGCGGCCACACGCGCGAGTTGGTTGAGCGCAGCCTTGGACGCCGAATATGCCGCCGCGCCCGGCCCGGGGGCAGGCACGTTTTTCGAGCCGATGACCACCACGCGAGCGCCCTTGGGCGCGAGCTTGAGCAAAGGATGGCAGGCGCGCAACAGGAACAGGTTGGCGTCGAGGTTGATCGCCATCACCTTGCGCCATTCCTCGCTGGAGAGCTCGCTGATCCTGCGGCTGGTGGCGAATATGCCCGCATTCAATATCAGCATGTCCAGGCCGCCATAGGCAATCACCGCGCGCTCGAGCGCGAGATTGATTGCATGTTCGTCGGTGAGATCGCAGCGCAGGCCGAGAAAATCTCTGCGCTGGTAAATCGTCTCGACCGCGGGATTGATGTCCAGCCCGACCACTGCCGCGCCGCGCGCGAGCAGGGCTTCGGCGCAAGCCCTGCCGATACCGGAAGCCGCGCCCGTGACCAGGGCGATTTCGCCGGTGTAGCGCGGCGGCGTGCCGCCTTTTCTCAATTTGGCCTGCTCCAAATCCCAGTATTCGATCTCGAACAACTCGCGCGCGGGCAGGGCGCGGTAGCCGCCCAGTGCCTGCGCGCGCTGCATCACCTGCATATTGTGCTGATACAACTCGGCGACGATGGCGGCGTCTTTTGCGCTGCGGCCGGCCGCAGCCAGGCCGAAATCGGGAGAGAGCACCATGCGCGGCGCCGCATCGAGCATGGTCTTGGGCTCCTTGGCGTGCGGCGCGTGCTCGTCGAAATAGGCCTTGTAGTTGCGCGCATAGGCGTCCACGTCCATGCCGAGCATGGGCACGCGCTTGGTGCGGATGATGTGGTCGGGCGTGACCGGACCCTGCTGCGACAGCGTGCCCAGGTCTTCGCGCTGGGCGAAGGCGAGCGATTCCTCGTCCGCGTGCGTCGCCATGATCATGGGCGCGCCCACCGCCACCGACAGCTTGCGCCGCAGTTGCGCCTGTTGCAGCGTGTCTATGCGGGCCGGCCTGAGGGCGCGCGTCGGGATGTCCCAGGCGCGCTCGCGCTTGAGGTAATCCTCGGCGCGGCCCACGAGATCTATCATGCGCTCGTAGGATTGCCTGGCGTTGTCGCCGAATGAAAATATGCCGTGGCTCATGAGCACCATGCCTATGGTGTGGTCACCGGCCTGGCGCGGATATTCCTGCGCGCACAAGCGGGCCAGGTCGAAACCCGGCATGACATAGGGAATGATCACGACGGCATCGCCGTAGATTTCGCGGATGCGGCGCTCCCCGACGGCCGTGTCGGTCACCGCCAGCACTGCGTCGGCGTGGGTGTGGTCGACATACTTGTAAGGCAGGCTGGCATGCAGGATGGTTTCGACCGAGGGCGCCGGCGCGGAGGTCTTGAGCATGTGGGTGGCAAGCTGGTTGACCATCTGCGTGTCCGGGAGCGCGTCCAACTGAGCCAGGCGCAGCAGGTAATCGAGTTGCACCGGCGCGAAGCCGGCCGCCTCGATGCTCTCCAGGTCCCAGCCGCTGCCCTTGATGTAAAGCACGTTTTCGTCCTCGCCGAACAGGTTCTTTTCCACCAGCTTGACCGAGGTGTTGCCGCCGCCGTGCAGCACCAGGGTCTTGTCGCGCCCGAGCAGGCGCGAAGTGTAGACGCGCAACTCGAGTTCAGTCCGGTATTGTGCCGCTTCCTTGTCGTCCCACAGGCTCAGCATATTTCGCTCACGAAGAAGGCGCGTATTATAACCGGCATGCCAGCGCAATCATTTGTCATCCGCATCTGCAATTGGGACGAAGCCCACCTCGAGGCGCGCCGCATACGCGAGCTCGTGTTCGTACGCGAGCAGGGAGTGCCGCTGGAACTGGAGATGGACGGGCAGGATGCGCATTGCAACCATGCGCTCGCCGTTGCCGCCGACGGCCGAGCGGTGGGAACCGGGCGCCTGTTGCCCGATGGCCACATCGGCCGCATGGCGGTGTTGCAGGACTGCCGTGGTAAAGGTGCGGGCGCGCTGTTGCTGCAAGCGCTGGTGGAACTAGCGCGCAGCCGCGGCGATGCCAAGGCGCGCCTCAACGCGCAGGCCTCCGCTGCCGGGTTCTACCGGCGTTACGGTTTCGAGGTCTCGGGGCCGGAATTCATGGAGGCAGGCATCCCGCACGTTCCCATGCAGCGCGATCTCAACTGCGCTCGAGGCTGAAGCGCAGGCTGACCGTGGCGCCGATGTCGCCGCTGCGCAGGATGGTGCGTTCGCTGAAACTGACGCTGCCGTCCTCGCCGAACAGCACCGCGGTGGAGGCGCGTGTTCCGTATTGTGCCGACACGATCAACGCCGGTGACAGCACACGTTCCATTTCCGCGCCGATTCCGGTATCGGGCAGTTCACTCTCCGTCGCCGGTTCGCGATCATGCAGCAGGTCCAGCAGCGCTTCTGCGCTCGGCTCGTCCGCAAGCAGCGCCTGCAGGCGCTGCTTGCCGCGCGCCACTTTCGGCCAGGGCGTATCGAGCAGGTGGTTCGACAGTCCATGGATGCCCGGCGATACCTGCTGCACCGCGCCCGCGCGGCTGGAAAAATAGTACACGCCGTCGATGTCGCCGGCCAGCAGATTGAAGCCGTTGTAGCGTGGCGCGAGTCTCGCGACCTCCTCGAGATATTCGCGCGGCTCGCGCTCCGAAGTGAGAAATCCACTCACCAGCTTACCGCGTGTAGGGGCATCGGTCTTGCGCTCGCGCGGATCGCGAAAATTGGTCAGTGCGGCAAAACGGCCTGCCCGCGTCACGCCCAGCCAGGTGCCCATGCACTCCAGATCGCGTCCGCCAAGGATGTGCGGCTGGTCCTCCCAGAACGCTGCCTGCGCCGTCGGCCGTGCGTAATATTCGTCGCGGTTGGCGGCGATCACCAGCGGATAATCGGGGTGCGCGCCATGCGCGAACAGGATCAGGCACATAGCGGCGGCCTTAGGGGAACGAGTAGGGCAGCGGCTGGACGCTCAATATCGGCCCGTCGGCGCATTTCAAATGCAGCACGCCTTGCGCGATGCTGGCGGTTTGCACCACGGCCAGCAGATCGTAGCCGTCATCCGGCGCTGCCTGCGCATTGACCACCATGCCGCTCGCCTGCGCTTCCAGCTCGCTGCTGAACAATTCGTCTCCCGCTTGCGCCGATGTTTCTCCCGCAACATGGGCGAGGATCATGCGGCGCTTGAGCTGGCCCAGGTACTGGGTGCGGGCGACGATCTCCTGCCCCGGGTAACAGCCCTTCTGGAAATTCACCGCACCGATCAGCTCCATGTTGGCCATTTGCGGCACGAATTGCTCCTGCGTCGCGGGGGTGATCAAGGGCAGGCCGTTCCTGATTTCCAGCCATTGCCAGCAGGGCGTGCCCACCGGGGTCAGCGTATTGGCCAACTGGTCCCACAGGCGTGTTGCCGATTCGAGTTCTGCTACAAGCTGAAACCTTTCTCCGGGCAGGGCAATCAGAGTGCCGTGGGCAGGATCGTGGACGAGTTGGTGCGCTTGCTGCGGCAGCGCAGGAAATAATCCGCGCAATGCGCCAGCCGCAGCCTTGCCAGCCAGCCCAAGGATCGGGCGCGACTCGCTAACGTCCTCCAGTTTCACCTTGGCGCGCAGCACGAACATGCCCAGCCGCTTTTGCATTGCGGGCAGCAGGGAGCGGGCGAGTTCCAGACAATAAGCGCGGTCTTCCTGCCACAACAGAAAATTGGCCAGCATCCGGCCCTTGGCGGAGCAATAGGCCGCATACTCACTGCTCGCCGGGCCGAGTTTCTCGACGTCGTTGCTGAGTTGGCCATGGAGAAAGGATTGCGCGTCTTCGCCGCGGCAAGCGATCAGCCCCAGATGGGTTAGCGGGGCAACAATGCCGCCATCGCGCGTTGCCCGCAACTCGGCCGCGGCGTCGCCGAAATGGCTCGACGCGCCTGCCTCAATGCGGGCCCCGCGCGCGAGCAAAAAGTCCTGCCAGGCAGTAGTCATCGGTATCCTGCAGACGTGGGTTGACAGGGTGTTGAAAAAAGGGGCGCGCCCCCTTTTATATCCCCCAATTCACAGGCTGCCGAAATTTGCTTGCCCTCGGAGGCTGTTTTGACCATAGCCACTATCTTCCGACTGGGAAGCGAATTTCAACAGCCTGCTAAGCCTTAAGTATGCGTGATAATATGAAATTCAAGCAGGTATTATAGCTTTTGGAAGTATCAGCTACCCCGTCACGGATAAGCTCGCAAACGAATGTGGTCATGGATCAAGCGCATTTTTATCCTCGCGCTGTGCTTGACGCTGCTGGCGGCTGCAGGCTTGGGCTGGTATGCCTACAGCCCGCTGAAGCTGCGTGCTGACCCAACGGATTTCTCGATCAAATCGGGCAGCAGCTTGAAAGGCGCGGCGCGACAGATCGTCGAATCCGGCATCGAGCTGAATGCCCGGCAATTCATTCTGCTCGGCCGCCTGCTGGGCAAGTCCGGCACGATCAAGGCCGGCAGCTACGAGGTTGGCAGCGGCATCACGCCGCTGGCTTTGCTCGACAAGCTGACCGCGGGAGATGTGGCCCGGGCCGAGGTCGTATTCGTCGAGGGTTGGACCTTCAGGCAGTTGCGGGCGGCGCTCGACGCCGATCCCGACGCAAGGCATGACAGCGCCCTGCTCGGCGATGCCGAAATCATGGCCCGGCTGGGCGCGCCCGGGCGCAGCCCGGAAGGCCTGTTCTTTCCTGACACTTACGTGTTCGGCAAAGGAACGAGCGATCTGGACATACTCAAACGGGCTTACAAGGCGATGGACAAACAGCTTCAAATGGCATGGGAAAAGCGCGCGCCCGACCTGCCTTATCGCAATCCTTATGAGGCCCTGATCATGGCTTCGGTAATCGAGAAAGAGACCGGACAAGCAAACGAGCGCGCGCTGATCGGCGGGGTATTCGTCAATCGCCTGCGCATCGGCATGATGCTGCAGACGGATCCCTCGGTCATTTACGGGCTGGGTGAAAAATTCGACGGCAACCTGCGCAAGAAAGACTTGCTTGCCGACACGCCCCACAATACCTATACCCGGGCCGGGCTGCCGCCGACGCCGATCGCCATGCCCGGCCAGGCCGCGCTGCGGGCTGCGTTGAACCCGGCGAAGACCAATGCCCTGTATTTTGTCGCACGCGGCGACGGCTCGAGCGAGTTCTCGCGCACGCTGGCCGAGCACGCGCGTGCCGTGGCCAAGTACCAGCGGCAGGGGAGACGCTAGGATGCGCGGCAAATTCATTACCCTGGAAGGCGTGGACGGCGCTGGCAAGAGTACCCACCTGGACTGGATCGCCGGGCGGATCGAGGCCGCAGGAAAGAAGGTGATAGTGACGCGGGAGCCGGGCGGCACGCCGCTCGGCGAAGAACTGCGCAAGCTGTTGCTGGCGCAGCCCATGCACCTGGAAACCGAAACCTTGCTCATGTTCGCGGCCCGGCGCGAGCACTTGGAACAGGTGATTCTGCCGGCGCTGGCCGCGGGCATCTGGGTGCTTTCCGACCGTTTTACCGACGCCACTTTTGCCTATCAGGGTGGTGGCCGCGGGCTGGATCTGGGCAGGATAGAAAGCCTGGAAAACTGGGTGCATCAGGGCCTACAGCCGGACCTGACGCTGGTTTTCGACCTTTCGGTGGAAGAGGCCAGTCGCAGGCGCCAGGCGGCCGCTGCGGTACCCGACCGTTTCGAGCAGGAGAACCTGGATTTCTTCGCCCGGGTACGCTCGGTGTACCTGGCGCGGGCTGCCCGCTACCCGCAGAGAATCCAGCTCATAGACGCCAGCCGTACGGTTTCTGAAATTCGTAAATCACTTGAACAAGTTATTGTAACAGCATGTCAATAAACTATTTTCCTTGGCAAAACGAGATATGGAATCGGCTTGCCGGCATGCATGGGCACCTGCCGCACGCCTTGCTGTTCCACGGTCGTCCGGGGATAGGCAAACTGCATCTGGCGCAAGTCCTGGCGCAGTCCCTGCTGTGCGAGAACCGCGCACAAGAGGGCTTGGCCTGCGGTGCATGTGCGGCATGCGCTTGGTTCGCCAGCGGCAATCATCCGGATTTTCGCCTGCTTCAGCCGGAAGCGCTCGCGCCTGCGCAAGAGGAAGCCGAAGCCGGAGAAGAGGTCGAGGAAGGCAGGAAAAAAGCGAGCAAGCAGATCAAGATCGATCAAGTTCGCGCGCTCGGCGATTTTTTGAATGTGGGTTCACATCGCCACGGCCATCGTGTGGTGTTGATCCACCCGGCCGAAAGCATGAATCCGGGCGCGGCCAACGCGCTTCTGAAAAGCCTGGAGGAGCCGTCGCCGGGCGTGGTCTTTCTGCTGGTCTCGCATCAGCCGAGCCGGTTGCTGGCAACGGTGCGCAGCCGCTGTCATGCATTGGCGCTGTCCTTGCCTGCGCGGGAGTTGTCGCTGCGCTGGCTGCAGGAGCAGGGCAGTAAAGCCACACCCGCAACGCTCGCGTTCGCCGGCGACGCCCCGCTGGAAGCCGCCGCGCTGCCGGAGGAGGAGGCAGAGACACGGCGCAGGCTGTTCGACCTGCTGAGTCAGCCGACGAGCAGCGCGCTGGGCTTGGCTGATT
>JBQMQE010000071.1:17853-18999 GCA_052172655.1 Burkholderiales bacterium
TTCTGCCAGCGTCTGCAGCCGGGCCCGGTGGTGAACTGGATGCTCAAATGGACCTACGATCTCATCGTGCTGGCGAGCAGCGGCAATGCGCGATATAACATCGACTGGGAAAGGAAGCTGAGCCCGCTCGCTCAAAGCATGCCGCTGCTGAAGCTGCTGCGCTTCTATAGTGTATTGTGTTCGCTGCACGCCATTTCAGAGCACCCCCTGAACGCCAGGTTGTTCTTCGATGATTTATTCATTGCATACAAAGAGATAATCTAGTTACGCCATGCTGGTCGACTCACATTGCCATATCGACTTCGAGGACTATGCCGATCGTATCCCCCAGATCCTCGAAAGCATGGCGCGCAATCAGGTAACGCATGCCTTATGCGTATGCGTCAATCTTACTGATTTCCCTAGAGTTTTGGCACTAGCGCAAGGCCATGCACAGCTTTTTGCCTCGGTCGGCGTGCATCCGGATCAAGCGGAGGATGCCGGCCCGGCGGCAAATGATCTGATCGAGCGCGCACGGCATCCGAAAATCGTCGCCATCGGCGAAACCGGCCTGGATTATTATCGCCAGGAAGGCGATCTCGAGTGGCAGAGAGCGCGCTTTCGCACGCATATTCGCGCCGCGCGCGAGTGCGGCAAGCCATTGATTATCCATACCCGCGACGCCGGCGAGGACACTTTGCGCATCATGCGCGAAGAGCGTGCAGACGAAGCAGGTGGGGTGATGCACTGTTTCACCGAAACTCTGGAATTCGCGCAAGCTGCAATGGAGTTGAATTTTTATGTCTCCTTTTCCGGCATAGTCACCTTCAAAAACGCCCGTGCGATCAAAGAGGTGGCGAAAGCGGTGCCGATGGAGCGCCTGCTGGTCGAGACGGATTCCCCTTATCTGGCGCCGGTACCCCATCGCGGCAAAACCAATGAGCCGGCCTGGGTCAGACATGTGGCAGAAGAAATCGCCCGTCTGCGCGAGACCTCGTTGGAAGCGGTAGCGGAGGCGACGACTGGCAACTTCTTCCGGCTGTTCAAGCCATCCTAGCATTGTAAATTACATTAGGTATTGGCTATATGCTATTGAGAATATTATCAATTATGTTTCTATTTCTCCAAGGTACGAGCGCGGCCGCGGGATCGTATGACGACCTGCTG